>JACOZW010000053.1 GCA_016181145.1 Candidatus Yanofskyibacteriota bacterium
AGAGAGGCAAAGAGGGAAAATATAAGCATAGAAAGAAAATTAGCACAACTGACAGTGCACGGATTTTTGCATTTACAAGGATATGACCACGAGCTCTCGGAGAATAGTGCCAGAAAGATGTTTAAGCTTGAAAGGAAAATTTTAAGCAAGATCAGGTGTTTTTAAAATCACAAATCCCAAATAACAAATCACAAACAATACCAAAATTCTAATGACCGAAATTCTAAACGTTTGTAATTTTGAATTTAGGGATTGTAATTTGTTTGTAATTTGGTGCTTGTAATTTGGAATTTAATTTTATGTCCCATCCATACACAATTAGCGGAATAGATATAGGTAACTCTCAAGTCAAAGTCGTGATCGCCCGCATTGGTGATAGTTTAAGGCCGGAAATATTAGGCACGGGCAGCGCTGTATCGGAAGGACTACGCAGGGGAATGGTGGTGGATATGGAGGAGACCATTGATAATATCGGCTCTGCTGTCCAACAAGCCGAGGCAATGGCCGGAACGCAAATAAAAAGAGCATTTGTGGCCGTTAACGGACTTCACATCAAAACCCAGGTCTCAAGGGGCGTCATTGCCGTATCCCGAGCTGACAACGAAATATCCCAGAACGATATAGACAGGGTTGTCGGGGCCGCTTCAGTCGTCAGTATGCCGGCCAATAGAGAGATAATTCACGTCACTCCCCGCAACTTTATCGTTGACGGTACCGAGTATGTAAAAAATCCGTTAGGAATGAAAGGCGTCCGTCTTGAAGCGGATGTGCTGATAATAGACGGGCTATCTCCGTATTTGAGAAATATAGCTAAATGTGTAAACGAAAATAATATTGAAGTTGCTGGGCTAGTTTATGCTCCGCTTGCCGCATCTCTGTCTTCTTTGGACAAAAGTCAAAAAGAGCACGGCGTGATAAATTTGGATTTCGGAGGCGGCACCTCGACGCTAACCGTATTTGAGGAAGCCGACTTAGTTCATAGCGCGGTTATCCCCTTTGGTTCAAAGCATATTACCAACGACTTAGCCATTGCCTTAAGAACCTCGCTTGATATTGCGGAAAGAATAAAGCTGGAACACTGCTCCACCTCTAACGCAGAAGACCTGCGGAAGAGGGAAAACATAGATCTTTCACATCTTATTGGAGAGGAGAACTTCGTAGTGCCTAAAAAACAGCTGGTTAAAGTCGTTGACGCGCGTGTTGGCGAGCTGCTTGATATTGTAGAATCGGAACTAAAGAAAGTTTCTAAAACGGGGATATTGCCCGCAGGTGTGGTTTTGAGCGGCGGCGGTTCCAACTTGCCCGGCTTTGCCTTTTTAGTCAAAGACAAGCTTCGTTTGCCAGTGAAAATAGCCAAGCCGCTTGGTTTTGACGGCGCGAATAATATAGTCGGGGATCCGTCATTTGCCGTTGCCGTCGGTCTGGTTTTGTGGGGCGCCACGGAAACACAGAATGGCCGGAAAACGCAGAAAATATCTTTTGACGGGAACCCGGTTTTCTCAAAAATTAAAAGTTGGTTGAAGAATTTCCTCCCGTAATACTTTTTTGCAAAGCAAAAAAGTCGCAGACACACGCGGACTAAACGCAGACAGTCGCGGAATTTTTCAGCGTAAGTCGGCGTCAAGTCAGCGTAAGTCAGCGGTGAGCGTTAGCGAACAAGTTATCCACAGGTAATACACCCCAAATTTGCGCGGGTTTTTGTTTTGTGTTAAGACAAGGGAAAGTAAATCCGAAGCACGAAATCCGAAATCCGAAACAAAGCCCGAAAATCCGAAATTGTTTAAAATTTTTATATTTGAATTTAGATATTGTTTCGAGTTTCGATATTCGAATTTCGAATTTTTACTATGGCGCAGATCAAGCCCCCGTTTGAAACATTTGCCAGGATAAAAGTTATAGGTTGCGGCGGTTCTGGCGGCAACGCTTTGGCAAGAATGATAGAAGCCCGTATTCATGGGGTGGAGTTTATCGCGATAAATACCGACGCTCAAGCGCTTCATGCGACCAACGCGCCGACTAAAATTCACATTGGTAAAAGTTTGACCCGAGGATTAGGCGCTGGAATGAATCCCGAGATAGGCAGGCAAGCGGCAGAAGATACCAAAGAAGAAATTCAAAACGCGCTTAAGGGAGCGGATATGGTTTTTCTGGCGACTGGTTTAGGCGGCGGTACTGGTACTGGCGCTACTCCGGTTATTGCTGAAATTGCGCGTGAACTTGGGGCTTTGACGGTAGCTGTTGTTACCAAACCGTTCAATTTTGAAGGGGCGCAGAGAGCAAGAATAGCCGAAGAGGGATGGCATAATTTGCGCGACAGAGTTGACGCGCTTATCACCATTCCCAACGACAGGTTATTGTCGGTGATCGATAGAAAGACACCGCTACTGGAGTCGTTTTACATAGTTGACGATGTTCTGCGTCAAGGCGTTCAAGGCATATCTGACCTGATAACGATACCCGGGATAATCAATGTTGACTTTGCTGACGTCAAAGCCGTTATGGCCAATTCTGGTTCCGCTTTGATGGGAATAGGGAGGGCAAGCGGCGAGGATAGGGCGATAGAAGCGGCAAAGACGGCTATCAACTCCCCGTTGCTGGAGGTTTCAATAGACGGGGCGCGCGGGGTGCTTTTTAACGTTTCCGGCGGCATGGATATGGCAATGGCAGAGATCAATGAAGCGGCCAGAATAATCACCGAGCATATTGACGGCGACGCTAAGGTTATATTCGGTGCGGTTATTGACGATAAACTGAAAAAAGGCGAGCTAAAAGTTACAGTAGTTGCAACTGGATTCAACAACGGCCACCTGTCATCGGTCAGACCGACCATCAACAGCCCTAACTTATTTGATAACGTACCGAAGAAAGGTCTGAACGTTTCCGGCAATGGAACTCCTCAACCCCAGCCGGTCAAAGAACTGGTTGACTCGTCGGTTAATGACGACGAGTTTGATATACCGGCATTCATCCGCCGAAAAATGAAGTAAAACTCTCCCGCAAAAACAGCGGAGTCCAACGTTTTAAGGGCTTGCCCCATAATACAACAGGCAGATAACTCCCGGCTGACCCTTATTTCGTGTCATTTTAACTCACAATAAAAATATCGTTTAGCAGAAATTTAGAGCAGGTCGTTAGTAGGCAACTGCCTGTTGATATACGGGGCTTGATTTGTACGGCGTAATTTTTATAATGAAATTAACAATGAGGGTAAGTTTAAAAATAGTGTTTCGATGAATCGTCCCGCTTTTAAGCGGGACTAAAAATTCTCTTACGGGTCAAAATACTGCCCTCGGGGCAGTATTTTGACCCTAATATTTGTATGTTAGTATTTAATTCGTAGATTATGAACGAAACTCAAACACAACCAAATTTAAGAATAAATAATGATGTCATTGAATCTGGCATCGGAATAAAATGGCCTCGTCTTTTTGGTTCAGGGAATCCATACGACGTTATCAAGTGGGAAAAAAGAATGGCTAAGATAACCAAGGGCGACGGCACCGTCGTGTTCGAACAAAAAGACGTTGAGGTTCCTTCTTTCTGGACCCAGACCGCTACCGACATAGTCGCTTCAAAATATTTCAGGGGCAAATTAAATTCTCTGGAAAGAGAAAATAGCGTCAGGCAAATGATAGACAGAGTAGCCAAGACGATAGGCGAGTGGGGAATGCGGGACGGGTACTTTGAGACCATCGGTGACTGCGATAACTTTACGAAAGACCTTACTTGGCTGCTTGTGAACCAATACGCGGCCTTCAACAGCCCTGTCTGGTTCAACGTTGGGGTCTATGAACAACCGCAGGCCTCTGCTTGTTATATTCTTGCCGTTGAAGATAACATGCAGTCAATTTTGGACTGGTATCGCGACGAAGGATGGATATTCAAATTCGGCTCCGGTTCGGGAATAAATTTATCTAAATTAAGGTCGTCTAAAGAGCCGTTGTCAAAAGGTGGGTATTCTTCCGGACCGGTATCCTTTATGAAGGGCGCTGATGGCGTCGCCAACTCTATACGTTCAGGAGGCACCACGCGCCGCGCGGCTAAGATGGTTGTCTTAAACGTCGATCATCCCGATATTCATGGTTTTATTTATTCCAAAAAAATAATTGAGGATATGACCAAAGCGCTTGCTCAAGCCGGATTCAAGGACTCGATTGCGGCTGACTTGTTTGACCCCTATACGCTTCTTCCGTATCAGAATGCCAATAATTCTGTCAGAGTCACTGATGCTTTTATGAGAGCCGTGGAAGCCGATGGATACTGGGATTTAAAAGCAGTAACGACCGGCGAGACCATTGAAACGATTAAAGCAAAGGAATTGTTTAGAAGTATGGCTGATGCGGCATGGCATTCGGCTGATCCGGGTATTCAATATGATACAACCATTAACGAATGGCACACTATTCCTAATGCTGGCAGGATCAACGCATCTAATCCTTGTTCCGAATATATGTCGATTGACAACTCGGCCTGTAATCTTGCATCTTTAAATTTGATGAAATTTTTAAGGGAAGGAGGCAGGTTTGACGTGGATATTTTTAAAAAGGCAGTGGATACGATGATAACTGCGCAAGATATTTTGGTTGATCGTGCTTCTTATCCAACAGAAAAACTAACCGTCAACGCCAAGGCCTACCGGCAACTTGGTTTGGGGTATGCTAACTTAGGTGCCTTGTTAATGGTTTTAGGTCTGCCTTATGATTCTGACAAAGGAAGAGTGCTTGCTGGTCAGATAACTTCTTTGACGTGCGGGGAGGCCTACAGGATGTCGGCAGTTATCAGTAGCCATAAAGGGCCGTTTGCTGGTTATCACGCTGATCGCGACGGGACGCTCAAGGTTTTATCACAGCATCTTAACGCTGGCGACAAGCTGTTTGAAGATTCACAAAGTATCGGTATGGATGACCAATATCTCGAGACAGCTTCTCGTCTGGTGTGGCACGAGGCGAAAGAACTGGCTGACGAGTATGGAGTTAAGAACTCTCAAGTTACGGTTTTGGCGCCGACTGGTACCATATCGTTCCTAATGGACTGCGATACAACGGGGATAGAACCTGAGTTGGCCCTAGTCAAATACAAGAAATTGGTTGGCGGTGGAACGCTTAAGCTTGTCAACAGTCAGATACCTATTGCGTTGAGGCGGCTGGGCTATCTTAACGAAGAGGTAGATGCGATATCTGAGTATCTATTGAAAAACGAAACGATAGAGGGAACTCCGTACTTGAAAGAAGAACACTTGTCGATCTTTGATTGTTCATTCAAAGCGTCCAGTGGGTCAAGAAGCATAAGTTATATGGGCCACATTAAAATGATGGCCGCGGCTCAACCGTTCATAAGCGGCGCAATCAGTAAAACAGTAAACTTGCCCAGCGATGCGACAGTAGAAGATATTGAAGATGTGTTCTTTCAAGGTTGGCGTTTGGGGCTTAAGGCCTTGGCTGTATACCGTGACGGCTGTAAATCCATTCAGCCGCTTAATACGAGTAATAAAGTTGAAAATAGCCCTTCGACAGGCTCAGGGCGATCAATTGATGTTCAACTGATCGAAAAAATTAATGGATACACAAGAATTAAACTTCCCGACGAACGTCCGTCCATCACTCACAAATTCTCTGTTGGCGGATTTGAGAGCTATCTTACGGTCGGGTTTTACCCCGATACGATGCAGCCGGGCGAGACGTTCATTACTACGGCAAAGGAAGGCAGTACGATATCAGGCCTGTTCGACACAATGGCAACTTTGACTTCAATGTGCCTCCAATCAGGCATACCGCTTAAGACCCTTGTGAAAAAATTCAAAGATATGAGATTTGAACCAGCCGGTTTTACCAGCAATCCTAATATTCCGACCGCGAAATCGGTGATTGACTATGTGTTCAGGTATTTAGGCATGAAGTATTTGAGTCCGGAGGATAGAGAGGAAGTATTCGGACCGGAACATGTTCATACGGAAACGACTTCTGCCGAACAGAACAACGAGACGCCAAAAAACGATAAGTTATTGGCCGAACTTGTTTCGTTTTCGACAATAAAAACAGAAAAAATACCTGTTCGTGGTCATATCGGTAACGGAAAAGCAAAATCCTTCAATGCCGACGCTCCTCTTTGCAACGGTTGCGGGACGATAATGATACGGGCCGGCTCATGCTATTCGTGTCCTAATTGTTTCGCGACGACCGGGGTTTGTAATTAACCCTCATCTCTTTTCTGTTATGCACAAGTCGCAGATATTTTTCTGGCTACTAATTAGTTTTTTGTCGGGCATTTTTGTTTCTTCTATTTTTGACGTCGGCCAAACATTTATTTATGCAGGCCTCATAGCGGCTGTCGGCTTGATAGGCGTGTTTGGGCACAACAAGAGTTTCAATGGCAAATTTCTCCTAACAGGGTTTCTTGGAATTGCTTTTTTGTTTGGGATAGTTCGGTTCAACTCGGCTGACTTGGACCAAGACCGTCTAGATGTGTTCACGGACTTAGAAGCGGGACAAAAAGGCATTGAATTTGTGGTGAATGGATATGTTGACGACGAAGTGGTTGTAAAAGGCGATAGAGTGGAGATGGTTTTACGGGCTAAGGAACTAATAGTGGGAAACAGAAAAATAAAAGTGAACGATAAAATATTGATTACCGCAAATAGTTTTCCCCGATTTGACTACGGCGATACTGTGTCTGCGAAAGGTGTGCTTCAGAAACCGCAAAATTTCGGCCCTTCGGCCGGCTCAGGACAAGCTGAGTTTGATTACATCACTTATCTTAAAAAAGAGGGGATAAGAACCACAATGTTTTACCCGGAATTAAATCTAACTTATGATACTATGAAATATCATAAGTTAGAATATTTTGAGTTTGAGGGGGTGAAGGTTGCTCTGTATAGAAAGATATTTGCCTTAAAAAACAGATTTGAAAGCGCGATAAACAAGTCGATATCCGAGCCGAATGCGGCTTTCGTCAATGGTATTCTGCTTGGTTCGAGGCAAAACATATCGGACGACCTCAAGGAAGCGTTCAACGAAACTGGCACTACCCACATTCTTGCCATATCCGGCTACAACATAATGATAATTTCATGGGCGGTTCTGACTGGACTCGTTATCTTTTTCAGGAGAAGAGTCGCTTTTTGGATCTCGGTGGCAGTTGTTTGTTTATTTGTAGTCCTAACCGGCGCTTCTGCATCGGTAGTTCGGGCGGCTGTGATGGGTCTTCTGCTTTTGTTCGCTCAAGGGTACGGCCGGCTTTATGACCCGAAAAATTCAATAATTCTTGCCGGAGCGGCGATGGCGTATTTTAACCCGTTTGTTTTGAATTTTGACATCGGGTTCCAGCTCTCATTCGCGGCAGTTCTGGGACTTATGTATCTGTATCCATACCTTGATTCAAAACTGGGTAAAGTTCCGAAGTTCGGCACCCTGAAAGAGATAACCCTGATGACCCTCTCGGCCCAAATAGCCGTGGCGCCGTTGTTAATTTACTATTTCAAAAATTTTTCTCTTGTTTCTCTGCCGACCAATGTGCTTATTCTCCCGTTTATTCCGGCCGCGATGTTCGTGGGATTTATTTCCGGTCTTGCGGGAATGGTGTTCACGCCTTTAGGTCAAATTGCCGGCTGGTTCGCCTGGGCTATTACCACTTATCAAATAGAAGTGGTAGAATTGTTTGCAAAGTTATTTTAATGGGTCTATATTTGCCGTATGACCAAAGAAAAAATAAATCCTCATCCTGGTGTGTCGTGGTTAGAACAAGAGGAAAGGAAGCAGAAAGAGGGCAATCAGTGGGCTAATATAAAAAGCGCGAAAGAAAGAACTACTAACGGCCTAAAAGAAGCGATAGGGGTGACAGAAAGAAAGATTGCCGAACACAAGGCCAATAATTGGGATGCTTCAGAATTGGAAGTGCATCTTAAAAGTTTGGAACAGCGCCTTGAAGCGGCAAAAAAGAAGTGATAACATTCGGGCAGTTTATATGTGATCGAGGGAATCGATGGTGATATTTAAGTTCAACTCTGGATTTGAACACATATGTGAAGGGTATGATGTTACTCGTGACGGGAAAGTAATCGGCTTTATCGGTGTAGCCGGTGGTTTCCGGAAGAGTGTTGACATTGAATTGGCAGAAGACGAGTGCAACGCCGTCAGGGATATGTGCAAAAGGGTATATGAAATGCCAAGCGAGTGGGGAGTGCTCGGAGTGGGAGAAAGCCCGACCGAACCATTTGCAGATTTTCTTGCCAGATATCCCAACTGGATTGCAGTATAACCAAGCGCCGAAGGCGCTTTTATTTTTATTTAAGTTTGTGACAAATAATTTGAATGAGACCCAAGCAATTCAAACTCGTCCACCTTGTAATCTTCCTTTGCCTCTCCGTCTTTGCTTTTTCAACCTATTCCTCTGCCTCCCAAAAGGACGGACTGCTCAAGGTATATTTTCTCGATGTCGGACAAGGAGATGCGATATTTGTAGAAGCGCCGAACGGGAATCAGGTTTTGATAGACGGCGGGCCGGATAATGCGGTTATCCAAAAATTAGGCGAAGTAATGCCGTTTTATGACAAAGATATTGATATGGTTGTTCTCACTCACTCTGATGCTGACCATGTTACGGGTCTGATAGGAGTGCTGGAAAGATACGAGGTGGAAAACATCGTTTATTCAAACATAGTCCGCAAATCGGCTTTATATGGCGCTTGGCAAGAAGCGGTTGAGAAAGAGGGGGCAAGTATTTTGGACCCAGTGGCCGGCAAGATTATTGATTTGGGGAGCGGCGTGACTTTGTCAATAATTCACCCGGGTGGGTCGTTGACTGGTCAAGCGATGGAAAAGACAAACAATGAATCCGTTGTTTTGATGCTCAAATACGGCCAAACGACTGTCTTGTTGACCGGAGACATTGAGGCAAAAACAGAAAGACAAATTATATTGAGCGGCGCGGACTTGGACGCCGATATTCTGAAAGTCGCTCATCATGGTTCAAAAACATCTACGATCGGAGAATTCTTGTACGGGGTTTCGCCGCAAGTTGCTGTCATTCAAGTTGGCACAAAGAATAGATACGGCCATCCGGTACCGGAAGTTTTGAAACGGCTGGAAGATTATGGTATAAGATATTATCGTACTGATACTGACGGCAACGTCAAAGTTGTCAGCGACGGCCAAAATTACCAGATATTAATCGCAAAATAATTCAGTATGATATTATGATATATCATACTGAAACTAATAAAATGCCAAATACATTTCAAAAAACATTAATAATTTTAAAACCGGATGCCATCCATCGGGGGATTGTGGGGGAGATATTGGACAGATTTGAACAGAAGGGTATAAGGCCGGTCGGTATGAAAATGGTCAAAATGACCGATCTGCTTCTAGATAAGCACTATGCTCAGCATAAAGGCAAGCATTTTTTACCGCGGCTCAAGAAATTTATGAAGTCACTGCCGGTTGTACTTGTTGTGCTTGAGGGTTTGGATGTCGTCCGAGTAGTGCGAAATATGTGCGGGCCGACAGATGGCAAGAATGCTCCACCCGGTACGATAAGAGGAGATTACGGGATGTCAATTTCAGCCAACATTATCCATTCGTCCGAGGATCTCAAAGCGGCCAAAAGAGAGATAGGGATATTCTTTAGTAAAAACGAGATTTTCAGCTACTCATGGCCGGATATCAACTTCTATTATAACGAGGAAGAGGTATAATTTAGTTAGGTTCTATTTCTAAGCTTTAGGACAAATTATTTTATTCGGGATTCTTATATGATGGTCCCGCCGTGGCGGGATCCTGCGGAAACCCACTTGGCGAAATGCTAATTGCTTTGAAAATAGAACCAACTAAAACTCCGCCAGTTGGCGGAGTTTTAGTAATAACTTTCGGGCCGTGGAGAATCGAACTCCAGCTGCATGACCCCCAGCCACGCGTACTACCATTATACGACGGCCCGTCTTTGCTCGCCGAAGTCCCGCTAAGGCGGGACGAAGGCAAGATTTAGAGATTTTCAAAGTCATTCACTGCTTCGCTTAAGGACTGAAAAACAATATCCTCGCTATTTCTGAATACGTCTTCTCTGTCAGGAATGCCTTTTTCTTGAAGCGCCCCGTCGATTAGTTCTATGAGAGAGGAAAATTTTTTAGCTGCTTCGGTTTGATTAACTTTGGTTGCAAAGTTCCTGAAGACGGAAAGCTGTATCTTTATTTCTTCAAGAATAAGCATTTGGACACGATGTCTGCCCAATTTGTCCTTGGCATCTTTTATCATTCTTCTCTGGCTTTGTTCCGCCTCCGGGCTTAGAGACGGTCCACCTGATCTCCTTCTTAATTTAGGCAGGCCGTAAGCCGTCATCCACAGTTCGCTCAACTCTTTTATGGTTCTTCCTTCGGTACCTATAACGACTTGGGAAATGTTCCTAACTACGTCGTAAAAATCGTGTCGGTTATCCGAATGAAAATATTCCATCATTGTCAGTGTGCCATCGGCCATATGTTCTTTAATTTTTTTTAACTTATCTCGAATTTTTATTGGAGAGGAGGTTACGTCTATTCCCAGAGCCAAGTATTCTGTACCCTCTTCTTTTGGTACTTCTAGTGCTAGATCTACGCCATGAAACAAGTCGTCGTATTCGGCGGGAACTATTGTGAATACATTTTGGCCTAACCAGTCGCTTAACTCGATTTGTTCGGCAAAGATCGCCTCCAATATGCGAGCTTTTTTGGTGGGTTCAGTTCCATCCCTTTTTATGGTGGCTTTCTTTTTTTCAACACTTGCTTTGTCTCTTTCAAGCCGCTCGGCATAACGAGGGATCTTCGCAAATTTATTCATATCTATTGCCGCCGCGCGGTGTTCTGTTACCAGCAAATCAAAAGTTTTCTCCTCGGCCTCGGAGAGTTTGTCTTTTCTTTGCTCAACTGGTGTTGGTAGAGGTTCTTTGATCAAACTATTTGGTTTTGTGAAGAGTTTTTATGCAGTCAGTGCAGATCTTTATTCTTCGCCAGCCGGCGGATGCTGTCTTGTCCGGGACTTTGGCCCACTGTAAGTTTGGGTATCTTTTGGACTTGGATGTAGGATTATAATGGCCTCGCAAGAGTTTGCGAGTGGTTGCCATAATCGGTTTTTTGCCGCATTGCGGACATCGGGTTGCCATATGATTAAGTGATTTACATAATACATCATAATTGATACTATTTCAACCAGGTAGTGAATTTTTGAGTTTCTTTCAGAACGGCGCCGTAGGCGCTTCTCAAAAATCTACTACCTGGTCAAGTATTATGGAGACACTGCTGACAACAATTTTCTGGATAGTGGCGCTTCTGTATTCGGTTGTGATACACGAAGTAAGCCACGGGGCAGTAGCTTATTCTTTGGGTGACGGGACGGCCAAGAACCTCGGCCGGCTTACTTTAAATCCGATAAAACATTTGGACATGTTTGGTTCGGTTTTACTTCCACTGCTTTTAGTGATTTTGAGATCACCGTTTGTTTTTGGTTATGCAAAGCCGGTTCCATATAATCCATTGAATTTAAGCGACAGAAAATATGGTCCGGCCAAGGTGGCCATAGCCGGTCCGGCCTCCAACATTGCTTTGGCCGTCCTTTTCGGCCTCACATTGAGATTTCTGCCGGATGTTTTTTCCTCATCTCTTATACCAGAGTTGTTGGGTATCGTGGTGACGTTGAACTTATTTCTTGCCATATTTAATCTGTTTCCGATACCGCCGTTGGACGGCCACTGGCTTTTGCTGACATTTCTACCAGCCAGATTCACAGCGGCAAGGATGTTCTTATATAAATACAGCTTCTTGCTTCTTTTGGTATTATTGTTCTTTATTTTCCCGTTGCTCATACCTGTCATAAGAGGTTTGTTCCAGTTGCTTACCGGCATTGGATTTTGACATTAGTACTGTAATTCTGATATACTATCTAAGACCTTGGGGTCTTATTTTATTGTTATGCCGACATTTAGACAATTAATGAAAAACCCGCGCAAGAGTTCCAGAGCGAAGACCAAGTCGCCGGCTTTGGTTCGCGGTTTTAATGTTTTAAAAAATAAACCGACATTTTATCCTTCTTCTTTCAAAAGGGGGGTTGCGATAAAGGTTGGAACAATGACTCCCAAAAAACCAAACTCCGCTTTGAGAAAATTTGCTCGCGTCCGGCTTACTAACGGTATGGAAGTGACGGCTTACATACCGGGCATAGGGCATAATCTTCAGGAACACTCCGTAGTTGTTATCAGAGGAGGAAGGGTCAAGGACCTGCCGGGAGTCAGATATCACGTGGTTAGAGGAGTGCTTGATTCCGGAGGAGTCGAAGGAAGAAAACAACAGCGTTCCAAGTATGGAGCCAAAAAACCAAAATAATCTTAAAACTTGAAACGTGAAACTTGAAACGTAGTTAACGCTTCACGCTTCACGCTTCACGCTTCACGTCGTGAGACGACCAGTAAAAAAACGATCAGTCATTGAGCCGGATGCCAGATATTCGAGTGTTTTGGTTGCCAAATTTATAAATAAGATAATGGAGGCAGGGAAGAAATCAATTGCCAAGAAGATTGTTTACTCAGCTCTTGAACTTGCCGAAAAACAAACCCAGAAACCGGCAATAGAAGTGTTTGAAAAAGCAATGGATAATGTTTCACCAACTGTCGAACTCAGATCAAAACGTGTCGGTGGCGCCAACTATCAGGTTCCAGTTGAGGTCAGGCCCGAAAGGCGGACAGCGCTTGCGATTAGATGGATAGTTGAATCGGCAAGGGCTCAAAAAGGAAAGCCGATGGCTAAACGTCTGGCTGAGGAATTTATCCAGGCATTCAATAATGCCGGAGGCGCGATAAAAAAGAAACAGGATGTTCATAGGATGGCAGAGGCAAATAAGGCGTTTGCTCACTTCAGTTGGTAATCTACGAATTACTAATCTTGTACGAATGTACGAATTTACCAAAACCGATATACGAATTACGAATCTTCGGTTTTGGCTACGAATAAGTTAAGATGGAATTAAAAAGAAAAGATTTAGTATATCCTGATCTGAGTTATAAAATTGTGGGTGTGCTATTTGACGTCTATAATGAACTTGGCTTTGGATATAGTGAAAGTCATTATCAAAAAGCCATCGCCATCTCTTTAAGAGAACAGAATATCAAGTTTAAGGAACAAGTTTATCTACCCATTCAGTTTAAAAATGAAATAGTCGGTAAATACTTCCTAGATTACTTAATAGAAGATAAGGTGGTATTAGAAATTAAAAAAGACGCTAAATTTTCAAAGAAAAACATTGATCAAGTTAATAATTACCTAAAAAGTTTTAATAAAAAATTAGCGATTTTGGCAAATTTTGATAAAAGCGGTATTAAATTTAAACGACTGGTTAATTTGAATTAGTATATTCGTAACCAATTCGTAATTCGTAGATGGCGGATTACCCTATACAAAAAATAAGGAACTTCGGTGTTATCGCCCACATTGACGCGGGAAAAACAACTACCTCGGAGAGGATACTTTTTTATACGGGGATTTCGCATAAGATAGGTGAAGTTCACGAAGGAGAAGCGATTATGGATTGGATGGAACAAGAAAGAGAAAGAGGAATTACCATAACCGCGGCGGCAACGACTGCCTACTGGTCGCCTAGTGACGCTAAAGACAAAGAAGCCGAAAAGGTTAAGCTCAACATAATAGATACTCCCGGCCACATTGATTTTACCATCGAGGTTAAACGCTCTTTGCGTGTTTTAGACGGAGCGGTTGTCGTCTTTGACGGCGTTGCCGGCGTTGAGCCGCAATCAGAAACAAATTGGCGCTACGCCGATGACTACAAAGTGCCTAGAATTTGTTTCATAAATAAACTCGATCGCTTGGGCGCTTCATATGATCGTTCCTTCCAGTCAATTCTTGGGCGACTTTCGCCTTATGCTGTTAAATTACAGATACCGGATGGCCATGAGGACCAGTTCAAAGGAATTGTTGACCTTTTGACTATGGAATACGTGACTTTTGAAGGTGCTAAGGGAGAGAAAGTTGTGAAAGGACCCATACCGGAGTACCTGAAAGCTGAGGCCGAAAAAGAAAGGGCAAGTACAATCGAAAAAATAGTTGAACACGATGATAAGGCCATGGCTGATTATCTTGACGGGAAAGAGATTGCTCTCGACAAGGTCAGAGAAATATTAAGAAAAGCAACAATAGAAAATAAAATTTTCCCCGTTTTTTGCGGTTCCGCTTTGAAAAATAAGGGTGTCCAGCTTGTTTTGGATGCCGTAGCGTATTATTTGCCGTCGCCTTTGGACATTCCGCCTGCCGTCGGGGTCTTCACCAAAACAGGCGAAGAAAAACCGGTTCCGGCAGATGAGAACGCTCCTTTTGCCGCTTTGGCGTTCAAAACCGCGACTGACCCGTTTGTTGGTTCACTCACTTTCTTTAGAGTTTATTCGGGCAAGATCGCTTCCGGTTCTTATGTTCTGAATACCAGAAGCGGCCAGCAAGAACGGATAAGCCGCATTGTCCGGCTTCACGCCAACCAAAGAGAAGAGGTCAAGGAAATATACGCGGGTAATATTGCCGCGACTGTCGGTTTGAAAGATACCAAAACAGGGGATTCATTGTGCGATCCGAACAACCCCGTTGTTCTGGAAGGCATAGAGGTTCCTGAGCCGGTTATTTCGTTAAGGGTTGAACCAAAGACCAAAGCCGATCAGGAGAAAATGGGTATTGCTTTGAGGAAACTCTCTGACGAAGATCCGACTTTTAGAATTAAGACCGACGAAGAAACGGGGGAGATGATCATATCTGGAATGGGAGAACTCCACTTAGAAATTATTGTTGACAGAATGAAAAGAGAATTTGGGGTTGGCGTGAATGTCGGTCGCCCTCAAGTTGCTTACAAAGAAACCGTCACCAACACGGCGGAGGCAGAAGGAAAGTATATACGCCAGTCGGGAGGCCGTGGACAGTACGGTCATGTCTGGATAAGAGTCGAACCGCTCGAGCGCGGCGCAGGTTTCGAATTTGTTAATGCTATCAGAGGTGGTGTTATTCCCGAAGAATTTATTAACCCTTCCGAAAAAGGAGTGCGAGAGGCCTTGGACAAAGGAGTTGTTGCTGGTTTTCCGATAGTTGACATAAAGGCCACCCTTTACGATGGTTCTTACCACGAAGTCGATTCTTCGGAGATCGCTTTCAAAATAGCCGCGTCAAGCGCGATGCAAGAGGCCACAAGGAGAGCAAAGCCGATACTGCTTGAGCCGATAATGAAGGTGGAGATAATAATGCCTGATAACTTTATGGGAGAAGTTACTGGTGATTTGGCGTCCCGACGCGGCCAGATATTAAGCATAAATGACAGGAGTCCACTGAATCTTAAAGTCGTTGATTCGCGCGTGCCGCTGTCGGAAATGTTCGGCTATGCCACCTCTTTGCGGTCCTTGACCGAGGGACGCGGGACGTTTAACATGGAGTTTGACCATTATGAGCCGGTACCGAATAACATTGCCCAGTTAATAATAGAGGGTAAAAAGTAAAATTGTTATACTGTTAAATTGTTACATTGTTAACAATTCGGCAATGTAGCAATATAGCAATGAGTCGCGTAACAACAAAACGATGTAGTAATTTAGCAATATTAATATGAATACTAATGAGTTAAAGAAGTTATTGAAGGGTTCAACTGCGGTTTTGATATTGGAAGATGGCGAACCATCATTCGTAATACTCGGCTACGAAGCATACAAGGGCCTTCTTGGTGAGCAGGAAAAAGAAGTAAAGATTAATCACCCTGATTCTTTAGAAAATAAGGACTCTCGACTAAACCAAGATCTTGTCGGTGCCAGGTCAATTGGTAATGGCGTTGGCAGTTTTCAACACCGGGTTGGCGAGAAAGAGGCAGAGATGTTAGAGAAGATAAATAAACAGATACTAGCTTTAAAAGACGAAGTAGAGAAGGAGGAGAAAGACAGGGAAGCAGGATTAGAATTAGAATCAACTTGAGAAACTCAAAAATGAGATTATTTCTTTGGTGTGATGACGAAGATGTAGTTTAACACTACTTCAAGGAGGAGCAACAAAGAAATCAGCCATTTTTGAGCTTCCTTCAGAAGGCGGGTCAATTTTAACCATCTTCTGCGTTGTTCGTCGCTCACGTACATAAAGTACGCATCCCTGCTTCCCTAAAGATATCCGCAGTTGACTAAAGGAGCGGTTTGGATTAGAATAGATATTACATAAATTAAGTTTTTATCCAAGAGCGGAGCGATTGGTGACAAACCCGCCAGAGGCGGGTGCTGATAATTGTAACCACTCACTATGTTCGCGGACAACTATCGCATGGCGGGAAAATTCGAAAGAACAAAGCCTCATATGAATGTCGGCACAATCGGTCACGTTGACCACGGTAAAACCACTCTAACAGCGGCTATTTTGCATACGGCCAATCTGTTTTCCGGCGAGGGGTATAGCGGCAGGGTTGAAGCAGTCGATCAGATCGACAATGCTCCGGAAGAAAAGGCAAGAGGTATTACTATTGCTTTGCATCACTCCGAGTACGAGACGCCAAAAAGGCACTACGCTCACGTTGACGCTCCCGGCCACCAGGATTACATCAAGAATATGATAACCGGCGCCGCGCAGATGGACGGAGCTGTATTGGTTGTCGCTGCTACCGACGGTCCGATGCCCCAGACAAGAGAGCACATTCTTTTGGCGAGGCAAGTAGGTCTGCCATCATTGATAGTGTTTTTGAATAAAGTCGACCAAGTTGATGACCCGGAAATGCTGGACTTGGTAGAGGCCGAGATTAGGGAACTTTTGAGCAAGTATCAGTACGACGGAGAAAAAACGCCCGTTATACGCGGTTCAGGGTTAAAGGCCTTAGAAGCGAAAACAAAGGATGACCCGGCGGCCAAGCCGGTGAAGGAATTGCTTGATGCTCTTGATACTTATTTTGCCGATCCGGTTCGCGAGACCGATAAGCCATTCCTTATGCCCATTGAAGACATCTTTTCCATTGAAGGCAGGGGGACAGTTGTTACTGGCAGAATTGAAAGAGGTAAAGTTAAAATTAACGAAGAAATCGAAATCGTCGGTATTAAACCGACGTCAAAAACGGTCGTTACTGGCATAGAGATGTTCAACAAGCAGCTCGACGAGGGACTGGCGGGAGATAATGCTGGAGTTCTGTTGCGAGGCACCAAGAAAGAGGATATCGAGCGAGGGCAGGTTCTTGCCAAACCCGGCTCCATAACTCCTCATACCGAGTTTGAAGCCGAGATATACGTCTTGACCAAAGAAGAGGGAGGTAGGCATACGCCGTTCTTCAAGGGCTATAAGCCACAATTCTACTTCCGAACAACGGACGTTACTGGAGAGGTGCTGTTGCCAGAGGGCACGGAAATGGTAATGCCCGGTGATACCATTAATTTGAAAGTTAAACTTATCGCTCCCATTGCCATGGAAGAGAAACAGAGATTCGCTATCCGAGAAGGCGGAAAGACGGTTGGCGCAGGAGTGGTAACCAAGGTTATCGTATAAGATCGAAGCCCCGTACCCTAGGGTACAGGGCTTTGTGAGTTCTTTGATCAAATGGCAAAAAAATCATCAGAAAACAGCCAAAAAATAAGAATAAAACTGCGGGCTTATGATAACAAGATAATTGACAAGTCCGCTCAGCAGATAGTCGATACCATTGAAAGATATGGAGGAAAGCCCGTTGGTCCGGTGCCTTTGCCTACAGAGATACATAAGTATACGGTCAACAGGTCTGCCTTTATAGACAAGACCTCCCGCGAGCAATTCGAGATGCGAACCCACAAAAGGATAATTGACATAACATCGCCAACGCCCAAAATAATAGATGCGCTAATGAACTTGAACTTGCCAAGCGGCGTGGATATCGAAGTAAAGATGTAAATGAGGTATTATTAAACCACCATGTTAGAAATTACAAAACAATATTTTGATAAACAGTTAGGAAAACTGGCGACGAAAGAAGAGATAAAGAAACTTGCGACCAAAGAAGACGTTAAAATCCTGGATAAAAAAATAGGTGGTCTTGACGTAAAGATAGACGGTCTTGATGTAAAAATTGAAAATGAAGTTGCCAGTTTAGCCGGTATGATGTCAAGACGATTTGACGAACTGGAGAGAAAACTGGATGTTCGCGCGGAAGTCGATCAACTTAAATTAAAAATGAATAAAGTTTGGCAGGTGTTGGATATAAAAAATTAGAAATTAAAAACCATGGAACAATTACCAAAAACTGAACACGAACAAGAAGCAAGAGTTGAAAAAAGCAAAGAGGAAATTAGGGCCGAACTTAAACAGGAAGTAAGAGATTTAGTGAAAAGGACCATAGCTGAAACAGCTCAGCAGATGAGTAATCCTACGCGTATGTGGGATAAAGAAAAAATGGAGGCCGAAGCCAAAGTAGAAAAACTACTTGAAAAAATCGATCAATTATAGAATTACCCCCTTACTCAACGGCTAACATCATATTAGCCGTTGGAATAAGGTAGTAATTTGATGGCTGGAGTAACCCTGATTAATCGTCCGCCTCAGGTGGGTGAGCAGGTTTATTAAAACTACGCTGTCGAAATATCGCCTTAGTTAAATAAGAGTGGTTTTAATAAACATAAAACCAGTATAGCGAATAAATAAAGTTTTAGCGCAGGTTGAAGCCGGCTAGAACCGGTTTTTTCATTGCTTGTTTAAGAGGCGAAGCCGATTAACCACAAGCAATAGAACCCCGCACCAATCCCGCCCCCTTTCTGAATGGCGGTCAGCGGAAAAGATTGGTGCTGGGGTTGCTACATATGAAATTTATAATCGGAAAAAAATTAGGGACGAGCCAGATATTTAACGAAGACGGAACCGTAATACCAGTTACGGTCATTGAAGCGGAACCCAACGTCGTCACCCAGGTAAAGACGAAGGATAAGGATGGATACGAAGCTGTTCAGTTGAAAGCCGGCAAGAAAAAGAGAGAAGCCAAAGGGGCGAAACTCAATGATACCGAGGTTAAGATTGGCGACAACGTATCTGTTTCTATGTTTTCTGAAGGCGACACCGTAAAAATAAGCGGGGTATCGAAGGGAAAAGGGTTTCAGGGTGTAGTCAAAAGACACGGTTTTTCTGGAATGCCTTTCAGCCACGGCCATCATCATGTGTTGAGGCATGGCGGTTCTATCGGGCAAAGATTTCCTCAGCATACCTTGAAAGGCATGAGAATGGCGGGGCGTATGGGCGGCGTTAAAAGGACAACCCGGGGGCTTAAAGTTGTAAAAGTAGACGCAGAAAATAACCTCATCGCAGTAAGGGGCGCAGTGCCGGGAAATAAGGGCGGATTAGTTATCGTACAAACACAGTAATATGGAAGTTAATCTTTATAACCAAAAAGCGGAAGTTATTGGAAATGTAGAGTTGCCCGACTCCGTTTTCGGCGTTGAAAGCAATAACGACCTGCTCCATCAGGTTGTCTCATCGTTGATGGCCAACAAGAGACAGGTTATAGCTCATGCCAAAACAAGAGCGGAGGTTCGAGGCGGTGGCAAGAAGCCATGGCAACAGAAAGGGACAGGTAGGGCAAGACATGGGTCTATACGATCGCCTATATGGAAAGGCGGAGGAGTGACATTTGGTCCGACAAAAGATGTTAATTTTAAGAAGAAGATCGGTAAAAAGATGGCACGCAAGGCCTTGATTGTGGCGTTAAGCGAGAAAGCAAGGAGCAGCAATATAATCGTGGTTGATAGCATTAGTTTGAATGCCCCCAAGACAAAAGAAGCCGCCGGTATTTTGAGGTTATTTCAAGACAAACTGGGGAGAGGTGGCAGTGTTCTTATTGTGACTTCATCAGCGGACAAGAATTTATACAGATCGACCAAAAACATACAAAAAACGGGAGTGATCGAAGCAAGGAATCTTAACCCCCTTGAGGCGCTTTCGTATAAGAATGTGATCCTGCTGAAAGATGCAATTGGAGCGTTAGAGAAGAAATAAATTGTTACATTGTTACATTGTTGTATTGTTAACAATTTAGCAATGTATTTATATGGCTTTATTTGGCAAGAGTAAAAAACAAGAAAAGAAAACTGAAACACCGAAAGAATTCGGTGAGGTTGGCGCCGAAAAAGACGGCGAAGCCGATTCTCGAAATGTCGATATGTCGAAATTTCGAAATTTCGAGTACGGTGTTTTGAAAGGTTTTTACATAAGCGAAAAGGCCACGGCACTCAATTTATTTAACCAGTATGTTTTTAAAGTTTTTGACGATGTTACAAAGAATGAGATTAAAAAACACGTAGAGAGAGGATTTGGTGTCAAGGTTAAGGGGGTCAAAGTAGTGAATTTACCAAAAAAAAGCAGGACTGTGGGTCGTCACAGTGGGTTCAAGCGAGGTTTTAAAAAAGCGATAGTGGTTTTAGAAAAAGGATACGATATAAAACAATAAGATTATTCTAATTATACTAATTAACCTAATTATTCTAAATAATGCCCAATATCCAATTTATGAATGTTCCCAAAAAATTTAGTCATTAGGTCATTGGGATTTATTTAGGTCAATTAGAATAATTAGAGCAATTAGGTTAATTTATGAAAAATTATAGTCCCACAACGCCGTCACGGCGACATATGAAAGGATACGATTTTAGCGGGTTATCAAAAACCGAGCCGTTAAAGTCGGCCACAAAGGGGCTCAAAAGGTCTTGGGGGAGGAATAACAAAGGCAGGATAACCAGTAAATATCGAGGCGGAGGTGCCAAGAGATCGTATAGAGAGGTTGACTTTAAACAGAACAAGACCGACGTTCCCGGGAAGGTTTTTTCGATAGAATATGACCCGAACAGAACCACAAGGATAGCCAGGATCAACTATGCTGATGGCGACAAAAGGTACATACTAGCTCCCCAAGACCTGAAAGTGGGAGACGAGATAATTACAGCCGAAAGACCGCCGTTGCGGCCCGGAAACAGGATGAAGTTGAAGAACATACCCCAGGGTTCAATGGTCCACAATGTTGAACTTAGGCCCGGTCAGGGTGGCAAGCTAATAAGATCTGCTGGTAGCGGAGCGACCGTACTTGCCGGCGAAGGCGGTTATGTCCAGTTAGTTATGCCTTCATCGGAGACAAGAATAATATCCGGAGAGAGTTATGCCTCAATAGGACAACTGTCTAATATGGAGCATGGCTCGATTGTCTTAGGCAAGGCCGGGAGGACAAGGTGGTTGGGTAGGAGGCCGAAAGTAAGAGGCACAGTGATGAACCCAGTAGACCATCCTTACGGTGGAGGAGAAGGCAAGCAAGGCCGCGGAACCAGAAGGCCAAAGACGGCTCAGGGTAAGATCACCGGCGGCAGGAAGACCAGGAATAAGAAAAAGAAATCAGGCAGGTTCATCATTAGGAGAAGAATTAAATAACATCTATGTCACGATCACTGAAAAAAGGCCCATATGTCGATCAAAGGTTATTGAAGAAAATGACTAATTTAAAAGCGGGCGACAAGACGATAATCAAGACCTGGTCGCGAGCTTGTACGATAGTTCCGGAGATGATAGGTTTCACGTTCGGCGTGCACAATGGCAGGGTGCATATTCCTGTTTTTATTACCGAAGATATGGTCGGACATAAGCTGGGAGAGTTCGCCTCTACCAGAAAATTTGTAAGACATGGAGGCAAAATGCAAAAAGAAATAGAAGCAGCCCAGAAACAAAAAGAAATAGAAGCGGCCCAAGCGGCTAAAGCAGCGCCATCTGCCGAAGACGGCAAAAAATAATGTAAAGTGTAAATATCAAAAATCAAGATGACAATTCAAAATGTAAAAATAATCAGAAATCAGAAAATTTTAAATTTTATCTTATGGCGGAAGTTTCTGCAAAATTAAATGGTCTTCGACTGGCACCTAGAAAAGTAAGGGCGGTTTCGAATTTGGTAAAAGGCAAGAGTGTCCTTGATGCCCTTGCTCAGCTGGAAGCGCTGGTTAAGCGTTCCGGTTTGCCTATTATTAAACTGTTAAGATCGGCCATAGCCAATGCCGAGAATAACAATAATATGGTGAAGGATAATTTGTATATCAAAAGTATCAATGTTGACGAAGGCACTAAGTTAAAAAGATTCAAACCAAAAGGTTTCGGGAGGGTTTCTCCGATAGAAAAGAAAACAAGCCGCATAAGATTGGTCTTAGCGGAGAAAGTTCCCGGTATGAAGAGAAACGCAACGGCAGAGAAGAAAGTGAAAGAGGAAAAAACAGGACAAATCGACCAAGCTCGGGGCAAGCCGGAAGTTAAAACAGAGTTGGGCAGGAAAGAGGGGGTATTCGGCAATATCGGCAAAAAAATATTTCGAAGAAAAGTAATATAATGGGCCAGAAAACATCACCAACTTCATTTCGCGTAGGTATAAACAAGGATTGGGCATCCCGCTGGTTCGGGCACAAGAAATACGTGGGTTATCTGAAAGACGATGTTGCCGTAAGGGATTTTCTTAGCAAGAAATTAAAGAATACAGCCGTTGACAGAATAGAGATCGAAAGAGGGACCGATACGTTGAACGTATTGATACATACCGCCAGACCGGGTTTGATAATCGGAAGAGGCGGTACGGGAGTGGAAGACCTGAAGTCGTCAATCCGTAACCTTCTTAAGAGGAAAGTGGGTGTCAGGATAGAGATACAGGAAATAAAGAGTCCGGAGGCCTCGGCGTCCATAATGGCCGAGTCGATAGTCGATCAGATAGAGAAAAGAATACCATTCAGGAGGGTGATGAAACAAACGCTTTCAAAGATCATGGCAGGCAAAGACGTAAAGGGAGCTAAGATACAAATCGGCGGCCGTCTGGATGGAGCAGAAATTGCAAGGTTGGAACATCTTGAGGAAGGGAGTTTGCCACTCCAGACATTAAGGGCCGACATTGATTTTGCTAAAGCGACTGCGATGACAACTTATGGCACGATAGGCGTAAAGGTCTGGATATATAAGGGCTTGGTCTGGGATCACGAGGCAAGGCCGAAGTGATTACAGCAGCCAAACCTTACCCCGCCCTTTCTGAAACGTAGATAGTATGAAATACTTTGAAGCTAGAAATATATAAATTGTTAAGATGAGCGTCTAAGTTTTAGAAAGGGCGGGGTGATGAGTTTTTAACAACTCAGCGTCGTAATCAAAATTGCTTGCTTCGTTGAAAAACAACATCATGCTTCAACCATCACGCGTAAAACACACGAAAGTTCACAAGGGCAGAATGAAGGAGCGCACTTCTCGGGGCGCTAAATTAAGTTTCGGTACATTTGGTTTAAAATCCGAAGAATCGTTTTGGTTGAAGTCAAATCAGATAGAATCGGCTCGTCGGGTTATGGCTAGATTTGTTCAAAGAGGAGGCAAAATATGGGTAAGGGTCTTTCCCGACAAGCCCAGAACGGCAAAAAGTTCCGAGGTGGGAATGGGTGGCGGCAGAGGTGCCTTATCGCATTTTGTGGTTCCGGTCGAAGCTGGAAGAGTGATATTCGAGATAGACGGCCTATCGGAAGACCAGGCCAGAGAAGCGTTGCGTTTGGCTGCACATAAGTTGCCGATAAAGACGCGGTTTATTAAAAGAGATTAAGAAGCCCCGATGCCAAAGGGTCGGGGAGCCGACAGAAGCGTTGACTTTGAAAAAAGAAAAAGCCGCTAAGAGCGGCAAGAAAGCAATTACATGTTATCAAAAAGTTTTTCGAGACCACCGTCAGGAGTGTTACCCCCATTAAATAGAATCAAATCAACCACCAAGACACAGAATAACATCACTATGACATAAAGAACAATTCCGGCGACAGGGAATATCCACAAGAAAATTAATCTTGTTCGTGTGCGGGCAAAGTATCTTTTGCCGAGAGGCGCGTAGTGCGTTAACATCATGCCTATAAGGAGATATGTAGCTAGTCCGAACAGTAGCCAAGGGAGCCAATTGGTCATTTCTATTCCTTTGTCAAAAAACGAAATCTGTGATAGAATAACAAACCATTGAATGTTTGTCAATATGATGAACGACTTAAAAAACAAAACTAGGCAGGAGTTAAATGAAATGCTCAGAGAACATAAAACTAAACTAGCAAAGTTGAGTTTTGAATTGGAAGCTAATACTTTGAAGGACAGTAGTCAGGTAAAGAAGACGAAGAAAGATGTAGCACGAATTTTAACTTTATTAAAAAGTAAATGACTTATTACCAATTACGGATAAATACGAATATATGAATTAAAACGTATCCGTAAATCCTGAGAAGTTGGTAATTAGTGATAAATTTATGACAAGAATATTAAAAGGCGTTGTTGTGTCAGATAAAATGCAGAAAACTGTGGTAATTGAGGTTTCACGGATGAAAAAGCATCCGAAATATAAGAAATATTACAACGTAACCCGAAAATTCAAGGCGCATGATGAAGACGGTGTTTATAAGACAGGCGACAAGGTTTTGATAAAAGAAACAAAGCCGATGTCGAAAGAGAAGAGATGGATAGTAGTAAGTAAGACCGATTAAATTTCTAATTTCTAAACATGTTACAGTTACGTTCAATTGTCGGTGTAGCAGATAATAGTGGCGCTAAGCGCGTCGGCGTTTTTAAGGTGCTTGGGGGTTCGAGGAAGCGATATGCCCGTATAGGCGACCTTGTCGTGGTGTCGGTTAAAGTTGCTGAACCGAGAAAAGCCGTTAAGAAAAAAGATGTGCTTAGGGCAGTTGTGGTTAGACAGAAGCAACCGTTCAGGAGAAAAGACGGGACTTACATAAGATTCGATGATAACGCGGTTGTCATCTTAGATGGCACAGAACCGAAAGGTGGCAGGATATTTGGTCCCATACCGAGAGAGATAAAAGAGAAAGGATTTAACACTATAGCATCACTAGCCGAAGAGGTTGTTTAGTATGAAAATAAAAAAGAATGACAATGTAATAATGTTAAGCGGCAAAGACCGGGAAAAGACCGGGAAAGTTTCGATTGTGTTACCTAAAGCCGATAAGGTTGTAGTCGAAGGTCTTAACTTGATTAAAAAGCATATCCGCGCAAGGAAACAGGGCCAGAAAGGACAGATTATTAGCAAAGAAAGGGCTGTCTCGGTATCCAGTATCGCTTTGGTCTGCAAATCCTGCGGCAAGCCGACAAGGATAGGGTATAAATTTGACAGTAAGAACAAAATAAGAATTTGTAAAAAATGCGAAGCCGAAGTATGAGGCGGAAGGTTTTCAAAAACCAAATAATGTGTTAAAATGTTAAACTTATGTCAAGATTACTGCAAAAATACAGAAAAGAAGTCATTCCTGCTTTGCAGAAAGAGTTTGGTATTAAAAATGTAATGGCTGTGCCAAAAGTTGAAAAAGTTGTGGTTAATATCGGGATAGGTAAAATTGCAAAAGACGACAAGGCGGTAGGTAAAATTGCACAGGATCTGGCTAAACTTACCGGACAAAAACCCATTTTTAGAAAAGCGAAGAAGTCGATTGCCAGTTTCAAGGTCAGAGAGGGAATGAACATAGGTCTTTCGGCCACCTTAAGAGGTAAAAGAATGTACGATTTCGTTGACAGATTTATCTCTGTCGCTTTACCGAGTTCAAAGGATTTCAGGGGAATAGATACTAAGAATTTTGACAATAACGGCAACCTGAACTTGGGCATAAAAGAGTCGAGCATTTTCCCGGAAGTTACCTATGAAACATTGAAAGATATTTTCAGCATGGAAGTGACAGTAGCGACGACAGCCAAGGACAAACAAAAAGGGATAGCGTTGTTAAGAAACATGGGATTCCCAATCAAATCGTGAAACATGTAGCGTGAAACGTGAAACTCTGATTTATTCAGACGCTTCAAGTTTTACGCTTCAAGCTTCAAGAAATTATGGCGAAAAAATCAACAATCGCACGATCAAAAAAGAAACCAAAATTTTCCACACGCACGGTGCTCCGGTGTTTTATGTGCGGCAGAAAGAGAGGATATATGAGACGATTCGGTTTATGCCGTATTCACTTCAGGGAGTTAGCGGGCCAGGGCTTGCTACCGGGAGTTAAGAAATCAAGCTGGTGAAATATCTGAAATGACCAATAACCAACATCCAATAACCAATAAAATTTTAAAAATGTTTAAAATAGTTTGAAAATTGATTATTTATTGGTTATTGATCATTGGTGATTGAGTATTAATTATTATGTATCCAGTAGCAGATATGTTAACAATGATAATGAACGCACAGGCGGTGAACAAAGAGTCCGTTATTTTACCGTTCTCGAAAATGAAGTTTGACATTGCCAATGTTTTGAAAACCAGTGGTTACTTAGCCGGAGTGGAAAGAAAAAAAAGAAAAGCTAAAAAATCTGAGCAGGAGCTTTTATTTGCTATCTTAAAATACAACGAGCACGGATCGGCTATAAGTGGTGTTAAGCTGATAAGCCGTCCGTCGAGAAGAATGTATATCAAAGCCAGCCAGATCAAGCCGGTGAGGTCGGGATACGGAATGTCGGTTATCTCAACGCCCAAAGGAGTAATGAGCTCCAAAGAGGCCAGAAAGCATAAGCTGGGCGGGGAGATATTGTTTGAGATATGGTAAGTAGAGCGTGGAGGGTAGAGTGTGGTTTTAAGACTACATTCAACATTCCACATTCCACATTCAAATGAGTAAGATAGGCAAAAAACCAATTGAAATCCCTACGGGTGTTAACGTAAAGGTAGAGGCCGAGACCATGACCATTAAAGGCCCAAAAGGAGAACTGACAAAACCCTTGATAAGGGGAGTAAATGTCGTTGTTGACGCTAACCTTATCAAACTGACTCCCGTGGAGGGCAATAAAGAGAATATTGCCAAGTGGGGTTTGCAAAGAGCGTTGATAGCAAATATGATCACTGGAGTTACCGCGGGCTTTGAGAAAGTGTTGGAGTTCCAGGGCATTGGTTACAAAGCAAACGTTAAGGGCAAGGACCTGGAACTTAGTTTGGGGTATTCACACCCCATAATCATTCCGGGTATCGAGGGTATATCCTTCAGCGTAGAGAAGAGCTCCATAAAAATATCTGGACTGAATAAGGAACTGGTTGGCAAAGTGGCGGCAGAAATAAGAGAAAAGCGCCCCCCTGAACCCTACAAAGGCAGCGGTATTAGATATAAGGGTGAAGTTATAAAGAAAAAGGCCGGCAAAAAAGCAGTAGCCGCCAGTTAAAAATTAAAAAATTACGCATTGCGTATTGCGGATTATTAACAATTCGTAATACGTAATTCGTAATACGTAATAGTGAATATCACTAAAAATAAACGGTTACACAAAATTTCAAGACATAAGCGTGTACGCGCCAAGATTTATGGTACTAGTGAGAGGCCCCGAGTTTCTGTTTTTAAGAGCAACAAACATATTTTTGCTCAATTTATTAATGACTTAACCGGGAAGACAATTATGAGTAATAAAATTATTTCTAGTTCCAAGAGTAAAGTTAAGGGCAGTAAAATAGAAAAAGCAACAAAAATAGGTGAAATGTTAGCTGAAAAAGCCAAAGAAGTCGGGATAAAAGAGGTTGTCTTTGACCGAGGCGGTTTCGAGTATCATGGCCGTATCAAAGCCGTTGCCGACGGTTTGAGAAAGGGCGGCATTAAGTTTTAACTATGGATAATCCAAAAAACAACTTTTTTAGACAACCAAATCAGAGTGGAAAAAGCGGTAATAGTGGTGAAAGAAAACAGAGCTTTCGTAGAGAAGGCGGATTTAATTCAGATAAAAAACCAGAATACGAACAGAAGGTTTTGGATATAGCAAGAGTAACCAGGGTGACCAAGGGCGGAAAGAGATTCAGTTTCAGGACGACCGTTGCTATCGGTGACGGCAAAGGAAAGATCGGCCTTGGTACGGCAAAAGGAAAGGATGTCGCTCAGTCCATCCAAAAGGCATTCAACAAAGCCAAAAAGAATATGATGATTGTGCCCTTGATGGGCGGTACCATTCCTTATCACGTTGAGGCGAAATATAGTAGTGCAAAAGTCATACTGAAACCGTCAAAGAGCGGAGTTAAGGCCGGTGGTCCGGTCAGAGTGGTAGCAAAACTTGCCGGCATAACTAGTTTGACGGGCAAGCTTATAAGCAGGACGAACAACAAGATAAACATAGCGAAAGCAACAATTTCTGCCTTGCAGAAGTTAAGAATCAAGTAGAATTGTTACATTGTTGTATTGTTAGCAATTTAACAATATAGCAATTTAGCAATATTGACATGAACTTATCAAATCTACAACCAAATACTCCTCGTAAATCAACAAAGCGTGTTGGACGCGGAGGTAAACGCGGCACTTTTTCTGGCAAAGGAAGCAAGGGTCAGAAATCCAGGGCTGGCGCTAGCGTAAGACCTGGTTTTCGTGGTGGAGACAACAGGATCTGGCAATTGTTTCCAAAACAGAGAGGTGCCTCCAAAAAACCTGGTGGTAAGGGTATATATGCCAAACATAGATTCTACCAGTTAAAGAAAGACAAGTTACCGGTTGTTAATATTGAGGAGTTCAACAGGTTCAATGATGAAGAAATAGTAACTCCGAAGATACTTTTTTCCGCCAAAGGCGGACCCGCCTCTGGCGGGGAGAAAGGGGTAAACCCCGCCCTTGCGCGCAAAGGCGGGGTAAAGGTTCTGGGAGGCGGGGAGTTGACCAGAAAACTTGTTTTTGAAGGATTTAGCTTTTCAAAGTCGGCGAGAGACAAAATAGCGAAAGCCGGCGGAACCGTAAAGTAAAATTGTTACATTGTTACATTGTTGTATTGTTAGTAATTTAACAATATAGCAATTTAACAATATTGATTTGAACAAGTTATTACAGATATTTAAGAAACCAGATTTAAGAAACAGAGTTCTGTTTATTTTAGCTATCCTTGTTGTGTTTCGGCTTATCTCAAACATTCCAATCCCGGCCGTAGATGCTTCTCAGCTGAGAGAGTTCTTTGCTCAGAACCAGTTCTTCGGGCTCATAAGCACTTTTACCGGGGGTTCTCTGGCGGCGCTTTCCATAGGAATGCTTGGCCTTGGACCCTACATTACCGCTTCGATCATAATGCAGCTTCTTACGATGATCTTTCCGTCATTGGAGCAGATGTATAAATACGAAGGCGAGATTGGAAAGATGAGATTCAACCAGTATTCTCGTTTGTTGACCGTACCGCTGGCCGCCTTGCAAGGGTATGGTTTTTTGGTCTTATTATCTCGACAAGGCGTAATAGACAGTTTGACACTGATGGAATGGGGAAGTGCGATATCAGTAATTGTGGCCGGCAGTGTATTTCTGATGTGGCTTGGGGAGTTAATAACAGAGAAGAATCTTGGTAACGGAGTATCACTTCTTATATTGGCAGGTATAGTTGCCGGTTTCCCTAACGCATTAAAGCAGTCGCTTTTCACGTATGACCCTTCTCAGCTTTTCACCTATGCTGGTTTTGTTGTCGTGTCTCTTGCTGTTATAGTAGGTGTTGTTTACATTACAGAGGCACAGAGGAATATTCCCATAAACTATGCTCGGCGCATTCGCGGAATGAGGGTGTATGGCGGTGTTTCTACTTATCTTCCGATGAGGGTAAATAACGCCGGAGTCATTCCGATAATCTTCGCGTTGTCACTTTTGCTGTTTCCGGGAATGATAGCCAATTTTTTAGCCGGTTCGGGTAATGTGTTTGTTGCCAGAATGGCAACGTTTGTGAACGGTTTCCTGCAATCGCATGGCTGGTACTCTTTGTTCTATTTTATTCTGGTTATTCTATTTACCTACTTCTATACTGCTGTGACTTTCGATCCCAAATCAATATCAGAGAACATTCAGAAACAAGGCGGGTATATTCCGGGCATAAGGCCGGGACCGATGACGGCTCAATTCCTTGGTTATCTTTTGAACAGAGTTACTCTTGTGGGCGCGCTGTTCCTGGGGCTCATCGCCATTCTGCCGAACATAGTCCAAAGCGCCACCGGCGTTACCGCGTTTACCGTCGGGGGTACTTCCATACTTATCGTTGTCTCAGTTGCGCTTGAGATGATGAAGCAAATAGATGCACAGCTCTCGATGTACGAATATTAGTCGCTCAACCCCACCCCCATTTACCGGCCTAAATTTGTTTATTAAGCAAATTATCGATCAATTTAATCATTGTGTTACCCGCGGGAACCAAACGGCCTCAAATGGGAATGGGGTCTCGCTCCTTGGTGTTTCGTGTGCCGATAGCGCGTTGACAAAATAGTGTTTAAGGTTTAATATCTAGCTGCATTTGCTCGTTGTCAAAAAGAGGGGAAAGATGATTAAACTAAAAATTAATTTAACCACTGTGCGGCTAAAAATAAAACTCAAGGTAAACAGATAGCCATTTTTGACCCGAAGACCAAGGAAGTCGTAGGCATATATCTTACAACCTTAAGTTAATTTATTTCGCCGAGACATCTCGGCTTATCCTGCTGTGCCAGTCGTAGCATTTTGCGAAGGCTGGGAGCCCATCGAAGGGCTTTTTGTTTTGCTTGCATTTTTGTGTGGATATGGTATAATTAAAGCATAGTTTGAGAGGTTCTTTTCTTTAGTGGGGGTGAGAGATGAGAATTGGGGTGATTGGCTTATCGTTCGCGCTCCGGCCAGAGGAGGAGCCCAACTCGTGCAACAAGAGACTTGCTCGAGAGTTTGAACGAGTCGTTGCATTGGAGAGAGCCGAGGGTCACCATGTTCTCGGTTCGCTCCAGTGGGAACTTGCCCTTGTTCCGATGTCGCCACGCATTCGAAAAGAGAGTGTGAAATGCGTAGTGGAAAAACATCGTGATGGGGTGAGCTATCTTGACAGCGATGAGGTCATTCTCCAGTCCATCGAAGCATTCGATCGTCTCGGCGGAGTGGACGAGGTGGTTCTTGTCGGTAATCCCTGGATTCATCTCCAAGGGGCGAGGTCCCGGGCCAAGGCCTATGGGCTGAAGGTACGTAAGCGTCCAATTCGCTGGATTGGCTTCGACAAGAAGTCGTCCCAGTGGCAGACGAGAGGGCCAGTACGGGCTCTCGTCTACACTGTTGGGCGGGTGATCAGCCAGTTCGTGTTTGGTCGTCGCTTTGGCCAAAAGCGCGTCGCAAGTTGACGCGCTTTTCGTTTTGACAAAATGACAGTACTGAACTAATATGCATCTACTTGTTCTTTGGAGAATTCACAAATGAACCGCAGGGTTGTTTTTAGATCAAATGATCATGAATGCCCGGTTCTTACTCGGAAACACCTATTTGCTCCTCACGAGGCAATGCTGTTGGCGGTCAGGGAGCTGTGGTTATTTTGTCCGTGGTGCAATGAACAATTGGCTGACTTAGTTGAATGTGGGCCGGAGTATACCAAGGAAGTACACATTGTTTCTCTTCCGACTTCCAAAGCGGTCTGTCGTACCGATGTCGTTACCGTTAACTGCGGGTTAGATCTCCAGATCGAAGAAATTTTTCACAACAAAAACCACCAGCTTCATTGTAACGACTTGAAACTCTGTCAAGAATGCGTTTTTCAGATTCCTCGTCTGCCTGGCTTACCGTTTGCAATAGAGGGTCGTCTTTACTACCACTTGCAGTTGAAAGGGAATGTGCTGGAAAAAACTTCCGGCTAAAGCGGCACATAGTTGCCGTTTTTTAATTTTATAAAAGATGCTATCATCTTTTTATGAATGGTCCGATAAATAAACAATCAGTCGTAATTTTAATCGGTCCGCCGGGATCGGGGAAGGGGACTCAAGCCGAATTACTTGCTGAAAAATTCGGTCTTTTTCATTTGGAGTCGTCCAAGGTTATTGAGGAGAAAATAAAAAACGCTGACCCAAACGACGAAATACTTCAAAAGGAAAAGGGATTGTGGGAGTCAGGCAAACTCAATACTCCGGAATTGGTGCTGGAATGGATAAAGGAGAAAGCAAAAGAGGTCGCAAGCGAAGGCCACGGCATTGTGTTCAGCGGTTCTCCACGAACGCTGTATGAAGCTGAAGGCGAAATGCCCCTTTTAGAAAAACTTTACGAAAAGGACAACATTAAAATTATAAACATAGAATTAAACGAGGAAGAATCTATAAAGAGAAACAGTAAAAGAAGAATATGCAAGGATTCAAGGCATCCAATTCCCAATTTCCCCGAATTTGAGAATATCACCAAATGTCCCAAAGATGGCAGCGAGATAATCACGAGATTACTAGACAACCCCGAGACGATAGAAATACGGCTTCAAGAATATGCAAATCGGACTGTACCTATAATTGATTTTCTGAAAAAGAGGAACTACAAAATAATGGAGACCAACGGCGAACAACCGATAGAAAAGGTTTTTAGGGACATATTGGAAAAAATTAATTAATAAATTTTGTGAGTATTGAATCAAAAACAGAGCAGGTCGTGAAAGAAAAACGAGATCGGTTTGATGAGTTTATGCGTACGAGGCACGAAGGCGCGATTGCCGGTTTAAAAGTGGAAGAAGCTTTGTCATATATTGATAGTTCAGTTAAACAAGATGATTACCCGAAACTTATGAGTCCTGAAAATATTACTATCAGAAAAAAGGCCGAGGAAATCATTGAGGAACTTTTTCAAGACAGATATCCGTTAAAGAAAGAGGAGGTTCGGACCGCTATTGAAAGATATCTTTTTGCGAAAGTTAGGGCCGATAGATTTCAAATTGAATTAGGGAACCAACTTGACGAAAGAGGTATACGAAAATCCGGTCCCGAGGCCGGGGGATATCTTTTTAAAGAAGAAACCGGCAGAGAACCAGTAGGAAGAATAAACCTTTATAAAGAAGGAGGATATATAAAATTAACTTTTTACGATCGCAGAGACTATTTTGACTTTCGAGGTATTGAGGAAGACGAAAGCGGAGGGTGTTTTTATCAGTCCTTGTATTTTCCGGGTTTGGGTGAAGTGGCTTTTATTTTAGAGCCATGGAGTTCGGAGAATTATCAGAGCGATACAAATCAGCACGAAAGACAGCATTTTATAAACAATTCTCTCCTCAGCAAATTTGAAGGATTGGAAGGGGTCACCTTTACTGATGCCCAGAAAGCTTATCCAAAAGAATATCCAATTCTTTCAGAAGCAATCAGGCGTGCTGACAGTAGGGTGGATATCTTTATGCAGTCAGTGAAAGATGAACTATTAGCATGTGTAAAAGACGGTCGATCTTTGTCGGGTGTAACGAAATTTTGGGATTTAAATCTTTACGATTTTTTAAGAGAAGGCTCAACCTTGGAGGAACAACAGGAAGTAGGATCTTTACTTGGAAAGATAAAGGAAGAACTGGAGAAAGGGTCAGGTCTTTTTGAGGGTGGTAAACAGGCAAGAGGATTACTTGTTTATCACCTTATTGATATACCCTTTATGCGATTTCCGGAAAGAGTTGCGGCGGTTATTAAATTTTACAAAAAAAGAATGGACAGAGTATTGAAACATCTTCCTGAAGCGCTGAAGAAAGACATTACTAAATGGCCGGAAAAAGACCGTCTTGAAGAATTAAGTAGAGATATGATAGGGGAACTTATTCAGCTAACGTTTATGCTCTTGGATTGGCTGGAGATAATCTTGATGAACAAGATGATGAGCTTGTTAAAATTGAAAACAAACTGCGCCAACTGAGAGCAGAATACAATCAGCTTTTAAGCGACGCTCTCAAGAATAATTATAAATAATGATAATTAAATTCAAAACGCAAAAAGAAATAGAAACAATGAAAGAAGGTGGCAAAATATTGGCGGAGATATTGAAAAAGTTATCAGACATGGTAAGACCAGGAATAACCACCAATGATTTGGAAAAGCTCGCGCAGGAGCTTGTTTTGTCTTTTGGAGTCAAGCCGTCGTTCTTGGGCTACGATGGATATCCGGCTGTTTTGTGCACTTCGATCAACGACGAGATAGTCCACGGCGTACCATCGGACAGAATTTTGAAAGACGGGGATATCTTGAAGTTAGATATGGGAGTTTTGTACGAAGGTTTTCACACTGACTCGGCAGTGACAATTTTATTGGGTGGTGGGGACGACCAGAAAAAGAAACTCATTAATGTCACCAAAGAAGCATTGAGAATTGGCATATCAAAAGCAAGAGTTGGCAATACTCTTGGCGACATCGGTTATGCAATTCAAAAGTATGTTGAAGACAACGGATTTAATGTGGTCAGGGATTTGGTTGGCCATGGAATTGGCAGAGAACTTCACGAACCGCCGCAGGTATTAAACTACGGGGAAAAGGGGACTGGCCCTGAGCTTGTCGAAGGGATGGTTATTGCGATAGAACCGATGGTGGTAACAGGCGGTTGGAAAATTAAGAACAGCAAGGACGGTTTCGGCTTTGTCACTAAAGACGGCGGCCTTGCCGCCCACTTTGAACACACGGTAGCGATTACGGAAGAAAGACCGCTTGTATTAACCTAATAATTCTAATCCACAGTTTGCAAACAAGCCCATTGACATGCTCAACGGGCTTTTGATATACTAATGGACAATAGAAATGAGTATAACTTTCAACAAAACATTAGGCGGATGATACCAGCTATTTTTAGCGTGTATCTGGGCCGCCGTTGGGCGGTTTTTCATTTCTAAGCATCTTAACAATTTACGGGTAAAAAATTGTATTAATAAAATTAGGCAATTTCAGCAAAATGATTGTAGCTAAACCACAGCCCTTTAAATGCCTACGGCATTCTAAAAGGCTGGGTCAGCATTCTTAATCAATCGCTTTGCTCTTGAAAGAATCCTGATTTTATATCGAAATCATCTTGAACTGGTCGCAAGACCGGTTCTAAAAATTACTCATTAAGCAAGGGCGTATGGAGGATGCCTTGACATTAAGAGGCGATGAAGGTCGTGGCGTGACTGCGATAAGCTTCGGGGAGCCGTCTAGCGGGCGAAGTGAAACATCTCAGTAGCCGAAGGAAGAGAAATAGCATAGATTCCGTAAGTAGCGGCGAGCGAAAGCGGAACAGCCTAAACCCGTTGTTGAATTAGTTTACTAACTCAATGATGGGGGTAATAGGGAAGAACACTGAAATTCGTTTATCGTGGAGCCTGAAGCGTGAATCGTTAAAAATGTTTCACGTTTCAAGTTTCACGTTTCGAGTTTTCTAAAGAGTTACAAAATTGAACCCAGCATATCAACCTCGAAAAAGGATTGATTGCTGAGTTCGCTCAGCAATCAATCCTAAATTGCTAACAGCAGTTCGAGGTTGTATTACTGGGTGAAAGTTAGCAAAATGGCCTTGGAATAGCCAACCAAAGAAGGTGACAGTCCTGTAAGCAAAAATTTTCAATCTCTTGTTCTAAGATAATCAGTCAAAAACTTTTTAAAAAGTTTTTGACTGATTATCTCCCCTGAGTAGCCCGGGATAAGAATGTCCTGGGTGAATTTGCCCATACTACTGGGTAAGGCTAAATACTCTTAATGATCGATAGTGAACCAGTACCGTGAGGGAAAGGTGAAAAGCACCCCGGTGAGGGGAGTGAAATAGTAACTGAAACCATATGCCTACAAAGAGCCGGAGTCCCGCCTAGGCGGGATGACGGTGTGCCTATTGAAGAATGACCCAACGAGTTTATCTAAATGACGTGTCTAAGCCGCTATGCGGCGCAGGCGTAGGGAAACCGAGTGTTAAAAGCGCGTCATCCAACTCAAATTTTTGGACTTAAAAAGCCTCATCCAGAGGCTAGGAACAAAGAAAGAAAAAGAATCTCTTATTAGACCATGGAGCAAGCATATAATATGTCAGTAATCCTGATCCTAATGTGCTATTAACAATTTGGTAAGGATAAAAGTTGTTTGGCTCAGCACTTATTTTAACAGCCATTAGCTTAGCGCCTCCAGAAGACCAAATAGTGTACTTATGCTAAGGTAACATATTAATAATAATTAGTCAAGAGTTCAAAAATTTGAGTTGGATATGTCGTTTGGATAAGACCCGAAGCCAGAGCGAGCTAACCATGACCAGGGTGAAGTTCGGCGAAAGCCGAATGGAGGCCCGAACCGATAGATAGCGCAACATCTCCGGATGAGTTGTGGTTAGAAGTGAAAAGCTTATCGAGCCTGGTAATAGCTGGTTCTCCCCGAAATCGAAATGCCTTTAGGGGCAGCGGCTAGAAAATATCACGGGGGTAGAGCACTGAATGGTTTCTCGTGCCCTTTTGGGTAGAGTCACCAAACAAACTCCGAATACCGTGGTACCCCCAATTATGGCAATTTTCGTAGCGAAAATTAAAAATTTTTTGCAGAGCAAGGCGAAATTTTAAGACATACTGGCGTATGTTGAAAAATTTTAACGAAGCTATGCTAAAAATTTTCAGTTTGCAGTAGAAAAGTTGCCATAGTTGGGGGTACTAGCCAGTGAGTACGCGAGGGCAAAGCTTCGTGTACGCGAGGGAAAGAGCCCAGATCACCGCTTAAGGTCCCAAAATGTAAACTAAGTGACAAGGAAGTATTTAGCGTGGATTTGTTAAATTTTAATTTAACAAGTGGTAGGGGAGCATTTCCAACTGCTGTGAAGCCCTTCTGTGAAGATCAGGGTGGAGCGTTGGGAAGGGAGAATGTTGGGATGAGTAACCGCAAGTCCGGTGAAAGACCGGACCGCCGTAAGTCCAAGGTTTCCTCCGCGATGGCAATCATCGGAGGGTTAGGCGTTCCTAAGCGTAACCCCGCTCTTTCTGATTAGTATCTCTTGTGGTATATAGCACATATGTATTATGTCTATGTTCTCAAGAAAAATAACTCCAAACTTCTTTATTTTGGATATACCAAAAATTTGGAACAAAGAAATCGTAGTCATAGACATGACAGAAGAAACGACTATGAACTTGTGTATTATGAAGCATTCAAAAATAAAGAAGATGCAGAACAAAGAGAAAAAGATTTAAAGAATTTTGGTTCAGGGTACGGACATTTAAAGAAAAGAATTAAAAGAAGTTTGGAATAGTAATAATTAGAAAGAGCGGGGGATCGCGATGGACAGCCGGTTAATATTCCGGCCCCGTTTATATGTCGATGGAATGACGGACTACATAAGATTGAGCGCATTATTGGATTTGACGTCTTTGCCGATAGAATAGGAATCAGGTAAATCCGGTTCCAGCCGCAAGGCATATTCGAAGGCAGAAGAGATCGCCGCAAGGCGAGATTCAATTGAAGAGTGTTCCAAGAAAAATTCCTAGAATTATCATATAAGCGAACGTACCGCAAATCCGAAACAGGTGGACTGGTGTGATTGCACCAAGGCGAACGGGTGATTATTGGCTAAGGAACTCGGCAAAAAAGTGGCCGTAACTTCGGAATAAGGCCTGCCACGCGCAAGCGTGGCCGCAGCTAAAGACCCCTTGGCGACTGTTTATCAAAAACACAACTCCGTGCTAAGCCGAAAGGCGATGTATACGGGGTGACGCTTGTCCGGTGCCGGAACGTTAACGGTG
>JACOZW010000012.1 GCA_016181145.1 Candidatus Yanofskyibacteriota bacterium
AAATTTTAAATTCAAAAAAAGCTTTGCATAAATTTAATGAAATAATTAATGCTCAAGGCAGATTAAATTCAAATTTAAAACTTGCAAAGCGCAAATTTAATATCAGGGCTGGAAAATCAGGAATTATAAAATCAATTTATAATCCATCAATAAATCACCTAGCAAGACTTCTTGGCTCACCTGCAGACAAAGGTTCTGGCATTTATTTATACAAGCATCTTAATGATAAAATTAAAAAAGGAGAGCCTGTTTTAACATTGTATTCTGAATCAAGAACAAGATTGAGAGAAAGCATGGACTTTTACAAAAAAAGCCAGCCGATCATAATTAATTGAGATTACTAGATTAGTTAATTCTTTCTCAAAGCAATTCTTTCAAGGAAAGACTCGGCAACTTTTCTTCTGAATGTTTTTCTTGCCCTATTTATATATAAATTACTCATATCAATAATGTCTCCAACAATCGGAATTAAAGACGCAGCCTCAACTGCCATGAAATAAGGTATTGCTTTATAATCCCCTGTCTTTACACTATAATAAAGAGCATAACCTACTTTAGGTATTCCTTCTACAACTTCTTCTAATACAGATGCTGCCTGCCCTGCTCCAGCAACTGCTTCTCCTGCCAAGCTTGCAGCACTAGTCAATCTATCCCAGCTGTCAATTAATTTAGCTCCGGTTAAATATCTGCTATTTTTATGATAAATATCTTTTGCAGTTTCATATAAAAGCTGCCTAGATTGCGGATTTTTCTGGACATAATCTCTTATTCCTGGTTCTTTTTCAATTATTTTGTTAACATGTTCTTCTATGTCCTCTCTGCCAAGGATTGGAAGAATGCTCTTTGCTTTCATTTATTGCCTCCCGCATTTTCTTGTCTTTTCTTTTCAACCATTAAGCGCAATGCTTCATTAAGGGATAATATTCCTATTATTTTTCCTTTTTCAATAATAGGAATAGCAAATCTATTTAATTCAATCATTTTATAATACGCATCTCTGACACTTTCATTTGCGTCAATTGTCCAAACAGGAGACTCCATCACCTCTTCAGCTTTAATTCCTTTAGGATTTTTATTTTGCGCAATTATCTTATTATTAAAATCCAGGATGCTTACAACCCCGATTGGTTTTTTCTTTTCATCAATTATATAAATATTTCTTAAGCCAGATGCCTGCATTTTCTTAGCCAAAGAATCCAGGCTTTCATTTTTTGTTCCGGTAACAAATTCGCCCAGTTTTGCTTCTTTTATCATAGAAAATAATTGTTAGTTTATTATTTAACCTTTTGCATTAGCAAAACCCCATAATGTGCAGGTCCATGACATTTGTCCGCCTCAAATAAATACCCTCTAAAGAGCTAAAAGGGTATGGAAAAATATTTGATTAGAAGACAGTTCATTAAATTAAGGATTAAAGGTAAAACAAACAAAGAATGTGAAAAAATCATTAGAGAAAAATATTCTGTTAATTTTGATAGAAGAACTCTAAGAAGGTGGTGGAAAAGATTCAGTGGAAGTGATGAATGGGATTTAAGAGATTTTTCACAGAAACCAGCTAAGTTACCCATTAAGTTTTCTGAAGAAGAGAAAGAAGTTGTTGAGAAGGTAAGAAAGAACTTTGGTTATGGCCCAAAGAAAATAAGAATTCAAGCGCAAAGAATTGGAATTGATATGTCCATATCAACAGTCAAAAGAATAATAAAACAAACAGGTTTATCGAAGGGAAGCAAGATGGAAGGAGTTAAACTGAAATGGGTAAGGTTTGAAAGACCTAACCCAAATGACATGTGGCAAATAGACGGAGACGAGAATGATGATGGTACTTGGAGAGTTCCAGTTGTAGATGATTGTTCGAGATATTGTTTAGGAGTTTATAATATCAAAGATAATACAACAGAAGCGATGATAATAATTCTGGAAAGTTTGATAGCCATCCATGGTAAACCAAAACAGATTCTTACTGATAATGGTTCAGAGTTTGGAGGTTCAAAGGATTGGGATAGCGATTTTGATAAATGGTGTGAAAAGATGGAGATTATTCATATCAGAAGTGGAGTTCATAAACCAACTACTGTTGGAAAAGTTAGTGCAGTGCAGAGAACAATTCAAGCCGAACTTCCGCACTGGAAAGGAGACTTAGAACTCTGGAGAATGATGTATAACCATGAAAGACCTCACGAGAGTCTTCGTGGATTAACTCCTGCTGATGTTTATTTCCAATTTAAAAGGCATAAGAAACATTATGAGTTGTAGGTAGGACATTTCTTATGAACCTACACATTGAAGATTTCGAAAGATCAAACCGAGCGTGTGAGTTCTGTCCTCAAACAGGTCCGAACAGATTGGCGCATCGCATGGGTACACCAGGGAATCCTGACAGGGAAGGATCTCGAGACGAAATCGGAGCTCTGGTTTGCTCACACGGATAAAGATATACCCGGTTGTGCGCAGTCACAATACTTGCTTTCACAAATGGAAGATTTTGTTAGGCAGGTAATCGTCTTACTTTTGGAACATGAGCGGACGAAATAGAGGTTGAGATGATCGCGGTGTCATTGCAAGAGCAGGAGGCCAAATAGATCCTTAATTAGAGCAGAACTTGTTTCAACCTATGAACTCTCCTACAAATCCGAACCGTTTGTAATGTTTTGGGACGGCTTCTTCTTATGCCTTTCAGCGAGTTGCTTCACGGAATTGGCAAACCCAAGGAAAACCAGTAACGATGTCCGCTTGCACGAAAAGCTTGGTCGACTGCGTCACGTCCGTGTTCATATGCAGATAGCACTTCGGCGAGAAAGGCTTCACCAGTTTTCTTTAATGCACTGAATTCGCCTTTTTCCAAGCGCCGGTGGCGTATCGGGAACGTCTTTTTATACTCACCCTTGAGAATTGAATAAAGAGTAGGCCAGACCGGAGGAACTCTAAATCCGTCATATCGGCGTGGATTATAGTGAATCATCAATCGGTAATCCGTGTTCGGGGTTTCACGCGGGAACCACTCCGCTAACTGAGCCCCTTCACTAATCGGCGGCCCGAGAACCCATGTTTCAAAGGGTATTTTGAACGCGTTTTCTTCCCAAGCGATCTCATAACGCCAATGCCAGGCTAGCCGTCGCGCGTAGGCACTCAAGGTCCAGGCAAGAGCCTCGTCGCGAGAACGGAAGTCAATCTTCGTTCGCCGGTATTGCAGCGGCCTTCTTGGCTGTGCATCGATTATTGTCTGGAAGTTAGGGACGTAGGCCTCGCTGAAAAAAACGAAATTGTCTTCATCCCAGCGATACACCTCAAAGTACCAATCAGTTTACTCTTCGAGCTATGAAATCGCAAAACCCTCTGACTGAATTGCAAATCATCCACGACATGAAGCTCAACTTGCTCCATGTCGCGATGGGCGCAGCCCTCCTGGGTCAGAACGACCTCGTCGGGAAACTTGCCAATGTCAACGACCGGCTCAATGAACTCTTGAGGGACGCTCGGACGCTCAAAGCCGGGCTTGTCGGCGCAACTCGACGAAAGTGAGAAAGCAAACGTGTTAACAATGGCTTGCGACATCCTCAGAGGAGTCTACGACGCGCTCAGCCGCTGGGCCAATGAACTTTCCCCGGCAGTTTTCTGGGCGCTTGTTCGTCTAACGGTGATCCTGCTGCTGGCGATCACAGCCTGTTTCATCAGCCAGCGAAAGCTCTACGGCCAAATTCCCGACGGCGCGCTCATCACCGTGCAAGCCTTCATCACCCTGCTGGCTTTCCTTATCGGGAAGGACCTGCACTACGACACCATAGCGCGTGCTTTCGGTTTCAGCGGAATCGAACAGATACACCGCGATAATCGGATCCATCAGTATCGAAATCGCTTGCGCTGCGAACTGCTAGGAGAACTTGCCAATCGAATATTCAAAAAAGGAAAAAATCGAACATACCACGCTAACGATCAGGGATGGTCCTTCTGCTGGGTGCGAGAATGCGAAAATCTGAACAGAAGTCTCTTAGTTCAGGGTTTCGTTGGTGATCCTGTTGAAAACCAGTAAAAATGCCCAGAACTTTGGACGAAGTCTCCCGCTCCAGAAGGAACAAACGCATAAGCCGCAAGGAGGGATTCAAGAAAGGCAACACCTTCCGATTGCTGGTCAGCCGATAGCTGCTCTCGCAGGCTGACAACCCGAGGCGTCGATCTGTAGACCCTTGGCCAGAGCGGAATGATTCTTCTGTCGCCGACGCGAAGCGGTGTACGATGAATAAAGATGCGGTAGTTAGACAGATCCTTTTCTTTGAACCAAGATGCGAACGTAGCAGTTCTAGCCTTCGGCACTCCCAAAACCCATGTATTAATCTGGGTTTCAAGCACAGCTTGTGTCCCGCCGCCGACGATAATATATGGCGCGACGATGGAGGGCAGAAAGAACCCAGGCTCCGGCTTCTTCACGGGAACCAAACCCCCACTCTCTCACACAAACTTCATGAGGATATTTCGGCGCGGCTTTTCGAATTGTGTCCCACCCTGCAAGGTAACCCGCTGTGAGCATTAAATAGTTCTCTTCGTTAGACGAGCGTACGCTTTTGGTCATGTCACCACTAGCCGTGTGAGGAATAAAAACCTTTCGGGCGCCAAGGTGCGAGCTGAATTATCCAGTATAAGAGCATCAAATTCCGTCAAAGCCAAATCTAATTGGTGTTTTCCCGTCATCTTTGGTAGCGAGAGAAAAAGCTCATAGTATGCAGCTGAGCAGAAAACACCTATGAAACTGATGCGTGTCAATCAAGAAAGAATAATCCGCGGCATGAAGGTCGACTTGCTCGATGTCGCGATGGGCGCCGCGCTCCTCCATGAAGACCAAATTGTGGAGAAGCTGGCCGAGGTCAACCAACGGCTCCACGAGATCCTGAGGGACGCTCAAAACCAGACTCGCCGTCGCCACAGGCAGAGTCCCAGAAAGCGCCGTCGGTCGCACACAACAAATCTCAATAATTAAAAATGGATGCAGCCCGTTCAATGTACGACGCGCTTAGCCGCTGGGCCAATGAACTTCCCCCTGCAGTATTCCGGGCCTTGGTTCGCCTGATGGTGGTCCTCCTCCTGGCGACAACAGCCTGTTTCATCACCCAGCGAAAGCTCTACGGCCAAATTCCCGACGGCGCGCTCATCACCGTGCAAGCCTTCATCACCCTGCTGGCTTTCCTTATCGGGATGGAACTGCCCATCCACCTGATCCCTTTGACGCCTCCGGTTCGAACCTGGCTCTTTTGCATCTCGCTTTTCGCCGATGTTGTCATCCCTCTTGGACTCGCCTACCTAATGGCGCCAGTTGCCGGATGGTGGAAGCTCACCGCGCTCATCATTTACTCCCTAATGTTCATGCTATTCATCACAGGAGGATGGAGAAGCTGATATGAAAACCTGGCTG
>JACOZW010000054.1 GCA_016181145.1 Candidatus Yanofskyibacteriota bacterium
ACCACCGCCGCGTCGCCCTCGATCTCCTGCTCGGCCACGACCCAGCCGGCGTCGTTCGGGTCCACGCGGATCCAGAGGCACGCCGTGGGCTTCGCCTGGTGCGGGTCCATGTAGAACAGCGTCGGCCACTCGCGCGGGCCCGGCCACGCCAGGTCCTCCTCCGTCCATACGTGCGCGAAGCCCTCGAGATCGCGCCCCCCGCACGCCGGGCAGGCGTCGAGCCCGAACGCGACGGTCGCGTTGCACCCGAAGCACCAGAGCCGCGGCTTCTCGGTGAACCCGCGGATGATCGTGCCGGCCAGGTGCAGCGACTCCCCGCGCAGGCGCGCGGCGCGCTCGTCGGGGGTCAGCCCCTCGGCCAGCGCCTCGACGGCCGCCGCGTCGAGCGTCCGGTTGTGCTCCGTCCAGAGGGCGACCGCCTCGACCTTCTCCGGGTTCGCGCCCTCGAGCCCGGGCGTGAGAATCTGGTCGTAGAACCACGCCGCCGCCACCGCGTTCCCCCGCTCGTCGGTCGGCGTCCCCCCCGTGAGAATCCGCCCCCCGACTTCCAGCGTCCGGAACTTGTTCGCGCGGTGGATCTCCTCCGGCGGGATCTCGTCCTCGTCGATCAGGTGGTAGCTCCCCTGGTTGAAATCCTCCAGCGCCTGCAGATGCGACATCACGACCATCGTCGAGCCGGGCTCGGCACCACCATCGCCGTGGCGATTCAACGTCAACTTGCGGTGGCGCTCCGACCACGACGCGTCCCAGGAGCCGTGGATCAGGAACCGCTGCGGGATGAAGCCCCAGTGGCCGCACCGCGGGTCGCCCGGCAGCCCGTCCTCGTTCAGGCGCCCGTTCCACTGGCTGAACTGGAACTTCTGCTTGATGTTCTCGTCCCAAGCGTTCACGTTGCTCGTCACGACGAGGCGCACCCGGATCGGCGCCCGGAGCTTCTCGACCGGGTAGCGCAGCACCGCGTCGTGCCCCGCGTCGGGCGCGTCGTGAACCCAGGCCCCGGCGCGCTGCACCATCGGCCGCGCGCACGTCACGCAGACCGAGAGGCAAAGCGGCACCACGCCCGTCATCTGGATCGCGACCTCGGCGGCCTTCACGCCCGTCTTCCCCGATTTGTTCCCGCCCTGAATGCCGAACTCCCGCGCCACCGAGCGGTGGAGCTTCATCGCGTCGGGATTCACCGGCCGGTAGTACACGAGCTGGTTCGCCTGCGCGTCCCGCCGAATCCACGCCGCCAGCTCGCGCTCGATCTCGCCCCGCTTCTTCGGCGAGAGCGCGCGAAGCTGCGCGGGGGTGAGCTTCTGGGCGCGCGTGAGGAGGTCGGTGGTCACGCGGACTCTCGCCTCCCCTCGAGCACGTCGAGCTCGAACGCCACCACGTACGCGCCGTCCGCCACGCACTCCGCGTGCTCGTCGCCGAGAAGAGCCGGTGACCACTTCAGCACAAACGGACTCAGAGACGTCCTCCACTGCCCGTATTCCCGCTCGCAGACCACCTTGCGCGCCTCCGCCTGCTCGGCGCTGGCCCACACGGAGGCGATCTGCACGTCTTCGTACTCGCCGCGCTGCACCACGTAGATGGCGTTCACGTCCGAGAGGCCCCTGCCCTCTGAGCCCGGATCATGCGGTGTCGGGCTCCTCTGTTCCCGCTCCTGCGCGACGGCGGCTCGGCAACAGACGCGCCCGATCGCGGCGTCGAGGACCGCGACGATCGACACGAACGAAGGCGCGCAGGGAGGGAGGCCGAGTCGAACGCTCAGCGCCTCGAAGTCGGCCAGCCGAGCATCGTAGCGGCCGATCAATTCGCCCATGTCTGCTCGCGCCTCCGGCGTCACAGATTCCGCGCCCTCGCCGCCGAGTCGGGCCTCGCATGCTCTCCAGTCCGCCCTGCGCCGCCGGCCTCACGGCTCGTGCGGATCAACCGACACGCCGAACAGATGCAGATGCAGCCATACCCCGTGGCCCAGTCCACCGCGGCGGCGATCGCGGCCGACTCTTCCATCCTCTCGGGCCCCGCCGCTCGGCCGACCCGCTCCTGCGCCTTGAGACTCGCCAGCCAAAGCTCGGTCACCAGCCCACCCCCGAACACGATCATCACCAGCATCGCGAGCTGTGTCCACGTCACCTCGATCACTGGTCCAACCTCCTGCTGAACCCCCAGCGTGCAGAGGGGACCGGCACGCGCACGTGCCCACGGGGGGCGTGCCCATAGGCCGCCCGTCGATGCCCGAACCGCGCGAAACCCTGCGTCACCGACCCCTACCCGTGGTAGTCGAGCGCATCGTATCGAGAGCAGCGTCGCGCAACGTGGCGCCGCTGTGTGCTTGTCGCAGAATCCCGGTTATGCGGCTCGTGCTCATGCTGCGCCTGGTTGAGTCGCTGCGAGGGCCAACCGACCAGCGAGCTGCAGCACGCCGGCGCGCGAGGGCTCGTCGGCGAACGCAAGAATCGACGTCGGACGTCCACTCACGATCGTCCACTTGTCGACGGCAACGCCTAGCGCGACGGTTGCTTGCGGATCTCTTCCTTCGCCTGCCGCTGGCTCTTGTTCCAGTAATGCCGTCGGTTACAAGTGCGAAGCTGTTAACGGTACACCATCATGGCCGTTTGCATCAGTTGTTCATAATTATTCTACCGCCGGAACTTATCGGGCCAAGGCCATAATTGAACGCAGCACCGCCAATCCGGCTGAGGGTTCAGCTAATATTAATTTGGTTAGTGCTTTGCCATCGGTTTCGAATACAACGGTTAGTGTAAATAACTCAAATTATTGCACTGCCGGACCGCATGCCAGTATAACCTGGACATATACTAGTCCGGGATCACCGCCCAACTCTAATCAGGCAGCGTATGAAGCCATCATAAACGGCGGAGGGGATATTGATGTAGTGCCCAATGCGGATGTGACCGGTTTGAATCCCAGCAATATCAATCCGGAGTGGCGGATATCGGGTACTACCGGAACTTCCTCGGGTCCTTCTTCGGGATGCAATTCAGGAAATGGCGATGCTAATCCTCAGACTACCTGTCAGATGACCTGGAATACGGCTTATACGGCTTGGGTAAGGGTCAGGAATGGTTATGGACAATGGTCGTCCTGGACGCGTATGGGTACATATGTTAACGGAACAAATCCTCCAGTATCTGTAAATCGTTGGACGACTCCAGTTCATGCTTTTCCGGCAACGAGTTTTACGATATCTCCAGCCAATCCATCCGTTGATTCACCGGTTACCTTTACTGATACTACAGTATTTCAGGGCGGGGCCAATCCTAGAACATGGTTATGGAATTTTAACTATCCAGCCGGACCGACTCGACCTATAAATAATCCGCCGACGGCCAGCGGCAATACTGTGTATACCTATACGGCGGTCGGAACCTATTATCCTCGCCTTACGGCTACGGATGATCTTGGTCAAAGTTGTTATTATGATTTAACTCCGCCCCTCTATCTCCAAGATCCGATTCCTCAATGGAAAGAGGTACCGCCTAGATAAAAATAGTATTACGGGGCTAGTATTAAGTATCAAGGATAGGTAGATCAAGATGTAAAAGTTACAAAGGGCATCTTTGCAACCCCGTAAAATTGTCTTTGGCAATCACGGGATAAATTGCAAAGATGCCCTTTGTAATGATATGGTTAATAGATGAAACCCATATTGCTTAAGAAAAAGAATTATCTAGCAATGATTGAAAACGCTGCAAGAGGCGAGAATTGGATGTTCAGAAATTTATATTTTGAAATTGATGGTAAGGGAGTAGATGTTCTGGAGAATGGGGGATTGAGTTGTGCTATGTTTGTATCAGCTATTCTGTATTTGAATAAAATGATTGGTGATTTACATACAACTGTTATTGGTGCCGAAGACGATATGATTAAGAGCGGATGGTACGCAATTGAAGACTTGAGGTCGGGTGCGGTTCTGGTTTGGGAAAAGAGGATTGGCGATAAAGACGGTCTTCCGCACAACCACAATGGTTTTTACATTGGTGATAATATAGCGATTAGCAACGATTCTAAGGGTACGGGTTTTCCGCACAAGCATCATTATACCTACAACGATACCCGTAAAATAGAAAAAATTTATTGGCATAAATTACTCGATGATTAAGGATATTACTATTAGTATTCCGCTCACCGATCAGCATAGAGATATAAAAGATAAAAACTGGAAGAAAAGATCTTGTGCTATTTGTTCGACTAAAATGATGATGACTTTCGGTAATAGGAAGCACATAGATGTAGATGTGGGCGGGTTAGTAGATGAGGCAAGAAAGATGGGCGGATATTTAGATGGTATTGGCTGGAGGCATAAGACAATCACCGATTTAGCTAAAAAATACGGTCACAAATTGAGTTTTATAAAAAAGTTTCCCAAGACAATTGCAGAAAAGTCTAAATGGCTGAAGAAGTTAGAGAAAAATATTGTCAGTGGCAAGCCCGTGATGGCTTCTATATATTACAAGCTTAGTAAAAAGAACGGCGGTCATGTGGTCGTTGTGAATGGCATTCGAAAAGATGGAAAGATTGTGGTCGGCTATCACATTCAGGACCCGGACAGCCGTTTTCGGGGGAATAATTACTATATTTCTAAAGATGAATTTCTTCTTGGCTGGCGCGGAGGGATGATATACTTTACCCGGCCCTAGGAGGGAGGGGTTCTCAAAGTAATACTTTTCTGTTATTAATACTTCGTGAACTTTAAAAATTCAGAGAGGATTTATGAGGAGAGTTGAGCATGATTGGCTTAGAAAGATGTTATGGGGGTGTACTTTTGACGACTTTCTTATTTCTCCCGGATGGGGAGTGGCGGTTAGCCGTAAAGATATATCTTTAGTATCTCGATTTTCACAAAATATTCCCCTAAATATTCCGCTAGTTTCGGCCAATATGGATACCATAACGGGTGCTAGAATGGCCATAACTGTTGCCAAGAAGGGCGGTATTGGGATCATCCATCGCTACTTAAGTAATGATGATCAATGTAAAAAAGTCGAAGAAGTTAAACGGGAGGAGAATTTCATTATCGAAAAACCCTATAGTATTTTTCCCGATGCGACAGTTGGTGAGGCAAAGAATATAATGTTAAAAAATAAGGTAGGTGGCTTGGTTGTTGTCGATGAGCTTGGTAAATTAGTCGGGATTTTGACTGAAAGGGATGTAAGGTATTGTTCTGGGACGGAGTTGATTCAGGACAGGATGACTAAGGTGCCTAATCTTATTACGGCTAAATCTTCAGAGATATCTTTGGCTGAGGTAAAAAAACTTATGGACGATCATCGATTGGAAAAATTGCCGATCGTGGACGATGATTTTTGCCTGAAGGGACTAATTACCTCGCGAGATGTAGAAAATCTTGAAAAATTCCCTCTTGCTAATAAAGATAAGAAGGGCCAGCTTTTAGTCGGTGCGGCAATCGGCGCAACGGGGGATTACCTTGAAAGATCGGCAGATCTCATTAAAGCCGGGGCCGATGTTATAGTTTTGGATATAGCAAATGCCCAATCTAATATTGCGGAAAAAGCAGTTGCCGAATTCCGTAAGAGGTTCCCAGATATGGAATTAGTGGTAGGAAATATTGTATTGCCGGGAGCAGTCAAGGTCTTCAATCGGCATGGAGTTAATGGTTTCAAGGTCGGTCTTGGTCCCGGCTCTGCCTGTACTACTAGAAAGAACACCGGCATCGGTATTCCGCAGGCTCAGGCGGTGTATAGCTGTTCTATGAATTCAGAATTTCCTATTTGTGCCGATGGCGGAATTAAGAGGGATGGCAGTATAGCCGAAGCTCTGATATTGGGAGGTTCTTCGGTAATGATTGGCGGAATGTTTGCCGGTACTGACGAGACGCCGGGGTTAGTTTTTCCTGATTCTGATGGTAAAAAAGTCAAAGCTTTTCGAGGAATGGCGTCGCGCGAGGCTATGTATGAAAAATTGCACGCCGAGGAAGCTGATAATCCTTACGAAACCTCATCGAGAATAAGCCCTGAAGGGATTGAGAGAAAGGTTGAATACAGGGGTTCAGTGGTGCCGATTATCAATGATATGATGGGGCACCTTGCCTCGACGATAAGTTATATGGGAGCTATGTCTCTGCAGGAAGCTAAAGAGATGTTCATGGCTCATCCCACCGAGTATCTTATAAAGCTCTCCGAATCAGCTAAAAGAGAGTCGTGGGATAGGTAAAAAGACCTTTGCGGAATTGGTCTTGACAAAAAACAGAAAGTAGATTAAATTGAACGAGCGCTCCTTAAAAAGGATATGTAAATGCAAGAACATGCTCTCCAAGAAGTTATTGATATTGAAGCATCCAGTCGCCAAAATCCTGTTCAAACTGCTGCTATTGCTTGTGTTCAACCTCTCAAAGTTTCTTTACTCCCAACACTATTACAAACTAGAGAAGATTTAATTATCAGAAAAAACGTCTTATTCGGTTGCGAAGCTATTGCAGCGGCAAAATTAGATATGCTTTTAAATGGAGTAATCGCTCATCGTATTCAGGCGTTACAAGATTTACCTCAACAATATCCAGATATTTCTGAAAAGTATGCATATTTTGATTTCGACTCGGCTTTAAGATGGCGAGATGACAGAGGTTATCCAATGCTGGCAATATATTGCCTTGATAACAGTAATTGTAATTTTGAGTTAGGCTGGGAACGGCGTCGCCTCTCTAGCCGTGAATCTATAACTCGGGGATTTATAAATCCTGAACCTCCAGCTCCAATTAGAGCATGTTTCAATGATGTTCTGGCTCTTTTACACAACAAATGTAGCGGGGTGATGGGCATAGAAAGTATCACGTCTTGCTTTCGCGGCCTAATACCTGCCGTTTGTCGGGCAGATATCATTAAAGCAAAGAAATATTTTGATAAAATTTTTGTTATTGCTCAGGCAGAGTGGATCGAGCGAATTAACACTGATCCTTTGGTTGTGGGTTATAAGGATGGCTATGCTTGGCTGATTGCGGCTTTTGATCTTACGCCATTTGAGGCAGATATAGTCAATTTCTTTACTCGAAAACTGGTCTGAACCATGACTCAAAACCAGAAAAATTCAAGTCAAGGTAAGTGCTGGGTTAACTCTAATCAGGGTATTCCCTATGGAAAAAACTGTTACGATCATCATCATACTAAGTATGGTGGTGTATGTGAGCATGGCGGCAATTCACCAGCCAGTCATTCAGGCATTCCGTGCACTAATCGATACGAAGCTTGGCGAGATGATAAGAAACTTGCGCGATAGATTAGTAGAAACTAAATAAATACTTCGATCCCGCCGAGACTTATATCCTCGGCTCTCCGAATCTGCCAAGAGAGAGTCGTGGGACAGGTAAAGTCCGCCAATAGCGGACTTTTAATTTACGTAAAAGTGTGTTAAAATTTAGGAGAATTACATGCCGATACATAAGACGCTAAACCAAGATTTCTTTAAAAAATGGTCGTCAGAAATGGCTTATGTATTAGGATTTTTTGCCGCGGATGGGAATATGATAAAAAATAAGCGAGGAGCTCATTTTATAGAATTTCAAATAACCGATAGAGATATTTTAAATCAAATTAAAAGTCTATTGGGTTCAAATCATAAGATCTCGATTAGAGATAGAAATAAAAAATGGAAAAAATCCTATAGATTACAGTTGGGTAGTAAGGAGATATTTAATGACTTAATTAGATTAGGAATGGTGCCAAGAAAAAGCAATGTTTTAAAATTTCCTAAAGTGCCCAGCTCGTATCTGGCAGATTTCATCAGAGGCTATTTTGATGGAGATGGCCATGTGAGTATATGTACTTACCAAAAAAGTGATAGAAAAAATCCGACAACAATGATATTTACAGGTTTTTCATCGGGAAGTCGTAAATTTCTGAATAAATTAAAATATTTGCTAAAAAATTCAGCAGCTACAAAGGGAGGAGCCCTGAGTTTTAATAGGGGATATAGATTAAATTATTCTGTTCGTGATAGCCTTTTGTTATATAGGTTTATGTATGAAACTTCGAACCGCTTGTTTTTAGAGAGAAAAAAGAGTAAATTTGAGTATTATTTTGAAAATTGGGGACATAGCTCAATTGGTTAGAGCGCATCCCTGTAGAAAATGCAGCTCACACAAGAAATTGTGTGATGAAAATTCCGGGATAACGGTGAAGCCCTAATTCGTCAGTTGGCGGAAGGGTAATACCGTGGGAACTCCTTTTAAAGGAGAGCGCCGTAGAGACTAGATACCGGAGCACCTTCAGTGAAAACTATGGTGAAGATATAGTCCACTCCAATACGAAAGTTTTGGGTATGTGCACGGATGAGGTTGCGGGTTCGAGCCCCGTTGTCCCCGCCATTAATAAATATAGACTACTTTCCAAAGTAGTCTATATTTATTAATATGTAGTATATGACGCAACTGCCTGTATATCAGTTTGATTCTAGCCAGTTCTCAATACTGAATTTTTTTAGCTCAACGATTGTTTTTAGTCCGACCACGGTTTGGATTTTTATTGCTTTAGTCGGTATCGTTTTTATTATCTTGAGTTTAGTCCTGTCGTATCACTGGAAAAGGTTTGGTATCGATATGTGGGTGATGGGCCGAGCGTCTATCCTATACTTCTCGGTTTCGGCTTTTTTGTGGGTTATAATGATAGCTTCTTTAGCTTTTTATTTGAGTTCACTGTAACAAAATCGTTATGTTTAAACTTGAACCGGGCGAAAAAATAGTTTTCAAGGTCAGGCGCCATAAGCTGGGTCTGGTTTTTCAGTCAATGTTTTTGGCTCTATTTATCATTCTTCCGCCGTTATTATTTTGGATAAGCGAAAGAACAGTTATTATTAAAGGCAATGATTTTGCTTTATTTACCGGTGTGTATTCGCTCGTTTTGCTGATTGCGTGGATGATGTTCTTTGTTATCTGGACCAGCTATTACTTAGATGTGCTTATTATTACCGACAAGAGAGTTGTAGATATTGATCAAAAAGGTTTTTTCAGCAGGATATTACGACAACTGTTAGCGGTATTCTAGCTACTTTTATGGATTTTGGCACAGTTAAAATACAAACGGCAGGCGAGTCGGAGGAATTTATAATTCGGGATGTTCCTGAGCCGGCCAAAATCAAATCAATTGTCTATGGCTTACAGCACAGACAGATTGTTCCGTCCGAACCGACACTCTAAAATATGAGGCAGATATTTACGATAATTTTTATAGGCGTTGTTTCCTGTATTAGTCTTGGCATGATAGTCTTTAGTTTCGATCCTTTTCGGGCTGAGCAGTATGTTAAAATACTTTTTTATGTATCTTTGTTTGCAACCGTCTGGAGCAGTGCAACTATCGTATTTTTTTACTTGAGGCGAGAGGGAGATAATAGATTCAAGAGAGCATTTAAGGCGGGGTTTTTGCTTTCCGTGTCGATATTGGTTATATTTCTAGTGCTCCATTAACTTAATTTTACACCCCCATAATTCCTAAATTTCGGCTAAGACTTTCTAAAAAATCCTCAAAATATCATTTAGATATTCTTTAGATTTTTTAGTTCGTCTCGCTCGAAATTTATAAATTCTATAGGCGCAAAATTACGTTAATGGAGCACCAGGACTAAGATGGATAAAAATGTAATTACAATAAAATCTGAAGAGGAGGCCAAGCTTCGCAAGGAGCTTGAATCTAGCACTGATGCAGAGAGCCTGCGCATTAAGAGGTATTTGGATATGCCCGATCTTTCGCGCACTCCGGGGAGTCCGATCTATGAAATAGTTCAACGAGTATTGGCTGCACCGGAGTTTAAAGACTTTGATGTTATTGAGGTGCCCGAGGTGGTGTCCACGGAAATTACTTTTGATTTATTCGATTTCTCAAAAGATCATCCGGCCCGCTCCAAATCCGATACATATTATATTGATGATAAGCACATTCTCCGTACCCACACGACCATAATGTGGTATTACTATCTCCGTGATCAGGCGGTCAAAGATAGGATGGAAAGAGGCGAGCCGGTTGGTGCGTTTTCATTCGGCAAGGTATATCGAAAAGACGAACTAGATAACAAGCATATGAATGTATTCCATCAAATAGACGGTTGGTATCTTATTCCAAAGGAAAAGAAAATAATTACAATCGCTGATTTACAGGAAGCTTTGCTTGGTTTTGCCAGGGCGATTTTTGGCGCAGACATTAAAGTGCGATTCAATGAGGATAAATTTCCATACACCGATCCATCGCTCGAGATGGAGATGGAAAAAGATGGCCAATGGCTCGAGGTTGGAGGTGCGGGGGTGGTTAAGGGAAGCGTGCTTGAAAAGTTCGGGGTTGATTCTTCAAAGTGGAATGGCTGGGCTTTCGGACCAGGCATCGAGAGATTTGCTATGGTATCTATGGGGTTACCGGATATCCGATTGCTTTGGTCTCAGGATGAAAGAGTGAAAAAACAACTAAAGCTGGGAAATCAATATAAAGAAGTTTCCAAGTTTCCTCCGATTACTAGAGACATATCTTTCGTGGTAGATAAGAGTTTCGTTCCCAATGACTACTTCGATCTAATAAGAGATCTGGGAGGGGATCTGGTTGAACAGGTGGAGTTGCTTGATAAGTATGAAAATGAGGATAAATTCGGCAAAGATAAAATCAGCTACACGTATCGGATAGTTTATCGTTCGAACGAACGAACTCTCATTATCGGTGAAATCGATCCGATTCAGAAAAAGATTTATGGTGAAACAGCCAGGCAATTCGGGGCGGAATTAAGGTAAGGTCAGTAACCCTGTGGATAGCCCTAAAAATGCTCTGAAAATGGGCATTTTTAACTCAAAACGGGGCTTGAATTTGCTGGCTACAGATGATATAATTTATGAGTTAAACCTCAATTACTTATGGCTAAAGAAGAACAAAAAAAACCGTCATATTCCGCAAAGGATATACAGGTTCTGGAGGGCCTTGAACCGGTCCGAAAACGACCAGGTATGTATATCGGTTCAACCGGCGTTGAGGGCCTCCACCATTTAATCTGGGAAGTTTTTGATAACTCACTAGATGAGGCGATGGCCGGTTATTGTAAGAATATTGAAGTAGCGCTTTTACCCGATAACAAAGTCAGGGTTGTTGATGATGGCCGAGGTATTCCGACCGATATTCATCCTAAAACCAAAAAATCAGCCCTTGAGACGGCAGCTACTACTTTGCATGCCGGAGGTAAGTTTTCGGGAGAATCTTATAAAGTATCCGGCGGTCTTCATGGTGTCGGATTGTCTGTGGTGAATGCGCTATCTAGTTGGATGAGAGTTGAGGTCAGTAGGAAGCCGGATCTTTTTGCCCAGGAATACAAAATCGGTAAGCCCCTTAGTCCCGTTAAGAAAATAGGTAAATCCAATACGACCGGAACAACGGTTATCTTTCAGCCCGATCCGGATATTTTCAAAGAGATCAAATTCGATTTGCATGCTATTTTGGAACATCTTCGCAAGCAAGCCTATTTAACTAAGGGGATTAAAATAAAAGTTATTGATGCTCGCGAGCCTATTGTTGTTGGTGAAGGTAAGGACAAAAAAGAAGTTCCTGCCGAATATACATTTTATTTTGAAGGAGGCATTACTTCTTATGTCAGATTTTTGAATCAGAATTGCGAGCCTAAAAATCCATCTGTTTTTTATGCCGCCAAGGACTATAACGGAATATTCGTGGAAGTGGCTCTACAATATGTTGATGATCTTCAGAACAGAGAAATCGGTTTTGCAAACAATGTCCATACTATTGAGGGCGGTATGCATGTTACCGGTTTCCGGTCGGCCATTACACGGACTCTTAATGATTATGCCCGCAAGAACTCCTACATAAAAGATAAGGATGATAATTTGACCGGCGAAGATATGCGTGAGGGATTGACTGTTATTATTTCCGTCAAGATTAAATCCGTGGAGCTCCAGTTCGAGGGTCAGACTAAGGGTAAGTTGGGAAATCCTGAGGCCAGGACTGCCGTTGAAAGCGTTATTAATACCGAGTTTGCCGATTGGCTGGAAAGAAATCCAAGCGAAGCTCGTGCAATTCTTGAAAAAGTTCTTTTGGCTTCTAAGGCGCGTCTGGCGGCAAAGGCGGCTAGGGAAACTGTCCTGCGAAAGGGTGCTTTAGACGGTATGACTTTGCCGGGAAAGCTTGCCGATTGTTCAAGTAAAGATCCATCGGAATCAGAACTATTCCTAGTAGAAGGCGATAGCGCCGGAGGATCATCAAAGGGTGCACGAGATAGGAGAACTCAGGCGATCTTACCATTACGAGGAAAAATTCTGAACGTTGAAAAGGCGCGGCTAGACAAGATGCTTGCTTCGGAGCAGATACGCAATCTAATTATTGCCATGGGCTCGGCTATTGCCGATGAGTTTGATATCACGAAACTGCGCTACCACAAGATAGTTATTATGACCGATGCTGATGTCGACGGTGCCCATATCAGGACATTGCTTTTGACATTATTTTATCGTTACTTTCCAAAAATAATCGAAGGCGGCTATCTTTATGTGGCTCAGCCTCCTTTGTATAAAATACAGAAAGGCTCCAAGTTTCAATATGCCTATAATGACAAAGACAAGGAAAAAATTCTGGAAGAATTCAGAAAAGAATTAGGCATGGCGGAAAAAGGGAAAAACAAAAAAGATACTAAGGAGAGCAAAAAAGAAGATTGGGAAGTAAGTTCGCTTGATGGTGAAAATCATAAATCAATTGAGGCTGATATCGAAGGCGTATCCGAGTCGGTTGTAGAAGAGGCCAAAATCCCTGGTGTATTCTTGCAACGCTACAAGGGCTTAGGAGAGATGAACCCCGATCAGTTATGGGAAACCACGCTTAACCCGGCTAATAGGGTTCTCCTTCAAGTTAACGTCGAAGATGCTCAGATAGCAGATAAGATATTCGATGTATTGATGGGATCGGAAGTAATGCCTCGACGCAAGTTTATTCAAACCCATGCTAAGTCTGTTCAGAATATAGACATATAGACTATCGTGAGGATATAATAAGAGTATGGAATTTTTAAAGATTCTACTACTCCCGATTTGGATGCTGTTCAAGATGCTGGGTATTGATATCTTTGAGGACAATAAATAGTTTTGTTTAAATCTTTATTTGGTGACGATGGTACAGTTGACCCTGTAGTGAATTTTTCAATTGCCTCCGGCAGTTGGCGCTATGGCGCCTTTGAAAAATCTACTACGGGGTTGACTTATTTTTCGGTTGGGTGTAGTATGCAGTTAATACGCCGAGGGGCGTTTTAAAATGCCTTTTAGTATGAATCCCGTTAGAGATAAACCTAACAGGATTATAGGCGAAGGTTGTGGTTTCAATAATATTTAATAGTGTATGTCACCGCACGGTGGTAGTGGGTGTTTACACTATCTCTAACGGGATGAATAAACTAGTGGATTTCCTAAAAGATGTGAGGGTGGAATTGTCAAAAGTGAATTGGCCGACTAGGAACCAGACAATTCAGTATACGCTTGTGGTTATTGGCTTAAGCCTGGCTTTAGCTATATTTTTGGGCGGATTAGATTTTGCCTTTCAATTAGGATTAAATAAATTTATTATCAGATAAACAGTTCATAAAGTTTATAAAGTTCATAAAGTTCATAAAGTTAAGCGAATAAGATTCTTTATTCAATCAAACTTTATAACTTTACAAACTTTTTAGATTCTTTATTCAATCAAACTTTATAACTTTACAAACTTTTTACTTTATAAACTTGCGCGAAGCGCATGCCCAAACAAGTAACAACTGGAGAACGTCAATGGTACGCCATCCATACCTACTCAGGATATGAGGATACCGTATCTAGAAACCTCAAACAGCGCGTTGAGTCTCTTGGGTTTGAGGATAGGATTTTCAGCGTCTTAGTCCCCAAGGAGAAGAAAATAAAAATAAAAGGTGGCAAGAGAGAGGTTATCGAGGAAAAGATATATCCCGGCTATGTTTTGGTTGAGATGATTGTTGATGATGCATCGTGGTATGTTGTGCGAAATACTCCAAATGTGACCGGTTTTATCGGTGCCGGAACTATCCCTACTCCTTTAGCCGCTTCTGAAGTAGAAATCTTGATGAAGAGAATGGGAGTCGAAGAACCAAAGTATAAGATTGATGTTGCCGAAGGGGATAGAGTTAAAATTACAGACGGACCCTTTAAGGATTTTGACGGCAAGGTTTCCGAGGTTGATATGGAGAGGGGTAGAATAAAGGTTCTAGTCACAATATTCGGCAGAGAAACACCGGTAGAGCTGGATTTCTTACAAATTAAGAAACTATAAACAGTTCATAAAGTTTATAAAGTTCATAAAGTTCATAAAGTTAAGCGAATAAGATTCTTTATTCAATCAAACTTTATAACTTTACAAACTTTTTATGCTAAAAATACAGGTAACCGGCGGCCAGCTTGAGCCGGCTAAAGTTGGTCAGGCCCTTGGTCCGCACGGTATTAACTTGCAACAGTTTATGCTGCAAGTTAACGAGGCTACCAAAGCTCAACAGGGCGAAGTTGTTCCGGTTGAAATAACTATTTTTGAAGATAGGACTTTTGAATTCAAAATTAAGACCTCTCCGGCTGCATATTTATTAAGGGTTGCTGCGGGGATTGAAAAAGGCTCTGGAGTGCCTAATAAAACTAAAGTTGGAAAAATTACTAAATCTCAAGTTAAGGAAATTGCTGAGAAGAAAATGGGCGATTTGAATGCTAATGATGTCGAGGCAGCAATGAAGATAGTGGAGGGGACTGCCAGAAGTATGGGGATTGAAGTAAAATAGTCTTCTAAAAACCACCCTGGCATATGCCAGGGTGGTTTTGTGTTAAATAAGATTTTATGGCAGATTTATATATATGAATAAATCTAAAAAACCTACTAGGCGAGCAGGAAAAGAAAGGGAAAAATTAAGATCTTCTGTATTCTTAGGTTCGGTCGTGTTGCATTCTGCTCTAGGCACATGTGATCGCTTAAGAACGGCATCTGGCGTGGTTAAGGATAAGCGACTCAGGGGGGTTGGTTATAATGGTTCTGTTAGTGGTCTAGCCCATTGCGATGACATTGGGCATTTAATGGTTGAGGGCCATTGTTTAAGAACAAGGCATGGCGAAAAGAATTTAATATCAAATACGGATAGGGAGCACTTGCGGGGTGCGAAAGTTATTGTAATAGGGACGCCATGTCTGGACTGCCTCAAGGACTTGGCCCATGAAGGGGTTGCAGAGGTAAATTATACAGGTACCTATAATAACTCCATAGGCAAAGAACATATCGAATATATAGCAAAGGAAAAGGGGATGGTTCTAAAATACCTTAATGTTGATTTTGCTGATCTATTCCAGGAACTTTTTAATAATTTGTCTAGGAAGGGAGGAATTTTAGAATGGGCCGGCTACAAACTCGAGGTTGTAAAAAAGAAAATAAAGTAATTGGTTTCTGGTTATGCACTTGCTCCCCTGGACTCATTGAGTTAGAATTTTAAAACATTCCCGAGTTGTTTTACAATGGAGATATAAATGATTTCTAATCCCCACAAATCAAAATTTATTCTTTTCGAGGGCATAGATGGATCGGGAAAATCCGAACAGTATCTTCGTATTCAGCATTACATGCAGGCTTATTTGCCTAAAGTTACGGTAAAATACTGCAAAGAACCCGATGTGAATAGGCCTATCGGGAGGCAGGTCTACGATATCCTCGAAGGAAAACACCCGGAGTTTAAGCTTGAGAATATGAGAGCTTTTCACATGCAGGCATTTTATATAGAAGATAGGATGAGTAACTATCGTGATAATATTATCGCGGGACTTCAAAAAGGATCCCATGTTATGCAGGATCGTGGTGTGCCGTCATCGCTTTGCTATGGTTCAGAGACCCCGAATGATTTCTACGATTTCATGGGTCTGCATAATCGGGTATTCTCCGCCGCCCAAGTGCCTTTTTTTTGGCCTGATCTGGTATTGATTTTTGATGTTCCGGCTGAGGTCGCCGTTCAAAGAATGCTTAATGCGGGTAAAAAATTAGATAAATTTGAGTCTGTAGCCAAGTTGACCGTAGTAAGAAAAAATTATTTGGAGTTTGCAAGAGCCTATCCTAATTGTGTTGTGGTAGACGGACAATTTGAGGCAAAGGAAGTATTTCTTTCAACCAAGAAATACATCCTAGCGCTGTTGGGAGCGGAGGATTTGTCAGTGGTAAAATAACTTTAATGCGCCCTGCCCTAGCGGGGCTTTTTTTATTTTTTTACTTTTGATATTATCCAATAGCTGTTCGTTGACAAAGGAGATAACCATGGAAAATAATCTTCCGCCGCGATTAATTGATGAATCCAACACAACATTTCGTTCTGTATCCGAAGGATCTGAAAAATGGCTGTACCGTCCTATTCAATGCCTCGATCATGGATTTGTTTACCTTGTTGATTATTGCGGAGATGATTACTCGATAGTTCAGGCGGCCAGAGTCTCTTATGGACAAGGGACTAAAAAAGTAAGTACTGACGAGGGTCTTATCCGCTATCTTATGCGCCATGCTCACACTACTCCTTTCGAAATGGTTGAATTTAAGTTCCATTGCAAGATGCCTATCTTTGTCGCCCGTCAATGGATAAGACACAGGATGGCCAGCGTTAATGAATATTCAGGCCGTTATTCGGAGATGCTTAATGAATTTTATCTTCCTGACAGATCGGTCCTGAAAAAACAGGCTACGGGCAATAGGCAGGGTCGCGGAGACGATCTCAGCGTAGATGACCAGAACTTCGTTTTGGGATTGTTAAAATCAGAGTATGGCAGTCAGCACGCGACATATAAAAGATTTTTGGAAATTGACTTAGCTAAAGAATTAGCTCGAATTGGTTTGTCAGTCGCTAACTATACGCAGTGGTATTGGAAGATTGATCTACATAATCTTTTTCACTTTTTGCGTTTGCGCCTGGATAGCCATGCTCAGCACGAGATACAGGTGTTTGGACAGGCAATAGCACAGATTATTTCGGAATCAGTTCCCATGGCCTGGAAGGCCTTTGAAGATTATAGGCTCTATTCTGTTAATTTTTCCCGGCTCGAATTGGATGTATTGGGTCAGAATCAATGGCCGATGAGCGAAGAAAAAGCATCTCAGGTTATCCTATCCATAGTAAATAAGCGTGAGAGAGAAGAATTCTGGGACAAACTTAAAAATCTTAATTTTATAACTTAGCCTCAAATCGGGGCTTTTTTATTACTAAAAATCATGATAAATTAATAAGTGTCTAAAGCTGAAAAGTCTAAAGCTAAGGGTCAGAAAATTTAATCTGGCATTGGTCTTTGGTCGCTAAGCATTAAGCAGTTGACTTACAAGCCAGTGATAGGTTTAGAAATACACGCAGAACTTAGTACCAAGACTAAGATGTTTTGTGACTCTTTAAATGATCCGAATGAAAAGCATCCCAATATTAACGTCTGTCCGATTTGCATGGGACACCCCGGGACATTGCCGGTTATAAACAAAGAAGCTGTCAGGAAGGTAGTCGTGGCGGGTTTGGCATTGAACTGTAAAATTGCCGAGAACACCTTCTTTGAGAGAAAAAATTACTTTTATCCGGACCTACCGAAGGGATACCAGATATCCCAATATCAAAAACCGCTTTGCTATGAGGGATATTTGGAATTAATTACCAAGAAAAAGATCCGTATAACGCGGATACACCTAGAGGAGGATGCGGGTCGCTTATACCACCTGCCGGACAAGGACTACTCTCTAGTTGATTATAACCGGGCCGGAGTACCATTGATGGAGCTTGTGACAGAACCTGACTTTGAAAACGGACAAGAAGTGAGGGAATTTTCCCAAGAACTTCAGTTGATATGGAAGTATTTAGGTGTTTCAGATGCTAACATGGAAAAGGGCCAGATGAGGGTTGAGGTTAATATATCGCTGACTAATCCCGATGGAAGCTGGGGAACAAAAGTCGAAGTTAAAAATATCAACTCGGTTAAATTCGCTTCTGATGCTGTAAACTATGAGATAAAGAGGCAGATCGAACTTCTTGAAGCGGGGGAGAGGGTGAAGCACGAAACACGCGGTTGGGATGAGACGAAAAAAGTTACCTTCAGTCAGCGATCGAAAGAAGAAGCTCATGATTATAGATATTTTCCGGAACCAGATTTGCCGCCCATTCGCATTGCGAATGGGCGAGCCTCGACCACTCCGGTGGGCGGGCCGCCACTATTCTTTATTGATGATATTCGGGATCAATTATTTGAACTGCCTCAGCAGAGAAGGGATAGATTTAAGAAGCAATATAATCTACCAGATAATGATATAGACTTATTTACGGTTAATAAGTCGCTGGGTGACTATTTTGAGCATGTAGCGAGCGAGTTATTATCGTTCGATAAGCTAGGTCATCTAAAGAGACCAGATGCCGGACATCAGGATAAATTATTCAAATTGGCCTCCAATTATTTAATTACCGAATTAAGGCGCATGTGCGAGGAAGTATCCGCTGAATCGGCTGACACCAAGATAACCCCAGAAATGTTTGCGGATTTAGTCGTAAGGGTGTTTCATGGTGAAATATCATCATCGGGGGCCCAGATCGTATTGAAAGAAATGTTTTCGACCGGGAAAAATCCAGGAGAGATCATAAGAGAAAAAGATTTAGAACAGATTTCCAGTGTTGATGAGCTTAGTATAGCTGTAAAAATGGCGGTGGCCGATAATCCGAAGGTTGTGGAGGAAATTAGGGGAGGGAATGATGCGCCCATAAAGTTTTTGATAGGAATGGTTATGAAGAATACAAAGGGAAAGGCGAATCCGCAGGTAGTTGAAGAAATGTTAAAAGAAATATTAAAGAGCTAAATGTCTAGGGACTAAGGACTAAAGCGGGGGATTTCCAGTTTTAGGCTTTGGGCCTTAAGCTTTGAGCAAAATTATGCGTAAATTCTTCGCAAAATTAGTTAATTGGCAGGCACAGAGGGACGATAACGCTAAAATGATACACAATTCCGATCAGCAAGATCAGGCGAAACTCTCTCGCGAAAGAGAGGATCAGATTATGAAATCCCGCGGAAGCAGGAAATATGTTTCCGCGATATCCATCCCTTCAGAAGATAACATTACTGGTCCCGCAGATTCTAAACCAAAGGAATCTCAGGATTAACAAAATTACCCCGCTATGGCGGGGTAATTTTTAAAGAAGTTATTGAATTTATTATAAAACCTGCTAATATGCCCTAGGTATCTTAGGATTGGGAGGGGATTATGGATGATCGGGTTGTGACCCAAAGAGGAAGAGAGCGAGCGGCGAATGAGGCTAGGGCTTTGGGAATGGGAAGAACAATGATGAAAGTACTAAATGGCTTCCCCGAAGAAGATATCTGGAATATGGCATTCTCTGAACATCTTGAAATACATCGTAATTGTCCATGTTGTAGGGGGTCGCAGATAAACGCAAGGCTTGTTTCTGATCATATCCGCAGTCTTTTAAAGGATTATCCCGTGGACCCAACCCGATCCTGCTGTTAACGGCTTAAAAAAGCCGTTACTTTTTTATCTGTCGCTTGTTTATTTTTTATCCAGTTTATCTCTTTATTCTTCTTAAACCAGGTCATTTGGCGTTTGGAGTATTTAATAATATCCCCGTAAAGATTTTCTCTCATTTCCGTGTTAGATATTAGGCCTCGTAGATAACGGGATATCCAGCGGTATTCCAGGCCGAAATTATCCAAACGATTCCAGCTGACTCCTTGTCCGTGTAGCCCATTCACCTCACCGATCATTCCCTGCTTCAGTCGCTTATCCAATCGTTTTTTGATGTTTTCTGCCAGCTTTTCTTTAGTCGGGTTTATTCCTAACCACAATACTCGATACTTAATACTCGATACTAAACCTGGAACTGGTTTTCCGGTAGAAAGCACAATTTCCAGTGCCCTTATAAGTCGGCGTTTGTTATACCGATCAATTACTCTTGAATAGGCCGGATCCAGTTTAGAAAGCCGCTGAAATAATTGTTTCGCAGATTGTTTCTCGAGTTTCGCACGCAGTTTTTTATTGGGTTTTACTTCGGCGGTTTGCATACGGCCCAAAAGAATATCTATATAAAATCCTGTCCCGCCGACAATGATTGGGATTTTACCTTTATCTGTTATCTCTTTGATTGCTTTTTCTCCTAATCTCTTGAAATCGGAAGCGGTAAATTGTTTTTTAGGGCTGGCGACATCGATTAGGTAATGTCTTACTCCCTCAGAATAATAATCAGAATTACGAATTACGAATTGCGAATTAATACCCCGACTCTTTGATCCGTGATCCGTAATTCGTAATTTTTTAATTCTATCCCACAGAACTTTTCCCGTCCCTATGTCCATTCCGCGATAAACCTGTCGGCTATCAGCAGAGATTATCTCACCTCCATACTTCTTAGCTATCCGGATGGCTAGATCTGACTTTCCGGAAGCTGTAGGGCCGACAATCACTATAATTTTAGGCAGATTGTTTTTAGCCATTATTCTGCTATTATATAACACATTCAGGCGCTCTTTTAAAAGAGGTTAAGACTTGAAGAAGTTAAGTCTAATGCTAAGCCTTTGGCCGGTGTTCTTGCTTTTGATAGTTTATTCTCTCGCCTATTATAATGTTGATTATTTCTTGATACCCACTCTCTTAGCATTAGGATTTACCAGGGGTCAGGTATTATTAATTGCCGGACTTTGGGGTTTTTTGGATATGCTCGGCGGTTACATAGGTTGGTCCGGTTTTAGGGGACTCATGGCGAAGGTATTCGAAAAGGATATTATTTTCATGAAAAAGGTTGCCGGAGAAGAAGAGGCTAGGGGTGTACTCGAAACTATTCAAGTTTACTTTGTTAGTAAGTATCTTAAATTCTTAAATGGCAATAGCCAGAATAATACAAAAAAACTGGGTGGCGCGTGGTATAAATTTATAGATAGAATTTCTGATAGGATGATAAGGTTTGTATTGGGAATCCTTAAGGGGGGAAGCTATGTGCTCATTTTTATCATTGGAGCTGCTCCGTTTCCCGGGCCCAGAATGGTATCTGATATTTTTTGTGGTTCGATGCGCTGGAAGAAAGGATTTGCGACGGTAGCGCTGGGAAACTTTGTTAAAACCCTAGGATTTGTTTACGGCTGGAACTGGATGTTTTCCTAACGGCCCCCGATATGGTATGGGGGCTTTTACATCTCATGGTAATGCACCTTGTTGTTGCTAATTTGGATAAATAGTTTAATATAGGCAAAAGCTTCGTAATCCCCTGGAGTTAAATGGGCGATCTTTTAAAGCTTTATGGCGTAACATTTCTTTCGAGTTTGATTTTCAGTTCGGCTAATTGGGTGTTCTTTCTTTCTAAATTAAAAACTGAGAATTATGTTATTCCTTGGTTCGGTTGGAGATTAAGTAATTGGTTTACTTTTACGGTGAGTATCTGGGGCTTTAACATGGTATTCTATATCTTGGGTACTATTCTTGTCGCCTTCGGGTATAGGATATCTATAAATAGTTTCGGCGGCGTATATTCTGCCTTTTTTGTGGGTCATATTTCTTCGTTATTCATTTCTGTATTTCTCATACGCCTTATGGCCCACGAGGTGCCTAACAGAAACGGCTGGATAACTTTAATTTTACTTATTATTACCACTTTTTTTGCATCACATTCCGGAAAAAGCGTGTAGTAAAAACAGACCTTGCGGTCTGTTTTTAATTTCTTTCCGAGATCTCTTTTCTGATTTTCTCTATAAAGTTATTTGTTGAGAGCTGGCCTAAATCTCCTTTGCCTCTTTGCCGGATGGCGACGGCATTGGCTTGGATTTCTTTATCGCCGATAACCAGCAGGTAGGGGATTTTCTGCATCTCGGCTGAACGTATTTTTTTGCCCAGAGTTTCGTTGTCGGTATTTATTTCCGTGCGGATACTGTTATCTCTTAGCTCGGCCGTTACTTTTTCGGCATACTCGTTTTGTCTGTCAGATATCGGTATTACTATCGCTTGAACGGGGGATAGCCAGACTGGAAATGCACCGGCATAGTGTTCGATTGCAATTGAGAGAAATCTCTCAATTGAGCCCATGATAGCCGCGTGTATCATTACTATTCTTTCTTTTTCGCCTTTCTCATTAATACACGAAAGATCAAAACGCTCTGGCATATTCATGTCCAGCTGAATGGTGGCAACCTGCCACTCTCTTCCCAGGGAGTCCTTGGCTAAGAAATCCAGTTTCGGACCATAGAATGCAGCTTCGCCCAACCCGTCTATCGCTGTTACTTTTTTTTCTTTAATTATTTCGCTCAGCATTTTTTCGGCCAGCTCCCAGTTTTTTTCATCTCCAAGATATTTTTCCATATGTTTCGGATCGTGGCGAGACAATCTAACCTGGAGTTCAAATCCGAATACTCCGTAAAATTCATGGACAATGTCCCATATTTTTAGAAATTCTTCCTTAACTTGCGATATTCTGCAAAAAACATGGGCATCGTCCTGAGTAAATGCCCTCACTCGCGATAGGCCCGATAATTCACCTGTTTGTTCATCGCGGTAGTCTTTAGTGGTATTGGCATACCTTTGTGGCAACTCTCGGTAGCTGTGGGGTTTTCTAGCGTATATTTGGGTGTGGTGAGGGCAGTTCATCGGCTTGACGGCAAAGAGGTGCCCTTCGCGGGTAGTTATCTTAAAAAGCTCATCTTTGAATTTATCCCAATGGCCGCTTTTCTCATAAAGATCTTTTTTGGTGATGTGGGGAATATCTACCTGCATGTAGCCGTGTTTTTTTCTGAGATCCCAAACATAGTCATCCAGCATGTTTCTTAATAAGGTGCCTTTTGGTGTCCAGAGAGGGAGACCAGGACCGACTAAGTCGGAGAAGGTGAATAGATCCAGCTCTGGGCCAAGTTTTTTATGATCCCTTTTCTTGGCTTCTTCAACCATTATCAGATGTTTCTGGAGTTCGTCCTTGGTTGCAAAAGCTAAACCATAGATTCGGGTTAGTTGGGGATTTTTTTCATTACCACGCCAATATGCACCGGCTACGCGTGAAAGTTTGAATGCATTTGATTTGATTTCTTTTGCATTTTCAACATGGCCACCACGACAGAGATCAGTAAATGAACCTGATGTATATAAAGTAATTTTTTCTCCTTTTTCTGAAAGCTCGTTAATAATCTCATTTTTGTAGGGATTATCATGAAAAAGCTTTTTTGCCTCATCAGCTGTAACCTCGCGACCTTCAAAAGTTTTCCAAGTTTTAAGGAGTTCGCGCATCTTATCTTCAATCTTCGGGAGGTCATTGTCGGAGATTGCGCTGGCGATACCTGCCTGCGCAGGCAGGTCAATATCATAGTAAAATCCGTCATCAATTGCCGGACCGATGGCTAATTTTGATCCGGGATATAAATCTAAAACTGCCGCACCGAGAAGATGAGCAAGGGAGTGTCGAATATGTTCTAGGTTTTTCTCCATAACTGTTAGTAGGATAACAAAAAAGCCCCCAGGCCAAAAGACTTGACATATGTATTTATTAGCTTTAATATATTCCCAGTTAAGGAGTTTTTTAAAAAAGAGCAGGCTACGATGAATGACGAAGCTTTGGTCGTTTCCGATGCCGGTTTAATTGGAAACAATGGTGCCAGAGAGAAGTTGACCGCAAAATTGAATTCGTTAAAAAAAGACGGCTATCTGTCTGTGGAAAGAAGAGTAATTCAACTTTATGCCAGGAAATTAATGTGTGCCATGGTTAGTATATCCCATCAGGATTTAGGTCTAGGTAGAGAAGAACTACGCTCTTTGGAATGTGGTGAGTTGGCGATATTAGCTCAGGATATATTCGAAAGGATAGGACGCAGAGTTAAATTTAGCATAGCTTTTTGGAGCATAATCCCCCTTCTGGGCTGGGTGAGACTTCTTTTTAGTTTAGACGAAGGCGTTTATGATTCGGGATCGATATATATAGCTTATTGGAATGCATATAAAAAACTTAGATCTGGCGGAGATAAGGCTTTAGAATTAGCCTTCAGGCACATGAAGGATCACAACTTCGCTCCTTGGTATATAGAATAGTTATAAAATAAATTCATCCGCCTTCGGGCGGCTTTTGTTTGTCTGTGGACATTTATTATTAGCATTCGTGCTTTGCGTGATAAAATAATAAGTATGAGATTAGAAACTAAAATTTTGTTTATGGTGGCCGTGGTTTGTATTTTTTCTGCGGCTACTAGAATATCAGCTCTGGCTTACGATGGTCCGGGTCAGCCTTCGATTCAAAAACCGGTTTGCTCCGACTCTCCCTACTCGATAACAATATCTTGGAGTGACACAGTACCAGAAGGGGAGAGGCGGTATTATATAAGCATTTATGATACGCCTATTGATGAATTCAGGTACTGGTCTAAACAGGAAGTGGTGGAAGGTTTTTTTGCTTCTGCTCCTGAGAATTTCGATGCTACTCATAATCCGGGCACACTCCTTGTTCTTAACCCAGGCACCGTATATCAGGTCCGAGTTACTAGAGTTCCATTCTCTGATAATATTCCAGTAAACTTTTCAGTGCCTTTCTGTACTCCGACTCCAACTCCGATTCCGTCTCAAAATTTATTGTCAGCAACTCCGCCAGTGGATTATTCTGATTATGAAAAAAATAATCAGGCAGATTCCGGGCAGGCCATTAAGTATAGTCAGGCGTGGTTTAAAAAACCTATTATATGGATTCTGGTTGTGGCCATAGTTGTTGTAGTAGGTATTATTTATATTTTTAAAAAAAGAGGCTCATCCAAGAGGATTCCTAACGTGTCGACACCACCGCCATCTGACATCCCTCCGTCAAACTCTTTCCAGCCTCCCGTTAGTGGATAAACACAGACTTGATTTTATATAATTTTTGTGATATAATTAAAAGAACGAATGGCCACTTATCAAAGGAGGATAAGTCCAATGGCAGGGTTCTTTAGCTTTAGTTTCGATGATGGCTGTCCTCTTCGGGGCAGGGGACAATTCGTGGAGGGAGAACCCTCCACGGAGATGGTGCAGTGGATGCTCGGAATGTTCATAGAGGACGTCCGGAAGTCAAAACCTCAAGACGCGAAGCGTCTTGAGACGCTGGCCTATGAGGCTGGCCTCACTCACCTGGGACGGAAGAGGCTGTCCTGGCCCTACCACTCTAGGTAGAGGTGAGTATTCGAAAACCGCGTAATGACGAGAGTCAGAGCGCGGTTTGTTTTTTGATCTGCTAATAGCGCCAACTATAAGGGGAGTCATTCCGGCTAATAACAGCCGGTTATTTTATTTGACTTTTTACTGGAAATGTGATACTCTTATATGTGAGAGTTCAAACCCTTCTTCTGAAAGGAAAAAAGATGGAAAAGAGAGGAATTATCGGACTCGTTCTCGTTATTACGCTTGCCATTTCGGCGGCGTGCTCTAATCGGACGATCAATGACGTCGATGCAGCAGTTGCCTTGGAGTTTCGGGGCGATGAGCTTCTGAAGGAGCCTTACCGGACTTATCGCAACGATCTCCCTAGCGGGCAGCAGATCTATGTGATTTGCGAAAGGGGCGAGATTGTCGTGGTGAGCGCGACGGTTTCAGGTCTTACCGGGTCAACCATTGACCTGGATCTGACAAGGATTGCTCCGGGACGCGCCGTGTGCGGCGAGAAGTTTGGCCAGCTAAATAACGAGCTGAGGTCGGCACGCGAGCAGCGTGATCGGCTGTTAGCCGAGATCCAGTTGGGAGGCGAAGACCAGACCCTCCTCGGTCGGGCCAAAGAGACTGCCTCCCAGATTCAAAAGGAGATTGAGGAGCAAAACCGTCAGCGGTGATTGCGCGGACCGGAAAGGCGAAAGCCTTTCCGGTCCTTTTTCGTATTTTATGCCAGCAGAGCTAGGGGAGTTACTTCATCGCAGAGGAACTTAAGCGTACCGTCTCGGTCATTGATTGAACCGCGGGCTATAACAATATTATTTTCTTTCCAGGCTTCAGGGTTTTTCTCCAGGACATTAGGGAATACAACCATCTCTATTTTTGATGTTAGGTCTTCAAGATCGGAGAAGATCATTGGCCGGCCATTTTTAGTGACAATCTTATGAATTTTAGTTACGATTCCTGCGATCTTGAATTTACCGGTAGTATTAATAGTCAGGCTTTTTATCGGAATGACTTTTTCTAATTTTAACTGGGTTTGGTAGCTGTTCAGCGGGTGATCAGAAACATATAAGCCCAGAAGCTCTTTTTCCCACATTAATCTTTCCCAGCTTTTTGACGGTTCTGCGCCAGCTAACCTTAACGGCGGCAAGCTAGCCTCAACCGCATCACCAAAAAGGCTTACTTGTCCCATTGATGAGTGTTTTTGTTTCTCCCGGGCATAGGATAAAAGATTTTCTAGGTTGGCCAACAGGGCATTTCTCTCGCCCAGTGAATCAGCGGCACCGCATTTAATTAGAGATTCAAGAGATTTCTTATTGAGATCTTTATGGCCGATTCTTGAAACAAAGCTGTCGATAGTCTTATATCGTCCATTCTCTCTTTCTTGAATGAGTGCTCTTACAACATTTTCTCCAACATTTTTAACTCCGGTGAGGCCGAAGCGTATAGCTCTCCTAGATCCCAATCCCTCGACTTTGTTCGGGATGAATTCTGCTTTCGCAGAATTCACAACTGCAAATTTTTCAAAACTCTCATTGATGTCCGGCGGCAAGACATCAATTCCCATCTGCTTACATTCTTCGATCAGAAAGGAGACTCTTTCAACATCGCCAGTTTCGCTATTCATGAAAGCGGCCATAAACTCTTCGGGATAGTTTGCCTTCAGATAAGCTGTTTGGTAGGCGATTGTTGCATAGCAGGCTGAGTGGGCCTTATTGAACCCGTATCGTGCGAAAGGCTCAATTAACTCCCAGGCTTTGGTCGCGGTAGACTGGTTGATGCTGTTAGCAAGGCAGCCGTTTATAAATTTGTCTTTCTGCTCGTCGAGGAGTGATTTGATTTTCTTCCCGACGGCCTTAATGAGTAAATATCCTTGACCCTTAGTGAGACCAGCTAGCTCAGTAGCCATATCCATAACCTGTTCTTGATATACGATTACGCCGTAGGTATTGCTGAGGGTCTTTTCCATCAGGGGATGAATGTATTTGATCGGTTCAGTGCCTTTCTTGCGCGCAATATATTGCGGTATAAGATCTATCGGTCCCGGGCGATACAGTGCAACCATAGCTATTATATCTTCGATTCTGTTGGGTCTGAGCTCTTTCAGGTATCTTTTCATGCCAGAGCTTTCCAGCTGGAACACCCCTGTCGTCAGGGCACTTTGGAGGAGCTTGAATGTTTTTTTATCGTCTAGCGGGATATTATCTATATTTATCTCTACCCCGTGGTTTCTTTTTATCTCTTTTAGCGTTTCTTCGATGATGGTAAGGTTGGCCAGTCCTAGAAAATCCATCTTTAAAAGTCCCAGATCTTCAACTCCGTGCATTTCGTATTGTGTGATAATATCGCCTTCGTTGGTGCCTCGCTGAAGCGGTAGATATTCGGTAAGCGGTTCGGGAGTTATCACGACTGCACAAGCATGAGTGGATGAATGGCGGACTACGCCTTCCAGCTTTGAGGCGGCATCGATAAGTTTTCTGACGTCGGCGTTTGTGTGATAAGCTTCTTTAAATTCAGCTACTGTTTCAATGCAATCTTTCAGGACGCTCTTGCCTTTATTCGGGGTGTCCGGAATCATTTTGGCTATTTTATCGCATAAATCATACGAGAATCCTAGTGCCCGTCCGGCATCTCGAATACTACCGCGGGCGGCCATAGTTCCAAAAGTTATTATCTGAGACACATAATCTTTGCCGTATTTATCTGATACATAATGCAAAACTTCATCTCTTCGCGTATCGGCGAAATCAAGATCTATGTCAGGCATGGAAATTCTTTCGGGATTTAGGAACCTTTCAAAAAGGAGGTTATATCGTAGCGGATCGATGTTCGTTATTCCTAGGAGGTAGGAAACGATACTGCCGGCGGCAGAACCGCGTCCGGGACCAACGACGATGCCTTGGGATTTAGCCCAGTTAACAAAATCCTGAACTATTAAAAAATATGAAGCGAACCCGGTTTTTGCAATGACGCTAAGCTCATATTCAATGCGTTCGTTTACTTCAGGTCCTGTTTTATCGCTGTATCTTTTCAATAATCCATCGTAGACCAGTTTTTTCAGATAATCCTCGCTGGTAGTGTAGCCTTCCGGCAAGACAAAGTGGGGAAGTTTGGTTTTTCCCAGCTCTATCTGCAGATTACATTGTTCGGCTATCTTAACCGTATTGCCTATAGCTTCCTGTGCGACTTCTTCTCCTAGAGACTTGAATTTATCGTACATCTCGTCTCCGCTAAGAAAAGAAAAATTGTCATCTTTCATTGATAGCCGGTCGGTGTCATCTAATTTGTTGCCAGTCTGGACTGCCAAGAGAACGTCATGGGCGTGGGCATCTTCGGCATGGGTATAATGAGAATCCTGAGTCGCTACCAGCGGAATACCAGTCTCTTTTGAAAGCTTGATAAGACGCGGGTTTACTTCGTTTTGTTCTTTAATATTAGGGTGCTGCTGGATTTCGATGTAAAAGTTTCCCTGACCGAATATTTCTTGGTAGCCAAGGGCTATCTTTTTGGCTTTCTCTTCGTTTTTAGTCATGAGGGCGCGTGCAATTTCTCCGCCGAGACAGGCCGATAGGGCAATAATTCCTTCCGAGTGTTTCGCAAGCAGATCCTTATCTATCCTGGGCTTATAGTAGAAGCCTTCTAAGTGGGCAGCGGTGACAAGTTTTATGAGATTTTTATAACCAATGTTGTTTTTTGCGAGGAGAACAAGGTGATAGCGTTTATCGTCAATGCCGGCCCGTTTATTATGCATACCATTTTCGGCAATGTATATTTCGCAGCCGATTATGGGCTTGATGCCGGTTTTAAGCGCTTTCTTATAAAACTCAATGGCGCCATACATGACGCCATGATCGGTGAGGGCGAGAGAGTCCATGTCTGACTTTTTTGCCTGACTGACCAGCTCATCTATTTTAGATAATCCGTCGAGTAAGGAATAATGAGAGTGCGTGTGAAGGTGGACGAATTTCATAATCTAATTTTATCATTCATGAAAAAGTCGGCAATGAGGAAAAATTGTGGACAACCCCATTTATTTCGAGAATTTGAGCAGAGGAATCGGTAAAAGCCGACGATAACCTGACATCTTGACTAAATATTCGTAATTTGTTATAATTCATAACCGTTATAAGCATACCAATATATGATGAAAAAAATAATTTCAACTAATTCGGGTTACATAATAACCTTTTTAATACTGGTCTCGATTTCTATCGGCCTATCGTCCAGCTTCGCCAACGCCAATAGTTGTGATCCAGCTGATCACCTGACCGGAGAGATTATCGACAATGGCTCATCTAATGGAATCGCCCATGCACAAGTAATAAACCATTCCACAGATTGCAGTTACACGGTGGGTTTTGCCTCCTACAGGATGTATGTAGCCTATCCAAATCCTGGATGGAACAACCAGACCCTTGTTGATTCTGACAGCTTTTATATTAGACCCGGACAGACCGTCGATTTGCATGTAAGTATGCCGGTTCCAAACTGTATGACCCAAATTGATGTATATGAGGGTGATGTTCCAGTCCCACCGTTTACCAGTTGGAATGAGCTACTTATGGATGGTGAATATGTGTTTGCTAATTTATGCGCACCCACCCCGACCCCGACCCCGACTCCAACCCCGACCCCGACTCCAACTCCAACCCGGACCACGACTCTCCGACCCCGACTCCAACTCCGACCCCGACTCCAACTCCAACTCCAACACCTCCATGCATTAACTGTGGCGGTGGAGGTTCTCCTGACTTAGCTATTGAAAAACTCGGACGAGACGTGACTAAGGGGGAAATTGATCCCAAGAATTCAGTTATAACCTCACCTAATAATTTGGTTGAATTTACCATTAAATTAAGGGCGCTCACTCCGACTAATTTTAGCAGTGTTAGGCTATTCGATAGATTACCTAGTCAGCTCACTTATGTAAGCGGTTCAACTAGGTTAAACGATCAGAGTGTGCCTGATGGCATTATTACTACTACGGGGATATCAATCCCTACCCTGAATCCCACGCAACCCGCAACGATTAAATTTCTGGCCAATGTTGTTTCCGAGAATGGATTTTCTGTTGGGACCACAAACTTAGTCAACGTGGCCAGGGTTGAGTATCCATCAGGAGCAAAAGAAGCCCAGATACCTATTACTATACGAAGAGGCCAAGTTTTGGGTACATCGACTATTGTAGAAATTGCCGGCGTAGAAACCGGTTTTAATACCTTGCTCTTGTCGGTCATAGCTGCTCTTATAGCCGGTAATATCTATCTTCTTTTTATTCAGACCGGTTCCAGGCTTAAAAAGCAAATTGGCAGTTCCGGTAGGGGTCGGAAGGATCATAACTTCATTGTGGTATAATAAGGTTAATAGCAATGATTGATTTTTTCAAAAGACACCTCCATCCGCTAGGCGGAAAGATTATATTCTGGAATTTTCTAGCGCTCATAACCATAAAGCTTCTACTTTCTCCTTCGGTTTTCCGATTGGCCAGTTTGATAGATACGATTCCGGTTTTTGACTCCCGGGAGATTATTTCATTAACGAATCAATCTAGAATCGCTGAAAATCTATTACCATTGCAGGCAAATGTAAAACTCGATCTGGCCGCCGAAGCTAAATTAAATGATATGGCAACCAAAGAATACTTTGCCCATGTCAGTCCGGATGGCACCAATCCCTGGTTTTGGATGAAGACAGCTCAATATCAGTATTCGTCTGCGGGGGAAAATCTCGCCTTAGGTTTCTTTAATGCCAGAGACACTATTCGAGCCTGGCTCAATTCTCCTTCGCATAGAGCTAATATCCTTAATAACAAATACCGGGAAATAGGAGTGGCAGTTAAGGCCGTTGAGATAAATGGTCAGGATGGAATATTAGTTGTACAAATGTTCGGTTCATCTGTTACTAAAACTGCTAAGACGGGGCAACTGGTCAAAATACAGGCCACTCCCGTGGTTACCCCTCTCTCGCTAGCGACGCCTTTGCCGGATAATATTGTTCTTGGCCAGGCCAGAGATGAATTGGTCACGATTCAGTATGTATCGACGGATCTGGAAATCAACCCAGTTACGGAGCCGATTTCGGTCAAGTCGGGTGATGTTCAAAATATAGAGAAGTTGTCAGTAATTTTGGACAATGTTTTCTCGATGTACTTTTTGGCTATTATGGTAATATCGGCAGCTGTTTTTTCTTTGTTCGAAAGGAATAGGAATATGGCCCTGAAGATGTCCCTTAATGCGGCTCTATTTATACTATCAATTATTGTTCCTATCTCCGGGTTACCGCTTGATGGTTTAATTTTCTAGAAAATCACATGAATATGTTCAAAAACCTAACAATTATATTGTTTATAGTTTTCTGCACCACTTATTTATGGCTGAATTTTGATTTAGTCTATTATAACTTTGCCTCAATTTTAGATTTAGCCGGTGATGGCGAAAGGCTGGTTTCATCCGGAGAAGCACACCTATTTCCTATCAGCCAGGAAAAAAAGAAAAGAGGGGATTCAAAACTAACGCAGGGCGCCAGCGATATACCGGCTATAATACCTTCATTATCATCTTTTAATTTAAGTGTTCCAACTTTATTTAATTTAAGTGTTCCAACTTTAAATATCCGAGTTCCTATTGTTTTTGAGCCGACTACGGTAGAGAAAAGAATATATGCAGCTCTTGAAAAGGGTGCAGTCCACTATGCCAAAACTCCTCAGCCAGGCCAGCCCGGAACATCAATTATTCTAGGCCATAGTTCTTCCTATCCCTGGTATCAAGGTAAATTCGGTTCTGTCTTCGCCAACCTTTCCAAGCTCAACGAGGGAGATATTATTAATATCGAGAAAGAAGGCCGACTGCTCAGTTACCGAGTTACAAAGTCTATTATTTTTTCACCAAATGCATCGGATGATTATGCTCTGCGGGAGTTAGAGGCAACCGATGGCTCGTCATTGGTTCTGATGACTTGCTGGCCAACGGGGACTAATGCTAAAAGAGTAGCGGTTAGAGCAGACTTGATTATCTAGGATCAAGTTTTTTTCTTGTATAAATTATTATTTTGTGTTAGTCTATAATATAAATTAGAACGCAGCTGGCTTAGCCAAATTTGAGGCAAAATCGAGTATTCGAATGAGTCATATTGAAATATGACGAAAGAGAAACGGAGATTTTAACGAAGAAGTTGACTAAGAGCGTACTCGCCTAATCTTAGGGCGAGAGCGGCCAGCAAGTTATAATGGCAGTACCACGACATCACATGGCCAAGGGTAAACAACTTCGAAGACGAAGTCATCTTGCCCTGAAACCGCTAAAACTTGGAGAGTGCCCTCAATGCAAAAGGGTCTTTTTGCCACATACCGTTTGCAAATTCTGCGGATTTTATAGGGGTAAAGAGGTTGTTAATGTATTGGCAAAAGAGCTGAAAAAACAAGAGAAGGCAAAGAAGAGGCAAAGTTAGTTCATCGAGTTCATAAAGTTATAAAGTTCATAAAGTCAGACCCAAGCTTTAAGAACCTTACAAACTTTAAAAACTTTTTACTAGATAAATGGCTAGTAGACATTTATCACGTTCTGTGGCAATGCAGTCCCTGTACGAGTGGGATTTTAGGGGTAGAAAAAAAGATGAATTATCGGTCATCCTCGACAGAAATATAAAGGAATTCGCCTCCGGCATTGAAGATACGACTTTTATCCACCAGGTTGTTGACGGAGTTATTAAGCACAATAAGGAGCTAGACAAAATAATTGAGAAGGCTGCTCCTCAGTGGCCTCTTGAGCAGATAGCTGTGGTTGACAGGAATGTGCTTAGAGTGGGTCTTTTCGAACTTCTGTTCGGAAAGCGCGACGAAGTTCCTCCCAAAGTGGCGATAAACGAGGCAATCGAGCTTGCTAAATCTTTTGGCGGAGAGTCATCTGGTAAGTTTGTGAACGGTGTTCTGGGTACCGTATATAGGGAAATAGGCGAGCCCGGCAAGGACGATGCCCCGCCGGCTAAAGATAAAGAGCAAACCCCGACTTCAGAAGTTGAGGCTTCGACTGAAACGCCGGAGGAAAAGACAGAATAAATAAAATAATCGATTTACGAATTACGATTTACGATTTAGGAATATTCTTATATCATAGATCTTAAATCATAAATCCTCCCTTGTGTTTGAGGATAAAATCTCTAAGCTGGAAGGCAAAATCGGTTTTCAGTTCAAAAATAAGGATTTGCTGCTGCAGGCCCTGACTCACCGGTCTTATTTGAATGAGAATACTAAATGGCACTTAGATCATAATGAGCGCCTGGAATTTTTAGGGGATGCGGTTTTGGAATTAATAGTTACTGAATTTTTATATAATAATTATCCAAATCCCGAAGGAGAACTGACGAACTGGAGAGCGGCTTTAGTTAATGCTAATCTGCTGGCTAAGATTGCGGGCGACTTCGACCTAAATGATTTTATTTTACTCTCGCGGGGAGAGGCTAAAGATACCGGCCGGGCTAGACAGTATATTCTGGCCAACGGGGTAGAGGCTCTTATCGGGGCGCTTTATCTGGACCAGGGCTATGAACCGTGCAGACAATTTATTTCCCGTTTCATACTCAAGGAATTGAAAATGATTATTGAGAAGAATCTATATCGCGATCCAAAAAGCTTGTTTCAGGAGCAAGCTCAGGAAAAAGTCGGCGTTACTCCCGCTTATGAGGTTTTAGATGAGTGGGGACCTGATCATGCCCGTAATTTTAAGATAGGCGTATTTTTAGAAAAGGAGATGGTCGGTTCCGGCCAGGGTCCATCCAAGCAGGAGGCTCAGCAAGAGGCAGCTAAGGATGCCCTTGCTAAAAAAGGCTGGTAAGGTTGCATAGCTTTGTTTTTATGGTATGATACTAGTTATTAGATTCTACCAGTGAAGGATCGAAGGTAGCCATTTGACTGACAAGAAACAATAGTTTAACTTATAACTATCATGGCCCACGAAAAAATGGAATCAAAATCGGAGGGATATGGTTTTCATCAACAATGGGAGTTTTTGGAATTGGTATCAGAAATTCCTCTTTTACCCATTAGTATATTATCTGATCTGGTGGAGGAATCCGGAGAGGTATTTTTCTAGATAAATATAAATTATCATGGAGGGCAAATATACTAAAATTTTAAATGAAGTGTTTGGCGTCCTGGGCCTTTCCGAACAGGAAAAAGAGATGGCAAGCGAGAGCCTGAAGAAAAAGTTTTTTGCCGAACTTCTGGTTTCTCTGGAAGAACGCTTGCCCCAATCTGACCGGGATTGGATAGCGGCTAACATCAATACTCAGGTGATTGATCAGAATGCGGTTGCTGAGATCAGGCAAAAAATTAAGCATCTCTATTCGCGCGAGGAGATTACCAGTAAGAGTCATGAGGTTTTTAATAATTTGCTGGCTAGATATGTTAAGTTTATGACTTCTCGTGTTGGTCCCGATAAATCCAAGAAACTGGAAGAGGTTGTCAGCTCTATAATATTTGTGTAGTCGGCAGGAGCTTCTCTCTGCCCCGCCCTTTTAGTAAAATGAGCCCGTTCCGGGCTCATTTTATGTTGGTAATGGCGCCATTTGATGCCGATTTTAGCGGGGACTCTACCATGTAATTATGCATTGACTTAACTCATTTTATAGAGTATAATATATAGCACCTAGCTATATTTAATTAGGGATCCATAATGACTTTCAATTCCATGGTTTCACAGATAAAATCACCAAAAGACCAAAGTATCCTTGTTCGGTTTTTGCTTTGGGTTAATTTCATGATGATTACAACCATTCTAATATTAATTTTTGGCCTGGCTGTCTTTTATATGCTTAGGGTACTGGATAATAGAACTTATGAAATCGTCGGGATATTTTTAGTATTGATACTCTTATCTAACATAATGAGTAAAATTTTAATTCAGTTAATAGAAAAAATGTATGTCTAGTCAAGCTAATTTTCTTATAAAAATAACTGTCTACGCGATCTCCTATATTGTTACTATAGGTATTATTATTTCAACTTTTTATCTCCATGGCGTGGAAAATCATAGCTTTCCCTTGCTCAGGATTGTAACAATGTCTTTTGCTAGTATTTTGCTTTTGAAATATTTTGTCTACATGTTGCTAAGCCCATGGCACGATGTTTGGGTGAGGCTTAGGGCCAGGATTAATAACATAAAAAATAATCCTTACTATCCTCGAGTTTCGGTAATTATACCTGCTTGGAACGAGGAAGTCGGTCTCCTGGAAACTATCAAAACCTTATTAAACAGCACATATAAGAATTTAGAGATTGTGGTTATAAATGACGGTTCAACGGATCGTTCCGATAAGATGTTCAGAGATTTTATCGAAGAATACAGCAGAATTCATCGGGATGAATACGAAAGAATAAATATCGTCTATCATTACAAGAAGAATGGCGGTAAGGGGGCTGCTCTTAATACCGGCATCAATTTGGCAGACGGAGAGATTATAGTTTCAATAGACGCTGACTGTGTTGTTCTACCGCAAACGATTAGCAATTTTGTCCAATATTTCAGGGATCCAAAGGTAATGGCGGCGGTTGGTAATGTAAAAATCGGCAATACCGATACTCTTGTCGGGGTTGTTCAGTATTTAGAATTTTTATTCTCATTCTATTTCAAGAAGGCAGACTCTTTGGCGAATGTGATATATATAATAGGCGGTGCGGCGGGAGCTTTTCGGCGCGAGGTTTTTGATAAAATAGGTTTTTATAGCACCGATAACATAACCGAAGATATAGAATTATCTGTTCGCATTCAGGATGCGGGACTAAAAATTGTTTATGCTTCGGACGCCATAGTATATACCGAAGGAGCTACGGAAGTGGGTAGTTTGATGAAGCAGCGTCTCCGCTGGAAACGGGGACGTTTTGAAACTTTCAATAGCTATAAACATATGTTTTTCAGTTTTAGGGGCCGTCATTCTAAACTGCTGACTTGGCTTATCCTGCCCTTGGCCTTATTCGGCGAGGCCCAGTTATTTATGGAGCTGTTTTTTCTGATATTTTTGTATGCCTACTCTTTCATGATAAATGATTTTTCATCATTTATATCCGGCATTATTGTCGTCAGTTCAATGTTCGCAGTACAGATTTTCTTCGATGATAAAAAAGACAAAAAGTTGTCTTTTTATCTGCTGGCGCCCATAGGCTGGATACTGTTCTATTTATCCAGCTTTGTCGAGTATAATGCCCTGGTCAAGTCTATCTGGGGTTATTACCGGAATGAAGAGATCAAGTGGCAAAAATGGCAGCGTAACGGAATTACCAGCAATGTTTAGATTACAAATTAAAAATATTATTCTAGTCGTTTTCCCCCTATGCATTATTTTTTTTCTGATCGCCGCTGATAAAGGTGTCTTAAATTTTGGTAAAAACAACATCTCGGAGGGGGATACTCAGCTGAGCCAATATCATGATAATTCTTCCGGCTATATTGAGGATGATCTTGGTATTTATGGTGATGCCTTGCCTTCTGCGAGTCCCACCCCTTCTCTATCTATTTCCGGACCCTTGTATTCAGCCACGCCGACGCGCAGTGTGTCGGCAAGTGTATCTAGACACAATAAGTCAAGGGAGTTTGGAGTTTGGGTCTGGACTCCGCCTGACCAGCTTTCGAACGATCAGATGAGAGAAATAATTAAACAAGTATCGGAGAGTAATTTCAATGTAATTTATCTGACTATAGACAGCTATCTTGAAATTAATTCTTTGCCCGATAGCCACGACAAGAATGTCAGAAAATCATCTTATACCAATTCTCTAGCCTCTTTTATCTCTCTGGCTAAAGATAAAAATATTGCAGTCGATGCTGAGGCTGGCTGGCGCGATTGGGCTGAGCCGGCCGGTCGTTTCAAGGCCTACGCTATCTTTGACTATGTCGAAGAGTACAATCGCGCTAAGCCCAACCAAAGACTTAGGGGATTGCAGTATGACGTGGAAGTCTATCTGTTGTCGAATTATGATGATGACAAGATCTCTGTTCTGAGTAACTTTGTTGAGCTTGTCGATACCCTGTCCGAAAAGAATCGCGGCAAATTATTGAGATTAAGTTTTGTTATTCCTCATTTCTACGATTCACTGCAAGGGTGGACGCCCGCCATTGATTTTAATGGCGAAACTAATTTTGTATTTAATCAGATTCTTCGAAGTCTGGATAAGCTGGATCAGGCATCAGTTATACTTATGTCATATAGAAATTTTGCCGAAGGTGATAACGGCACCATACAAATTTCCCGGCAGGAGATGATAGATGCTTCAAGGGGCTATAGAACCAAAGTTATTGTAGCGCAGGAGGTGGGTGATGTTGATCCTGACTATGTCACCTTTTTTAACACATCGGAAAAATATCTTTTTGATGAGATCGAAAAAGTTGAACTTAAATTTAGTGAATTTACCGGTTTCGGAGGGATCTCCATTCATTATTTGGACCCTTTTCTCGATCTACGGAATCAGTAGCCGATCCGTCATTTATGGTAACTTTGATTACACAATCTAGTAATATATCGGGCCTAGGTCTAATTAAATCCGAGTAGGGTTGATTTATTTTAATAATCTGCTACTCTTTAGGCTATGTTGATGATTCGTCTACAACGCACAGGAAAGCGGGGACAGGCCTATTTTAGGGTTGT
>JACOZW010000055.1 GCA_016181145.1 Candidatus Yanofskyibacteriota bacterium
TTATTAATAATGCCCTCCTCAGCAACATTGGCTTTAGTTTTTAGTTTACAATCAGCGCAAAGACGCCTCAATAACCTTTGGGCAGCTGCAACATTAAGAGTTGGCGGAATAAGATATTTCTCCACACCCATATCGATCAAACGAGGCACCACTCCCATAGCATCATTAGTGTGGAGGGTTGATAAAACTATATGCCCGGTCAATGCTGCCTGTATCGCCAGAGCTGCAGTCTCCCTGTCTCTTATTTCTCCGACCATAATAATATCCGGATCCTGTCTTAATATGTGCCTTAATCCGGAAGAAAATGTATAGCCGATTTCTTCATGAATCTGAGACTGGCTGACGCCTTCTACGAAATATTCGATAGGATCTTCCAGTGTTACAATATTAACTTCCTCATTATTAAGCTCCTTTAGAATTCCGGCCAGAGTTGTTGATTTGCCGGAGCCGGTTGGTCCGGTTATAAGAATACAGCCAAAAGGTTTACTCATTGCCCGCCGCAGAACCTCATTCGACCTTCCTTCGATACCCAGACCGGGAAGATCAATCCTGTTAGTCAGCGGATCTAGAATACGCATAACAACCTTCTCACCACTTTTTGTCGGAAAGGTTGAAACACGAAAATCGATTCTTCGTTTATTCAAAGTAGTCGAGAATCTTCCGTCCTGAGCAAGGCGCGTTTCGTCAATTTTCAAATTTGATAAAACCTTTATCCGAGTCAATACAGCTGAGTGTACGTTCTTGGGAAGAGTAAGGGCTACAACCAATACGCCGTCAATACGAAAACGAACATTAACCTTTTCTTCAAACGGTTCGATGTGAATATCTGATGCCCGCGACTCAACGGCATATTTGACTACCGAAGCAACGATCCTGGTCACCGCCCCCTCAGCCGTGACTTCTTCAATCTTTTTCTGAGTAATTTTTTCCTCGCCTATCTCTTCAGATAATGACTCCAGCGCCTTACCCACTTCCGCGGTCAATGACCGGTAATTCCTTAGGATGGACTCAAAGTCCTTGTGACCCATTACATATTTCTCGATCTTGAGATTTCGGTCTGAAGCTATAAATTTGAGAGCCTCAAGGGCATCGATATCTTCGGGGTTAATCATTCCAACCCTGAGCACATTACCTTCTTTGGCAAATGGAGCCACCTTATAAAAGCTGACTACTTCTTCGGTTAGCTCCTGAAGAGCTTCGCTATTTAATTGAATTTCTTCTACGCGAAGAATCGGGAGATGGTAAAGCCTGGATTTTATATCAAGGAGATCATTCTCGGGGACGATATCCTTCTCAACTAATATCTGGCCGAATTCTTTATCTTCCTTACGCGCTGAATCTTCATAAATCGTAGCATCTTTTCGGGATAAGATTCCCAGCTTTATCAGTTCTTCGACTAATGTTGTTGGTATTTTTGTGGACATTATTGGATAGGAGAAAATATATTTCTTTTTCCGGTGATACCCGGATTTATTGGTATTTCCCCAAAAATCTCCAAAGACTTATATCGTTCGTCGCTTAATATCTCAGAATCGACGGTAATGTCGGCAAAAGCCTGCAGGCTAGCATCAAGCACAACCGGCTCCACGGTCAAAATCTCCGAAGTTTGGCTATAATACAAATAGCCGGCAGCAAGACCCATGAAAATGATGAAACCAAGCATAACTTTACTCTGAAGCATATTGTATTTTTATATCCACCCAAGACAGATCGGCCCAGGGCAGATTTTTAATTACCCCCTTCAATATTAACCCGATCTTTAGTTATTGTCTTTTGTTCAGTTGTGGATTTGAGAAAGTACAGATCCGCCTTCAAGCTTGCAGATAGAATAATTTGAGACTCCGTAGACTCATCTTCTTTTATACTCACACCGAGGGACATGGCGTCGATCAAACGAATGTGACGCTCCAGCTGATTCAGAAAGCTCACTAATGCTTCGTATTGACCTTCAAAACCAAGGTTCAACGACAAAATATTGTAAGGCTTAGTACTATTAACATTTGAACCCTCAAACACGCTAAAATCTGACAAATGGATTCCGCTTTGCGCAGCAATATCTTCTATAGCCGTCAGCACCTCGGCAACATTCTTTTTTGGAGGTATCACAAGGGACAATCTTTTTAACTCACTAAATTTATCCTGATACTCTTTGTTGAGATCAGCAACCTTTTGAATCAGCTCGCTTTTCAAGCTCAAGGCAGAGGACCTAGTCTCAATAGATGAGTTGAGATAGGACTGCATTTCATAGCCGGGCAGAATAAAAACCCAAAAGATTAATGCCGCAATTGAAATAAACACGGAACCAATTATGTTTTTTATAGCTCTCATTCTATTTTTTTATTCTTCAAAAGCTTTGATGGGGTGTAACTTAAGTCCAAGCTGAATTCAATTATTCCGTCGGAACTAGGTGTCATTTTACCTAATGATACATCCAGTATACTATCGTCCGACAATAATGAGGCTAGCTGGTGAGCAATTACAGTATAACTCGTAGCCTTAGCCCTCATCGAAATTTTATTACCAATCAGGTCATAGGCTATATTTTTAACCTGGACATCTTCCTTAACTAGACTTTCCATCTTAGAAAAAGCCTTGGTCAGATAAACATGATCATCAATCAGCTGGGTAGCCACCAATACCTGCTGTCTGGTAGTTTGGACGCTTAATTCGGCCTTTTTGTCTCTTTTCTGTTCGAGAATAAACAATTGTTCATCTAAGTTCTTGATCTGGGTCTCCAGCGCTTTGATATTAAAATTGAACCAAAACGCACCTACGATAGCAGCTCCGAGAATAGCGCTACCGATATATAAGAATCTGTTTTCACCCGTAACCCTAATTCCTAATCTCTTTTTAGTGCCGGGTAATAATTGTATCTCTCCTTTTCCGTTCATCTTTTTATATTAAAACCGACCATATCGCAGTACGTGGCTCACTCTAAGTCTCTCATGCCCAAACCGATAGCCACAGAAAGTGCAGTGCTTAATTCAGAAACTATTGGTTCCAGCTCATTCGGATATACAAGCCTCGAGAAAGAATTACCAACCAAAACATCTCTGCCTAATTTTTCCTTAAAATAATTGGCAAAATTAGGCATATTCACTAATCCGCCGACCAATATAACATTCGCTATCTTCTCTTTTTTGGATTCTTCATAGCTACTGATAGTTTTTTGAGTCTCAAAAATCATCATGTTAATTAACGAGATCATCGACTCATTAACGATATTTTCATCTGTTTTCATCAGTCCAAACTTTCTTTTCAATTCCTCGGCCTTCTCAAGACTGATACTCAGGGACTGGGCAATTGCCTTAGTGATCTCAAATCCACCTATCTCGTAATTATGGCTGACCCGCTCATACCCCCTATTAACAATCATGATTGAAGTGCTGCGTCCGCCTATGTTTACAATAACAGTCGGACTTAGATCATTTCCTAAAAGCACCCGTATTAATGATGAGTTCTCAAGTTCAAGCGCCTGAAGACGCAAACCGGCGTTTTTCATAATATTTTGATAACGCAAGGTCTCATCTTTAGGAACAGCTGCTAAAAAAACTTCTACGGTCGATGGTTTGGCAGATTTAACCCTCTCCGAATCACTGATCCCCACGATAGACCAATCTAACACTACTTCATCCAGCGGTATCGGAATATATTTTTTCGCCTCAAACTGTAGCGCTCGGGCTAAATCATCATTGGACACGTATGGCATTTCAATAACTGTTGCAAAGGTTGAAAAAGAGGATATCGAAGCTACAACATCTATGGAACTTATCTTTGCCCGAACAAGTAACTCTTTGATCCCGGAAGCTATATCTTCATCCGGCAACTTAAGAATACTCTGCCAACCCTCAGACGAAGAACTGGTATGCCCTGAATCGCCCTGAAGTTCAAAGATCCCATAATTGACAAGGTTAAATCGCCCACCCCTCTTCTCCAGTTCAACTAGCTTGATTGAAGAAGTTCCGATATCTATACCGATATTATTGCCTTTTGATTTTATTGATCTAAAAAAACTGAAGCTCATATAAAGAATTGTTTATGTCCCTGTTTAACGCCCAAAAGCGCCACCTGGATTTGTATATTAATAAAGAATCTTGCTATGCTGGTGACTACGTTTATTATACCATACTAAAACATGGCTAATTTCATTAATTATCCCCAATATCTCCTATCCCGGATTGCTGACCTGATTTTCCCTAAAAAATGCATTATCTGTGGTAGATTCAACGATAAAAACTTTGATGGCTACCTATGCGCTAAATGCCTAAACACTATCCCAATTAACCATAGTTTCGGGTGTATAGGATGCAAAAGGCCGGTTGCCCTGGGGAAAACCTGCAGGCTATGCGCCAAAACAAACCACATTGACCAGCTATTAGTGGCGGCGGATTACAAAAATCAGGATTTAATTAAGATAATTAAGCTCTTTAAGTACAGATTTATTAAAGAATTGGGACTTCCCCTTTCCCTGCTTACCAAAAAATACCTTGTATATTTGGCTAGAGCAAAAAAATTAAATTTTCTGGAAGAAAATCCCCTCGCATTGCCAGTTCCGCTCAGCAACAAGCGATTAAACTGGCGCGGATTTAATCAGTCGGATATTTTAGCTGATTTGCTGGCAGAAAACTTTCATTTAGAAAAGGTGACGGGCGTCATCTCAAGAACTGGAAATTCAAAACCCCAGGCAGAGATAGAAGAAAAGGATAAAAGATTAGATAATCTCAGCGGACTTTTCAGAATTAGCTGTGCTGATAAAATAACTAATAAAAATATACTCCTGATTGATGATGTTTGTACTACTGGCGCCACATTAAATGAATGCGCTAAAATTCTAAAGGAGGCGGGAGTCAAGCGGGTAACGGGACTTGTCATTGCTAGGGGTTAAAAAAGATGATAAAATATATTGAATTTGGAGACGTGGCTGAGTGGTCTAAAGCGGCTCCTTGCTAAGGAGTTGTCCGGGTTAAACTGGACCGAAGGTTCGAATCCTTCCGTCTCCGCCAACTAGGAAGAGTAAAAGAAATTTTTTCACAAGAAGTACAATTATGATCTCTCGAGAGCTAAGACGATTTATAATTATTCACGGAGAAAAACCCTATAAAGACTGTAAGCCCCACCGAGAATTTTTAGAAAGGCTCGAAATGGCAATTAAACTGGCAAGTGAGGAAGTATTTGATGCCATTATTGTATCCGGCGGGTGTACCCGCAAAAACTGTCCAAGCGAAGCTTCGTTTGGTGGCGCGTTCATCCAGTCTAGAATTGATACTCCGATCCTTCTCGAAGAACATTCTCACACCACGGTAGAAAATATTTTATTCACAAAAGAATTAGTGCGTAATTACCCTCTTGAGAAACTGCTGATCGTAAGTAGTGAAAAAAGATTACTTCGCTTAAAATACCTTTACCGTCGCTTATGGCCGGAGGCGTATAACAAGATATACTTTGTAGGGTGTCGGGATTCATATGGTGTCTATATTTATATTCTGGAGATAATATATCTCATATACTCAATTTTTGACGTTAAGGAACATTTTCTTCCGCGCCTCGCAAAGAAGTTTTTTAGAAACGCGTAGCTATAAAAGGCATCCTGCCGCCAGTTAGAGGTCAGTAGAAAGATCAATAAAACCATGTTATAATGAGGTTATGGATAATCAGACAGTAGCCAAGCGCTACAGGACAGAATTATCCTCAGTAAAGGACCTTATTTTCTACTTCCTCATTATTTGGACTGCAGTCCTCTTGGGGTTAAGTTGGTTTGATTTTCTAAGCATTAAATTTGAAGTTTCAGAAGCTCTCGTTACAAGTTATCTCATTCTTCTCGGTGTCTATATCGTCCACAAAGAAACTTCCCGCTGGACAGGAGTAAAACTAAACATTAAACCAGGCGAACTATTCGTTTATATCTGGTGGATATCACTTTTAGCAATGCTTATTCTCGGTTTCTTTCTTCATCGAGAAGTCTCTCCGTCAATTAGATTCCTAAGCTATGAGGTTCTTGGAGCGTTTCTGTTAAGCGAAATCTCTAAGAGCTTCAACGCCTTTAAAAAGACCTCTGGCCCAGAAGATTAAATCTGGTGAGGTGTCCGAGTGGTTTAAGGAGACGGTCTTGAAAACCGTTGTACGGGAAACCGTACCGTGAGTTCGAATCTCACCCTCACCGCCAAAATAATTATGCCCAAGGTCCTTGATCTGAGAAAAAAGAATAAGATAGCAGCTAAGACGATAACCCGAAGGCCGCCATTGAAAGAGGCCGTTTCTACGTTAAAAGATCGGGCAGTAAGAGTATCCGCTATCCTCCCCCAGCGCCAATCACCCCCCCAAATTTCTTGGGAAGCTCCGTCATTTTATTTCAATCCCCAGAAAAGATATCTGTCATTACTAATAATTGCTTTATCGGCTGGCGGAGCTGCGATGCTGATTTTCAAAAAAGATGCCTTAACTGCAATTTTCTTGCTCCTCTCTTCGTTGATTCTTATTCTTTATTCGAACAAAAAACCGGAAATATCAAAAATTACCATAACTCAGGCAGGTATAAATATCGGTAAAGAAATTCATTACTACGACGAGTTGCGTTCTTTTTGGATTCATTACAGCCCCGGCATGGACAAGGAGTTGAGTCTGGAACCAAAAAAATGGTATGTGCCCTATATCAAAGTCTCCATAGCGGACAGAAACCCATTGATTATCCGCTCGTTACTGATAAACTTTCTACCAGAGAAGGAACATGAGAATTCTTTGGTAGATATAATCTCCAAGAGAATAGGGCTGTAGGATGCCCTCAACGTATGCCCTCGTCGTTCAACGGATAGGACGCAAGATTGCGGATCTTGCGATAGAGGTTCGATTCCTCTCGAGGGCACAATGTACTAAAATACCTGGATTTATTCCGGGTATTTTAGTTACTTGACCGAGAGAAGAATCGAACGGAGTGGGGGTCGGGGCGAGAAAGTCTCGCCCCGTGGCGGAAGAATTGAAACCGCAAGGTTTCAAAGAGCAGACATAATACTAGCGAAGCGAGTCGTTATGTCTGCGAGTGAGATAGCGAAGCGTCCCCTCGAGGACACCAAAATCTAATTACTCAATTCTAATATTCACCCGACCCCTTGAATCAATAGTATACTCAAACCCAAACGGATCTTTGGGAATTTCTTTTAGAATCCGCGCGGTTATCAATTTGTCTAAATTTTCGGGATAACTTCCAAATTTTTGTTTATAAATACCGGCTGCCTTTTCAAGTATTTCCATATATTCATAATGCAGTATATACAATTTAGCTCGTTCCCTAACTAATTCATCATTGGAAGTTTCAAAAATTGAAAACCATATCTGTTTAGTTTGCTGACGTATATCTGGAGCTGTTCCATAGTTAATTGCTACTCTTTTTACCGAATCTGGTGCGTCAGTCATTCTCGAGGCAATATCGAAATATTTTATAGCATTTATTCTATCGTGTTTGAAAATATGATAGGTAGTAGCTAAATAGTACGGAATGCGCCAGTCGGAATCTGCCTCCCTTAATCCCCGCTCCCCTATTTTAATGGCCTCATCCACAAAATTAAGGTCCGGTAAAACGAGTGTCCCGAAAGCATAGGGATAGCTGAACCTCGGATCTAAATCAACTACTAAATTAAGGTAATCCGGAAGCAGAAGCTGATGCTTAGTGCCTGGAGTAAAAATATTCTGTATTGCTTGAACCCAGATGAATCCAGAAACAGCAGAATGAAGGCCCAGGTCCGACAATTTAACAGCCTGTACTGGTAATAAGATAGGCGGTACTTCCGAGTACTTGGGCCGAATAAGATCAAAAAAATACTGAGAAGCGATAACTCCCAAAATAAGAACTGATAGTATCGTAAAATTTTTCATAAGCTAAAACTCCTTCTTCCGGAATATGAGATGGGCCAGGCATAGAACCAAGCTGGTATATATAGTCGCATACCCCGCCGTCAGGAGGAATTCACTCTGAGTTATACCGAAGCCATGGACCACAAGGTTACGGATATTAAATTTCTCCAGATTAGGAAAGAGATAATAGGCGCCCAATAACAAATACTTCTGAAAGTCGCCTGCGCTCGCGACATAATTAAACATCAGGCTCAAAAGGTGGCCACAGTAAACTACAACGATAGTGTAAATTGTTGAAGCAATGGGAGTCGAAAAAGTCGAGAAAAGGATTAAAACAGATATTATAATTGAAAATTCAAAAACCTGAAGAACCATCGCCAGCATGGCTCTGTAATCAAATCCTCCCCCGTTGAACCAAACTACTAACAAGTAGATCAAGCCCATTGAGCCGATTAAGGCGATAATACTGGCCAAAAGACCAAAAAATTTGCCTAAAATCACCTCCGAATCTTTAACCGGCTTAGAAAGAATAATATATATAGTCTTGAATTCTACCTCCTTGTAGATGAGCGATGCCCCGAGGAAAATTGTAATAATAAGTCCAAAAAGATATATACCGGCCAGGCCGAAACTCCGAATAATAAAGAGGTCTTCCCCTAAAGACAGTGAGCCGATAACCGTAATTGAGAAAAGGAATAAAAAAGAAAAAACTAAAATACCATACATTATTCTGTCCCTGATAGTCTCCTTGAATGTATTTTTAGCTATAACAATTGTTCTTCTCATGATTTTTAGAAAGTTAAGCCACGCTATGACTGCCTTCTATTTTCTCTATCTCTTCAATAAATCTTTTTTCCAAATCTTCGCCCCGGCAAAAGTCCAATACTGATCCGGAATATACCAGTTTCCATTTATGGATTATTCCTATCTGATCGCAAAGAATTTCTATATCGGAGAGGATATGCGAATTGAAAAAAATAGTTTTATTTTGAGATTTAAGCCGTTCGATCATGTTTTTAAGCTCCCTCCGGCCGATAGGATCAAGTCCTTCAAGCGGTTCATCGAGAAATATATATTCGGGATCATTGATTATCGCCTGAGCAAATCCAAGTCTCTGACGCATACCCTTAGAATAATGCTTGATGATTTTATCGCGAACACCATAAAGACCGGCAGACTCCATAACCCCCAGATAATCACTCTCCTTTTTTTGATAGCTTCGCTCAAACAGATTCCCGGCAAATTTTATAAACTCAAGACCAGTAAGATATTCATAAAAATGAGGTTCTTCGGGTTTAAATCCTATTTTCTCTCTTACTGAACTTAGCTCCGGAGACCATCCGTCTATTTCTACCTTGCCCTGATCGGGACTATTAATGCCGGTCAGCATCTTTATTGTTGTGGTTTTGCCCGCGCCATTGGGGCCCAGAAAGCCGAAGATGCTCCCCTTCTCAATACCCAAAGAGAGGTTATTAACCGCCCTCTGTTCGCCATAATTTTTAGACACATTGACCACCTTAATCATAAAAAAATTATATATAATCTACCCAAGAACACAACGCTTACATGACCTAGGGACGGATATGTTGGCTGGTCTTCAAAAGTTAACCGCTTACTGTTATAATATGTCCTGAATATGGACCCCTCTTTATCCATCGAAAAACTACGCAATGTCGGCCCCCGAAATATCTCAAAGCTGAGCAGGCTGGGAATTAGGACTGTTAAAGACCTGCTCAGACACTTTCCCATACGATACGAAGACTATACAGAAATTATTCCGATAGATCGGGCGGAGCCAGGGCAGAAAGTGAATATCCAGGGAGAGGTATTGAAGATATCAAGCAGGCATATCTTCCCACGCAGAATGTCAGTCACTAATGCAATTGTCAGCGATTCAAGCGGGGCTATCAAAGTTGTCTGGTTTAACCAGCCATATATAGAAAACCAACTTACCGAAGGAACTCTGGTAAGTCTAGCCGGTAAAGTAAGCCTGAATAAAAATGGTCTCTATCTATCCAGTCCCGCCTATGAACGAATTGGTTCAAATATTGACAGCCAGACGATAGGATTAAAACATACGAGCGGATTAGTGCCGGTCTATCCTGAAACCGAAGGTGTTACTTCCAAATATCTCCGCTTCCTCATTAAACCGCTCATAAAAGACATTGCACTCACAGATCCCCTTCCGGAATCAATACTTTCTAAATATAATTTTCCGGATATATCAAAGGCTCTGTCCGAAATTCATTTTCCAAAGAATCTACAAAGTGCCGAGACAGCAAAAGACAGATTTGCCTTTGAAGATCTGCTCCTTTTTCAGATAAAAGCACTCCTGGAACGAAGGAAGATGAATCAGCTTAAATCAATTTCAATACCTTTTAACCAGGAACTCATTCAGGGATTTATAGCCCAATTACCTTTTAGCCTTACCACCGATCAGAAAATAGCCGCCTGGGAGATATTAAAAGATATCCAAAAAAGCTATCCGATGAACCGATTGCTGGAAGGAGATGTCGGAAGCGGTAAAACGGTAGTTGCCCTTATTGCTGCCTATCAAATCGCAAAAAGAGGCCATCAGACTGCACTCATGATTCCAACTGAAGTTCTTGCCCGACAACATTACAAAACCATAGCTCTGCTTTTTAAAGATGCCTCTGTACACACTGCTCTACTGACTGGCTCAGAATCAAAACTGGATGGTCAGCCCGTTACCAAAAAAATCCTGAAAGAAGGGATTGCCTCAGGACAGATACAGATCATTATCGGCACGCACGCAGTGATTCAAAAAGATGTCTCTTTTGATAAACTCGCCCTAGTTGTAATCGACGAACAACATAGATTCGGAATTCACCAACGAAAAGCATTATTATCAAATTCCGAATTACGAATTACGAATTCGGGACCAGGGAGTAATACAAAATCCGAAATCAGAAATCCTTTAATTCCCCACTTATTGAGTATGACTGCCACCCCTATCCCCCGCACTTTAGCTCTGACAATCTACGGGGATCTGGATATATCCCTTATCAAAGAGAAGCCCAAAGACAGGCAAAAAATTATTACGAAGATCGTCGGACCCAAAGAGAGAAGAGATGCTTACCAATTCGTCAGGAATGAGGTAAAAAAAGGAAGGCAGGTATTTGTGGTTTGTCCCCGAATCGAAATCAGCGATCCCAAGAAAGAAATTAAAGTCGACAACAAGAGATCAAAAATGAATATTCTGTGGCAAGAGGTGAAGGCAGTTGAAGAAGAATACAGGAAATTATCGGAAGAAGTATTCCCTGACCTGAAAGTTGCGATGCTTCACGGCAAACTGAAGCCTAAAGAAAAAAATGGGGTAATGGATAAGTTCAAAAATGGTGAATACGATATTGTAGTCTCTACATCGGTAATCGAGGTCGGCGTAGATATCCCTAACGCCAGTATTATGATGATAGAGAGTGCAGAAAGATTCGGACTGGCCCAACTCCACCAGTTCCGCGGACGAGTAGGTCGGGGCGCACATCAATCCTACTGCCTGCTCCTATCTTCTAGTGCCGAAAAGTCCGTCAACCAGAGGCTTAAAGCACTGGTAGAATGCGATGATGGATTTGATCTAGCAGAAAAAGATATGAAAATACGCGGACCGGGAGAATTCTTTGGAGTCAAACAGTCAGGTTTACCTGACTTGGCGATGGCTTCTTTGGCTAATGTCGAGCTTATTAAAAAAGCGCGTCTTGAAGCCCGGCTTCTCCTCAAAGAAGACTCCTCCCTGAAAAATTATCCACTTCTGCGCGAACGGCTTGAGTCTTTTCAGAAATTAACTCACTTTGAATAGTTGTCTGGGTGAATATTATATTATAGAATTAAGATAATACCATCCCCGACCAACCTTTTCTCATAGATTTACTTACAATTAAATTTAGTTGAGATTAAATTTCTGAAAGCTATCTATAAGATAACTTGAAGAGATTTAATGATAAATAAATCTAATTTTAGTAAATATTGTGGGGAAGGGGTTGGTTGGGAATGGTATAGGGTCGATAACAACTCATTTTTTAATAAATTACTTTTATAATTGTATGGAAAGAAAACATGCTAAGTGCTGGGTCTGGAAGTCATTCTGGGGTTTCGGGGTTCTGTCTTTCGCGCTTGCCCTGGCTGGTTTTGACTCTCAGTATTGGATGTGGAATGCCTTAGTATCGGGTGTACTAGCTACCTCGATTAAGCTGGATTGTCAGTCCTGTGGCATCTGTAAATAGTTTATAAAGTCATTGTCACCTAAAGACGTCCTCGAAGGACGTCTTTAGGTGACAAATAAAAATCCGGCATCAGCCGGATCACGTTAGACTTCTTTTCTATAAGTTCCCTTGCTTCTCTTTAAGTAAGCAGTGTGAGCGCTAATCGAAACTAGCTCCCATCCCTCTTCGCCCCAAAAATTTAACTGTTGATCTGCTCTCGCACCAGAGGAATAACCTAGACAAACTGCCTTATATTCCCACTTTGTTATAGTTCCCTTTGAATATGCCCTCATATTTCCTCCTACCCCACTTCAAAAAACTGATTGATACTAACAAGACAATGGGTAATTGTAAATAGTAAATCCCCAGCCATTTACAGAACGTTTCGGAAGCCGACGGGCTGAGAGAGAGCAAAAATTCAGTAGAATTTTATGCGGTCTGTAAATGGCTGGGGATTTACTATGATAAGTGTCGAGTCTTTGGTGTAACCCAGAACCCCATATACTTCCCTAGCATAAGCCGAGTTTGGGCTTCGAGACCAGGAAGAAGTCCGAGACCAATAGTAGTAACCGGAAACAATATCCACTGTAGGACCATCCATAGATACTTAAACTTTCCAAATTTTGGCGGACGAGGTGGCAGTAAAATAATAGAAAGAACAGCGGTTGAGATCAGGCCTACCATCGAAAGCGTCATGATGGCTCTGGTAATATAGGGCAAATTGAAAGATAGGACTGTTTTATTAAATTCGGCTCCGCCGACGATTACCGGAAGCCAGCCAAGCAAGAATATGATTACGGCATTAGTCGCCCAAGAATGAAATCCCTCGACAATCATAAATCCATATCGCCATTTTTTAATCCTAGATATATTTTTATTTTTCATGAAACCGAACAAGAAATAGGGAATGTTCTCAACGCCATATCCCCACCGTCTTTGCTGTTTGTATACATTTTTAAAAGTTTGCCAAGTAGTAGATGCTACATTGGCATCCATAGAAACAGGGTAATACATGGGAACAACCCGATAATCACCGTCATATCTCAAAAAACACTGCCAAAAAATGCGCGAATCTTCTGAAACCATATTCTTCTGCCAATAACCCACATCAACCAGTGCTTGCCACGGCATTGAATGAGACGAAAACGTAGTTGCTGTTTCGTGTTTTTCCTGCTTTATTGTGTGCCAGAATGTCGCCGAAAAAGCTACAACTCTCGCAAATGACGGGGCTTCCCAGATATTGTTTATATACAAGGGTATGGGCTGATAGGATGCTTTGAGCGGATTTTCTGAAGTTAAAAAAGTATGAGTTAAAATAGCAAAGTAATCAGGGAAAACAACAGTATCGATATCAAGATTAGAAACCAGAATACTGGCATATGGGATTCCCGAAGGATCAATCAGCTGTTCCTTAACAATACCAGCCGCATAAGCGGTATTGGAACCCTTGCCCGGAACTTCACCCATAAGGTCAGCTGGATGCATAACCGAAAGAAAGCGAAAAAATTTATTTGCATAAGATTTCTCAACTTCGCGAACAGTAGCCTCGGTTTGTTCCCCACCCCTTTCCTCCCAGCACAAGACCACCATAATTTTTTCTTTAGGATAATTCGATCTTAATAATCCTTCCATTGATGCCGAGACCAGAGAGAAATCTTCTTTATACAGAGGCAGAAAGACCAAATGATAAATATCGTGCCAAGATTGAATAGATTTAAGCTTGAATTCTTTGGAATCCAGCTTATTCAGTTTTTCAGACCAGCTCATCCCGAGATTTTCCCTCAGTCGACTATAAGAAACCCTGAGATGAAGAGACAGGTATACGGTCTTGAGAAGCCAATAAACATCAAATATTATTATGAAGACAGCAACGAAAACCGGAGTAATAAATGATAAGACAATAATTAGAACTAAAGTTACCCAAGCCAAAACCCCCGGCATCATCTCTAGCAACCGATATATTTTTCTATCTTTTAAATTACCTAAATCACTCGCCCGTCCAATGTGTAGATAGGGGTACATACGGCTTAAAATATCTATTCTATGGTTTATAGTATCAAAAATAAGCTAAATAAAAAGCCCTTCGAAAGGGCTCCGGACAGGCCCCCTAATTAAAGGTGGGCTTTATCAAATTCAAACTCTACTCTTGAGTTTCTGATTGAGGCTTTCACACTTCCCTGAAAATTCTTCCTTTTCGCCAATTCTCTACTCAAGGGAACTTTAATCACTGATTTAAATTTATGATCCAGAAGCCTGGCACCAACCTCTGGGCGATGAAGGCTTTGTTTGACCACTGCATCCCTTACGGCATTATCAATTTCAAGTTCGATATTGTGAGACTTTAAGGCAGTCTGAAAAATTTCAATCCGGTCATCAAGAATCTGGCGAAAACTTTCCGGCGATAGCGGTCGAAAAATGATAATATTTTCCAACCTACCCTTAAATTCCGGAGAAAATACTTTATCTAACGCCCTCTCCGTAATACTCAGAATTTGCTTATCCAAAACCTCAAGATTATTAGTATTACCGGGCATACCAAAGCCAATGGTCTTTTTTCCCTTTACTGCGTCCCCAATGAGTTTTGCGCCTATGTTACCGGTTAACACGATAAAGGCATTGCTCAGGTCCGTGACTTCATTGTTAGCAAGAGTTACCTTCCCGTCCTCCATGATCTCAAGGAGAAGATTATGAAGGGCCTCATTACCCTTCTCGATTTCATCAAAAAGAATAACGACCCGATCTAATCTTTTCTTGGATGGCTCGGGGGCAGAGACTGAAACCCTATCAGCTTCTGCTACATTAGGCGTGTTAATATCCCTTAGATAGTGGTATGCCTCTTCCAGACCCATACTTGCCCGCTCACGCAACTCTATCAAACCCTTAGTTTGAGCATATAAATCCAAAATGAGAACGGTATTATAAAGCGGAGTGCAGATATCTTCACTAAGAATACGCGATGATTCTTTACCAAGCAGAGACATCATTTCCGTCTCCATACCCTTATCCCTAAATATTTCCCGAAGGGGTTTTTCGCCAATTTCAGCACCGCCAGTATTAAGCAGTTTATTATAAGAACCTAAAAAGTTTATTAGGCTCATATTAGTACCGATCCTGTCCTCGAAATCCATGATCTGGGCCTGTAAAAGATTGATGCTGTCTAAAATCTTTTCGCTACAGTCAGATCCATCGGGTTCAACCGATCTCGTAGAGACGAGTGCTGTTTTAGGAATCGCAATACTATCAATATGCTCCTGAGACAATAAAGGTTTTCTATCAAAACCAATGTAGCTAGGCGGGGCACCAAGGATTTTATGTACCATATGAGCCTGGCTAAAACCAGCACACGATATCTTAATCAAGGAATCCTGGCTTCCGGAAAAATATTCTGCCATAAGCCTAGATATATCCTAAGATACATAACCTCATCTACCTCAAGGTTATTTGCCATGAACACCTCGTTTCAAGGAACAGTTACTGCGCATCAATATATTGAAAATTTCAAATAAAATCAAGGTCTTAACCTACAAACAAAAAGCAGCATTACTGCTGCTTACAATCATTTTTATCCGGATAGCCTGTGTCTAAATGTGGCCTAAGCAAACTTCTCGACTAGTTTATTATCTATAACGTATAAACATATCTCCTTAGCTCCCTGTTCCGTATAGCCGAACTTATTTACCAGGCTATTAACCATGTGGGTAACATGCAACTTAATCCTTGTATCAAAGGTGTCGAATTCCCTGGTCCCAAAACATTTTACCGCATCGACGAAACTACTACTCTTGATAAACGGTTCGAGCGCTTTTTCTTTAAGATTTTTGGTATAGGCCTTGAAAAGTTCGAGATATAACTCTGTCTCAGTTATTTTCTTATCACGCTCCTGGGCAACAATTTTTACATATTTTTTCTGGGTGTCTCTGGCAAAGTTTGCGGCATACTGATCATGCATTTCCTTGCCAACAAAATAAGCACCAATGGTTTTTAAGAACTCGGCAGAGACTACTATCTCCTGGCCAGTCCATTCACACCTCACCTTACTCCCAAGATCATAATTGACCGACCAAATATAATTCTGAATATCTGTGGAAATCTGATCTTCATTGTAGAAATAGAGCGCCTCGCGCACCTCACCCAGGACCTGATAATCGTACCAGCCGGTGAGAGAAGTGATAAAATTCTTAGGTATTTTTTCATCCCTCAGATTACTACCTATTTTGTGCTTGAAGTAATCCGAAACATTACTCATGTTAATCAAGCCGGGCTTTTCACTATAACAACGGAAAAAATCACTAAAAATTCTTATCGAATCTCTACCGGAAAAACCTTTTTCGCCTTCCCGCTCACCCTCAGCAATAAGTTTTCGCCTGACCGATGCAGTTAATTTCTTTCTATCCTCCTCGGATAACCATGGGGGAATAATTCCGCCATATATCTCCATCCGCAGAAGAAACCCGGATTCATCACAATATTTCTTATACTTGCCTATGTCCGGAATCCAATCCTTCAGAGGCACGCATCCGGCAACCATTCTGGAAGAAATTATCACTCTCGCGAAATTATCCAAAACCCGAGGGAGAAAATATAAATCAATATCATTGCCAAATATACTATGATAAACTTTAATCTCGGTCGGGACATCCATTATATAGGCGATTTTATTATACTGAATTCTACCCTGGAATGACTTGGCCCCCGCTTCTTTCTCGATTATTTCTTTATCCTCCGGATTCATCAATGCAATAAAAAGTGAACTTACTCTTTCCTCGATTATACCGTTCAGCTTATGAACGCCTTCGGAAATAATATTATGAAGCTCCAGGAGCCGTTCTTTATTATGAGATTTTATATCCATTAAGGCATAGATGCCGTTGTTAGTCTTTGCATGAAGCGAAAACATATATTTTACAACATTAGTGCCAAAAATTTTATCCAAACCTGTCTGAATGCGCTTATCGGTTAGATTCGCGTCATCGGTCGGCTTATCGCCGGGATTGAAAACACTGATGCCCTCGCCTAGACGACGATCAAATTTATAGTTACGAGCCTTAACCATATCGAGAACCTTATCCAATGAGCCTAGCTTATCGAGTAAAGCCCAAAAAATAGACTTACAAATCGTGCACGCCTCTCTTTCAAACAGCCATTCGTATTCTTTTTCATGAGAAAGTCTATGCTTAAATTCCGTCATATTTTCTGAAAGTAGTCTGTCCAAAAAATCAACTCGGTAGGCTTTTGGAATAATTAATAATGGATGATCATGACTTGGACAAGGGAATTTGACTTTAATATTATCTACCGCCATATCCCAAAAGATTTCAAAACCTTGTCCTTCTTCAGTCTCCGTATAGTTCTCGAATGACCTCAGTAAATTATTTAGGAAAGTACTCTTACCGCAACCATGAGGCCCTTCGTAAATATAGATTCTATTTTGCTGAGACCCTTGCCTTAGTGATTCAATTTGCCTGATAAATCGGTTGGCAAAAAGCCTATCGGAAAAAAAAGGATTATCCGATCCGTTAACAAACAACCTTGAGCAATCATACTTAGTGAAACCGATACTCTCAGGATCTTCCGGGTATTCATCCTCTCCCCTGACAACATGAGTCTTGATCATATCGTGAAATAACTGAAAAATATTTCGTAAGACTCTTTGAGGCTCTTTTCGTGTTAATTCAAGGAATTCTTCAAAGCTAAAAACTCGTATCTTCTCTTTATCCCTAAGATTAACTCTTAAGGTTTCGATCGACCTCTTCACATTATCCATACTATCGTGCCCCCTCATCGGTAGAAATCAAAGTTTTACCTATCTTTTGACCCAGGCAAGAATAAATCACGCGATGTCTTTTGTATTTCGGCCTGTATTCCGGATCCTGACGCCAGAGCCAAGACTCTTCACTATTGTCTAATTCAAACTCCGTTGTCTCAAGCTTTACCATACCTCCGAAAAGATAAGATAATCCCCTGAGTACAGCCGGAATGTATCGAGTAACCAGCGTCCTGCCCTCAAAAACATGATCAAGATACAGTTCACCCTTCTTAGCCTTATCCTCATTGATCAGCACATGGGGCGGATGATACAAGCTGTCATTGAGCATCTTTCGATAATCCTTGCCGCTTCTCGACTTAATATACACCTCCGTAACAAGCTTATCCGGATTAAAACGGCGACCGGCGACGAAAAGATTGTGCTTATCTACAAAATCCTGAAAATCATCATCCGAGAGAAAATTTGCCATCATAAAATCATCGAAATTTCCTCTTACTTGAAATATGGCTCTTTTACCAGCTCCAGGCGTAATTTTTGAGTCGAAAGATTTTCTTGCCTCAGAATCTTTTATTAATTGGTAGCCATGGGAGAGCTTGCCCTTTTCAGCCAGCTCTTCTATAAATTCGAAAAGATTTTTGTAGGCAATATATGGATTAAACCCGATTCTAGGATATACCACTACCCCAGAATTAACTTTAGCAAAATCAATTTCATGCGTACTCATCT
>JACOZW010000056.1 GCA_016181145.1 Candidatus Yanofskyibacteriota bacterium
GAAAAATTATATGGAGTAAACATCCTGCCTTAATAAAAACATCCCCGGCCGGGGATGTTTTTATTAAGGATATAACTTTATCACTATCCTCCTCTGAGGATCCGTGCCAATGCTTTCAGTAGCAATGTCGGGACAAGAAGCAAGTTCCATATGGACGATTCTTCGCTCATAGGATGACATAGGCAATAGCACCTCGGATTTTTGAGTACTGCGGACGCGCGCGACCGCCTGGCGAGCGATATCCACAAGATAGGAGCTCCTGGATTTTTTATAGTCATTCACGTCTACTACAATATTCGAGAAACCGTCAATCTTTTTTATAAATATCGCGCGCATGATATGCTCCAGAGATTTCAGGTTCTGCCCATCCTTACCGATAAGGAATCTGGCATTTTCCGGCGTATAAACCGATACAAGAAGAGCTTTATTATTCTTATCGTCGGTTTCTTCCTTTACGTCCACCTGGCATTCCAGGTCCATAAAGCCGACTATTTTATTTATAGCCTTTGCAATCTGATCTTTTATGTTGTTTGGATCTGTCTCGTCCATAATTAATTAAACTAAATTTCTATCTACTATATTGTTATCTGTTAATCTCCATGCCTCCTCTGAATATAGACCTGTTCCCCCATAGAAAAAAGTGTCGTGGTAACCCAATATAGCAGAAGTCCGGCAGGGAGGTTCCAGCCAATAATTATAATCATTACCGGAAAAAAATACAACATTTGTTTATTCATAGCCTGCATCTCTTTGTTGCCGTCGGAGGATACGGCAGCCATCGTCGCGTTATTCTGGCGTAACTGCAGGAACTGAAATACTCCCGTCAGAACAGCCAGCACCGCATTTTTAGACCCGATATTTAAAAAACCTAACGAGATGGTGTTAATAGTGCCAGGATTACCTATAAATCCATAGAGTAGATCTAGGCTCTCCGGTTTAAATCCGGCTCCGAAAGCCTTATACAAAGCAATCAGGATAGGTAGCTGTATAATAAGCGGGAGGCAGCCCGATAGAGGATTAACGTTATTCTCTTTATATAAATTCATTATGGCCGCTGACTGAGCCTGCGAATCGTTTTTGAATTTTTCTTTTATTGCCTTCAGGCTGGGATTTATTTTAGCCATCGCTCTCTGGGATTTGGCAGTCTTAAGTGTTAAAGGGAACATTATTACTCTTATCAGGATTGTAAGGGTGATGATGGCCAAACCGAAATCACTCCCCGGTATGAAGTTATAAAGAAATACTGTAGCGTTCAAAAGAGGCTGATAGAGTATTGTGTTGTATAATTCCATCATGGGTTATCAATACCGCCCCTGCTAAGCGGATTACATTTTAAAATTCTGAAAACAGCCTTGATTAATCCCTTAATAAAACCATACTTAGAAATCACCTCGATAGCATATTCAGAGCAAGTAGGCTGGAATTTACAGCCTGCATAAACCAAAACAGGCAATTGCGCGTTTCGAAAGACTGAGCGACTCAAGTACTGATAGAATTTTATAAAACTGATTGTTATTTTTTTCATATAATCCTTGATAAGCCTAGGATGTTTCTTAGGTCTTCTCTTAGTTTGTCTATCTCCACAGCACCATTCCTAATTATTACTATGATATCATATCCGGCTTTGATTTTATTTATATTGAAACGAATAAAATCAGATAGGTATCTTCTTATTTTGTTCCTCGTAGTAGCTCTTTTTAAGACTTTTGACGATATTACAAACCCGAAACGACTGACCGGCTGACCATTTTGAGCAAGTTTAATGAACAAAAAACTGCCCCTAACGGTCTTTCCATTCTTAAAGGCAGTATCAAAATCCCTCTTCTTACTAAGTCGATTTTTTGCAGAAAGAGCCATATGTTACACTGTGAGTCTGTATCTGCCTTTTGATCTCCTCCGCGCCAGAACATTGCGTCCGGATCGGGTTCTGGCTCTACTAAGAAAACCGTGCTTAACTTTTCTTTTCCTTTTCTTAGGGTTAAATGTTAGGGCTTTAGCTTTTGACATATAGATAGGAGTTTAATATTTTTTAGGCGATAGGTCAACCCCCACACCACAACAAGTCTCAAGAAAAAAATAGTTAATTTTTTCTTTTTTTATCAAGTCGAAATTCTGGTTATATACTTGTTTGGTGTGGGGGTCAATATTGTAAGTATTTTTCCACTTGTTATAAACACTATATCAACTTTTTCAGCTCTTTAACCCGCTTCTTATTATTCTATACTAAGCATAGTGCATCTGTAGTTTAGCTAATTAAGCTACTGTGTAGATGTCAAAATATAAAATTACAGTTCAAAATTTTTTAATTTCGGATTGTAATTTTAAATTTTCATTTTTAAGTTTTAATTTCCTTTACCATGACTAACGAGGAACTATGGAAGGCTGTATTAGGAGAGATGGAGCTTTCTCTTTCAAAAGCCCACTTTACTACTTGGTTTAAAAGCACAGCTATTTTATCCAAAGATACTAACTCAGTATTAGTGAGCGCTCCTAACGCTTTCGTAAAGGAGTGGCTTGAGAATAAATTCAATAAAAAGATCTTGGACTCAATACGACACTTGTCTCCCGAGACTAGGGAGATTAAGTATGTGATCGGAATACCTAAGGTTAATCTAAAACAGGACGTATCAAAGGTTATTCTCGACAGAGCTTTCGATGATAAAAATTCCGCCGAAACAGACAGAGATATAGATAGATTAACTAATCTTAATAAAAAATACTCTTTCGAGTCTTATATTGTGGGATCTAATAATGAACTGGCCCATGCCGCTTCTTTAGCTATTACAAAAAACCTCGGAAAACTTTATAACCCATTATTCATTTACGGGGGAGTGGGCCTCGGGAAGACTCATCTTCTTCAGGCTGTGGGGAATAAAATACTCTTAGACCACAGAGATAGCCAAGTTCTTTATATTCCAGCAGAAAAACTTACCGCTGATCTGATAACTGCCATCCAAAACAGAACTATTGAAGATCTAAAAAACCAATACTATAAGCTTGACCTCATGATTATTGATGATGTTCAATTTATTGCAGGGAAAGAAAGAACCCAAGATATATTTTTTTCAATTTTTAACGAACTCCACGGAAAGAACAAGCAGATTATACTGTCATCTGATAGACCCCCAAAAGCTATCCCGGCTCTTGAAGAAAGACTACGCTCACGTTTTGAAGGAGGAATGATGGCCGACATAGGGACTCCCGATTTCGAAACTAGGCTGGCAATACTAAAGATTAAATCGATTGAACGCGGATATGCTTTAGAAGATACTGTCTTATCCTATATCGCAACGAATATCCAGAAAAATGTAAGAGAATTAGAAGGAGCTTTAAATAGGGTTATGGCTTTCAGTCAAATTTATAATAAATCTCCCGTCTTAAAAGAGGTAAAAAGCATCTTAGCTACTTATCTGAATAATCCCTACAGAAAGACATCACCTCAGACTGTGCTAAAGAGTGTTGCTGACTTTTACAGTATTTCTACCGTAGACCTAGTAAAAAGAAGTCGTAAAAAAGAGGTTGTCAGGCCCCGCCAGGTAGCTATGTTCCTTCTTAGAGAAGAGACTAAACTCTCTTTTCCTGAAATAGGTCAAAAACTCGGTGGCAGAGATCACTCAACCGTTATCCATGCCTGTGAAAAAATAAGAAAGGAAGAGACTAATGACGAGGCTATGAAACAAGAGTTAGTGCTTATTCGGGAGCGAGTTTATAATTCATTCGATAAATAGCTTACTAATAAACTGTTTATAATCAGTTATTATCCATCTCGTAACTTCCTCGGTTTATTTTTTTATAAACCTTTTAATACTATTCTACTAGAGTTATGCCTTATTTATCCAGAAAGTAATCCCTTGATTTACGGCGTCTATACATAGGTTATAAACATGATATAAGATTTTATAAAATTGAATTAACCCAGATAACACGCTATAATTTCAAGTATCAGGGTATTAAAAGTCATTAAAATACGTCCTATAATAGTAATAATATTTTATATACTTATATGAGAATAACTATTAATCAAAAAAATCTCCTTAAAGCTACAACTACCGTAGAAAGAGTGGTTTCGCGTAACCCCTCTTTGCCTATACTTAATAATATTTTACTCAAAACAGAAAACGGAAGATTGAAAATATCTGCGACAAATTTAGAAATAGGGATTAATTATTATATAGGGGCAAAAATAGATGAGACCGGAGAAATCGCAGTACCGGCCAGGATATTTTCAGATTTTATAGGTAATTTAGGAGAAGAAAAAATAACTCTGGTTACTAAGAATAATATACTTTCTCTAAATACCAATAAATATAAAACTCAAATACTAGGACTAGATCCTAAAGATTTTCCTATTATACCTAAAATTAAGGGCGATAATTTCTCTGTAATTCCTTCTAAGGTTTTAAAAAATTCACTTACTGCCGTCTTTGATTCAGTGGCGGTATCTGAAACTAGACCTGAGTTATCCGGTGTGTATATGAATTTTTCTTCAAATCATCTAACTTTTGCAGCAACTGACAGTTTTAGATTGACCGAAAAAGTTAACGAGCTTAAGCATAAAGAGAAGGAGGCTTTAATTATACCGCGCGGTACAGTTGTAGAACTCATTAGATTAGCTTCGGATATCCAGGAAGATATAACTATTAAGCTAGGAGATAACCAAATGGCATTTGTAACTGATGATATAGAAGTAGTCTCGAGAATTATTGACGGAAACTATCCCGACTATAAAAAAGTAATACCAGATAAATTTATATCAAGAGTAGTCACAAAAAAAGATGAGTTAGAAAAAAATGTCAGATTGGCTGGATTATTTTCTTCGAGTATCGCTGATATCAAGCTGAATTGCGACGATAAAAAAATATCTTTAACCGCTAAAAATTCTGATAAAGGTGATATCCAAGTTTCCGTTGATGCCGTCTTAAAAAATGATCCTTTTGATATTTCTATTAATCACCATTATTTACTTGATGGCCTGAAAATAATACCGACAGAGAATGTTGTTATTGAATACACTGGTCATGGAAGTCCGGTCGTATTACGTCCGGAACAGGATAGTAAAGATTTAGTATATTTAATTATGCCTCTCAGGAATTAAAAATTCATATGCTGGGTAGTAGATTTTTCTACTACTGCAAGGCAGTATTTTAATTAATCGAAAAGATCACTACTTGGTATGTTTAGAAATTTAGAAAATTTGTTTGAAAAAAAGAAGAGGTTAATGAGTAATTCAGAGAATATAACGATAAAGACTACAGGAATAGTAAATTTATTTTTAAAAGATCATTTCAAACATTCTCCCCAAAACAAGTTGTTTAATATTGGCTATACTCAAAAAGATAAAACTCTTTTGATAGAGGCTGGTAATAAAATTTTGGCTAATGAACTTAGTCTGAGGCTCACTGACTTATATGATCAGTTTAAAAAAGAGGGGATTCAGCTAGCAAAGATTTTAATCAGATAAGACTTTAATTTGTAAAGATATGAGGTTGCCCTAAATAATTTCTTACTGACCATTCCCAGTTTTTAAACTGCTCTTCCTGATTTAGCGGATCTGAAGGAAGAGAACCCGCCGGATTATTGCGGTCAATATAATACAGGATCGTATGGGTTTCCGAAGGTATTTGTCCGTTAAGGAAAGGTTTATCACTAAAAACCGGATCAGGTTTATTGAAATTCTCTTGAGGTGAGTTCTCTAAGGCTCTAGTCATGAATTCATGCCACATAGGCCCAGAGGCACTTATGCCAGCTCCTTCCTTTGTCATTGATTTATTATCATTATTTCCAGTCCATACACCTGTTGCGATCGACGGTGTGTATCCTAAAACCCAGGCGTCGCGATTCTCCTGTGTAGTTCCTGTTTTAGCGGCAACTTCCCTCCCAGGAATAAATAAAGAGTTTGAATATCCGAAGACAGGAGCTCGGGCATTATTATCCGAAAGAACGTTTGTAACCAGGCGTGAAACTTGCGCATCGAGAACTCTTTTAGGTTCGGCTACATGCTCTTCCAGTGCTCCGCCTTCGGCGGACTCAATCTTTTTGATAAAAAACCAAGGATTCCTTATTCCGTCGTTAGCAAAGACTCCGTAAGCTGAGACAAGATCGATCGGCCTGACTTCAGCTCCTCCTAAAACAAGAGAAAGTCCAAAACGATTCCTATCTTTAAGAGTAGTAATTCCCATCGCTTCAGCTAAGTCTATGGTATCATTCACGCCTGCTAGATATAGTGTTTTTACTGAAGGAAGGTTCAAAGATTGGGCCAAACTCGATCTTAAGGTCACTGGTCCTCTGAATCGTCCATCGTAATTATCAGGAGAATAGCAATCGAGTCCGTATTTATCTTTTTGCATAGAGCTGTCAGGAGAACAATTAGGATTAAATTCTGTCCTGGTATCGAATAAGACAGTTCCGTCAGGGTAGCCTTTTTTGAAAGCTACGGCATAGGCAAAGGGCTTAAAAGATGAACCAGGCTGACGGCGAGCAGTTGCGACATTAAAATTTCCCTCGTTTTCTCTGTTAAAATAATCACTTGAACCGACAAGTGCGAGAACTTCGCCATTTTTCGGATTCAGCGAAACAAGAGCGGAGTTATTAGCCTTGTATTTCTCTTTATTGATTTTCGAGTATTTGGAAACCACCTCTTCGGCGATAGACTGAAGTTTTGCGTCCAGAGTAGTTATTACTTTGAACCCATTATTCTGAACAGCTTCTTCTCCATACTTTGAAACCAGATATTCTCTTACCATAATTACAAAATGAGGAGCATTTATCTTTTCGATACTGGATTTAAAGACCAGTTTTTGAGTAAGAGCTTCTTCTAGTTCTTTGTCATTAATATAGCCGAGCTCGTGCATTCTCTTTAAGGTACTATCTTTGACTTCTAAAAGGCTATCAACATGACTCCCATAAGGTGAGTAATAGGTCGGAGCCTTTATAAGAGAGGTAAGCAGGGCTGCCTCGGCATTGGTCAGATCTTTAGCCGATTTTCCAAAGAATGTTTTGCTGGCTGATTCAACACCATAGGCATTAGAGCCGTATGGGATCTGGTTTAGATACATCCAAAAAATCTCATCTTTCGAAAAACGGCGCTCAACTTCTATAGCTAAGATAGCCTCTTGTATCTTTCGACCCAAAGTCACCTGACGGCCAACCAAAGCGTTGCCTACTAATTGCTGGGTAATCGTCGAGGCACCCTGAGAAATCTCAGCGTTCTGTAAATTGCGCAGAATGGCACGAATTACGCCTTTCATATCAATTCCGCGATGTTCATAGAAGTTAGTGTCTTCTGAGGCTAAGGTGGCTTTTTTGATTGATTCAGGCATGTCTTTCCATGGGATGATAGTTCTTTTTTCTTCGCCATGGATATCATAAAGCAGGATCTCTCCGGTGTTATCGTAAATTTTAGTCGACTCTCCGACTTTCCTGGCGATTATAGATTCAGGATCGGGGATAGACCTTTGAAGGTAGATAAAGTAAGACAGAAAGATGATGGTCCCAATAACAAAAAACCACACAAATAATGTGAGGGCTGATTTAAATATCTTGCGAGGCTTTATTCTTCTGATTCCTCTGCCGGATCTATAGAGTTTTTCCACCGTAAACTTAGGTAACATTTATTGGATAATATTGCCATAAAAAACCGATATTTACAAGGAAGGGGATAAAAGATATTATTTAAGAGAAATATGTTTGGACTAAATAAAAAATCACTAGTTACGGATAAGGAAGCTATACGCGAAGCATTCGACCGACGTACAGGCGATATAGGGCGCCGTCTTGAGAATGATGGTGTCTTTCCGAATGTAGATGAGGCGATAAAAATCCTAGGAAGTCGTAGGTGTATAGTTTATCTCGGTATTGATCCCACCGGACCGGATATCCATCTTGGTCACACAATTCCAATTTTATTTTTGAAGCAATTGTGGAAATTAGGCCATACACCAGTTTTAGTGATCGGTGATTTTACCGCAAGGATAGGCGACCCTACCGGCAAGGAATCTGCTCGGAAACCGCTTACCGAGAAAGAAGTGAGAGATAATATGAAAAATTACCTCAGCCAGATTTATAAAATTCTGCCCCGAGGGTCTTTTGAGGTTAAGTATAACAGCTCATGGCTTGCTAAAATGTCCTTTGGGGATGTGATTAAATTAGCCAGCAATGTAACTGTTCAGCAGATGTTACAGCGGGATATGTTTCAGAAGCGATTAGATAGTAGTCAGCCTATCGGACTGCACGAATTTTTATATCCATTGATGCAGGGATATGATTCTGTAGTTATGAATATCGATGGTGAGGTTGGGGGTAACGACCAGACATTTAATATGTTAGTAGGAAGAGATCTTGAGAAGAAATTGGTAAATAAAGATAAGCTGGTTTTTGCGACACAACTATTAGTTGACGCGACGACCGGCAAAAAAATGAGCAAATCAGAAGGTGGCCTTATTTCTCTTTCTGATACGCCCGGCGATATGTTTGGTAAAACAATGGCGATACCTGATGGATTTATTCGAGGAATGTTTAAACTTTGCACTGAAAAAAGTATGAAGTGGATTGATGAACATGACGAAGACATTAAGACTCAGCCGTATGTATATAAGAAAGAGCTTGCTTTTGAGTTAGTTAAAATGTATTACGGGGAAAATGAGGCAAAAAAGGCTCAAGAAAATTTTGCAAAGGTTTTTTCCGAAGGTAAAAATCCCGATGAGATTAGGGAGATAGATAATGAGGGAGATATAGTAAAAACACTTGCAGCTGCTGGAGGAGTTACATCTAATTCAGAGGCAAGGAGATTGATCGAGCAAAAGGCTGTAAGGGTTAATGATGTTGTGGTAGAGAATTGGGACCATAAACTCGAAAGCGGGGATATAATAAAAGTGGGTCCTAGAAAATTTTTGAAGATAAAATAAACCCGACGCTTCGTCGGGTTTATTTTTGACTAGCTTTCCCAGTCGCTGTTGTCTAGGGGTAAATCATCATCTTCATCATCGTCATCATCTTTCTCTTCTTCTTCGTCCTCGATCTCATCCTCCTCTTCTTCTTCTTTTGGATCTTCTGTATCTTCATCTTCCTCTGATAATCCCAGTGACGCCATCAGGAGAGCATAGTTAATGTTTTCGATTAACATACGACTTACTTAAGTCTGGTTTGGCCCATTAAGGTCTCTCGGATAGGCTCCTGCAGCGAACTTAACAGAGACGAACAAGACGATTTATTATTATAACTTTATAGACTATTATAGAATTTACTACAATATAGTATGTGCACAACAAATTGCAATAGCTAATCCGTCAGCTGCGTCATCGGGTTTGATATCTTCTTTTATGCCCAAAATGAGCCTAACCATTCTTTGGACCTGATCCTTGCCGGCTCGGCCATAACTGGAGACTGCCTGCTTAACCTGCAGGGGAGTGTATTCATGGACTGGGATGCCATTTTGAGATAATACCGCAAGTATTGCACCCCTCATTTCGCTGACTGCCATGACGGTTTTTGCATTTTTAAAAAAGAAAAGCTTCTCAATGGAGGCCATATTGGGTTTATGCAGATGAATAAGTCGAGATAGGTCGAGGATGGCTTTACTAAGATCAGCCTTTTTTTGCTGGTCTGTGCTGATAATTAAACCATAGTCAAGACAAATTAACTTGCCTGCTTCCGATTTAACGACACCATACCCGATGCGAGTTGTTCCAGGATCAATTCCAAGTATAATCAAGAAAGTTAAAAGTTCATAAAGTTCATAAAGTTCATAAAGTAAGTAATCCGATCCAAGAAAACTTTATAAACACTAGAACTTTAAAAACTTTATAAACTATTTCAAATTTGTTCCAAATTTGAAATGATGTCTTCCACATCATCATTATTATCAAGTGATTCAAATAGTCGTGTTATCTGATCCTGAGTTGCTTCGTCTGTTATTATTGCCGGTTGGCTAAACATCCATGAGATACTTCCTGGAGGGACCATCTTGGATGAGTTGTCGCTCAAAATATTTTTTATTTCAGCTATGGTCCGATTACGGCTATCGGTGATTGCTTTAATCTTTAACGCAATTCCTCCCGGACCGATTGCTTCGATGAACAATTCTTCCAGCTGGGCGGCGGATTTATCAGAAACTTTCTTTATTGCCCGTTCGATATTATCGTTGGGCATGTTATAGGACTTAGCATTATCAATAGCACTTTTAAGCTCTAGGTTTGACTGAAGGTTCGCACCTTTCCTGGCGGCGAGGGATATAAGCTTGGAAAGTTTGGAAAATAACTGACCTTTCTTCTTGTCAGTTATGCCTTTTTTGTGTTTGATTTGACTCCATTTTGAATGACCAGACATCGGTGTGCTAATTATAAATCTAATAAAGGTCTTTTAATACCGATATGATCAAGGCCTTTTCGGGTTGTTACCCTCCCCTTAGATGTCCTAGCTATGAATCCGATCTGAATAAGATACGGCTCATAAACATCTTCGATTGTATTCTCTTCTTCTGAGATTGCGGCGGCGACTGATTTAAGCCCGACCGGTCCGCCATTGAATGTTTCGCCGATAACCCTAAGGATCTTGCGATCCGTCTCCTCTAGGCCGTAGTGGTCTATTTCAAGCATTTGTAGGGCTTGTTTAGTTAGTTCCGGAGTTACAATATCTTGATTCTGCATTTGTACATAATCCCTGACTCTTTTCAGTAGGCGATTAGCTATGCGCGGGGTATAGCGGGATGCTTGGGCTATAGCCGAGACTGCTGCGGGATTAATTTGGATATTAAGAAGTTTCGCTGAGCGGGTGATGATTTTTTCAATATCTTCGTTTTTATAGAAATCAAGGCGAAAATTAACTCCGAAGCGTGACCTAAAAGGGCTTGAGAGCATTGATATTTTTGTTGTGGCGGCAATGAGGGTAAATTTAGGAAGATCTATCTGCAGGGTCTTGGCTGAATTTCCTTTTCCTATGACTATGTCCAGTTTAAAATTCTCCATCGCCGGATAGATTACTTCTTCCACGGCCTTATTCAGCCGGTGAACTTCGTCGATAAATAAGATATCACCATCATTAAGTCCCGTAAGTATTGAGCCGACATCACCGGCCTTCTCAAGGGCTGTGCCTGATGTGATTTTTATGCTCGAGCCAAGCTCCCTTGCTATGAGGTAGGCTAAGGTTGTCTTGCCTAACCCCGATGGTCCGTGCAAGAGCATATGTTCGGCGGTTTCAGATCGTTTTTTAGCTGCCCCAAGGATGATTCTAAGGGTCTCCTTTATATTTTCCTGGCCGACATAATCAGCAAAACTCTTCGGGCGAAGAGCTTGGTCAAGTCCTTGGTCGTCTGAGGTAATATTGGTGGGAGCGACGACCGATCTTTCTACAGCCATCTTAGGGTTGACATTCATAGTAATTTAGATTAAAATATGGGGACGATACGAGCTATGGGCGATAGCCAGAACCTTTGTAATCTGTAGGCAATTGGGTTTAAGATTTATCGCAGACCCAATCGGGGTAACATCTTAGTTAGGATAGTTTGGTTTCGACTGGACTACTCCTCGGAACTATCCTGTCCCGGTTCTTTTTAAGAGTCGGATTTTGCCTACAGATTATAAAGGTCCTAGATCTCCAGTTCTCCGTTTAGGATAAAACTCTTTCTAATTCTTCCACGGATGTAATTCCGTCTATTAATTTAAGGTATGCGTCTTGCATCATGGTTATCATGCCTTCGTTTATGGCCATGGTTTTTATCGAGGACATGGATGGCGAAGTCAGGATTAATTCTTCGATATTTTTGGAAACGATAAATGCCTCAAAAACGCCTACTCTTCCGCGATAGCCCGAGAAATTACACTGATCGCACTTGTTCGGCTGGTATATATCCAAATCCTGTTCGAAGAATCGGGCATCTATTTTGTTTTTAATCGGCTCGAGAGCGGTCTTAATTTTTTGAAGCACTTCCGGAGATGCTTTAATCTTTTGTTTACAGTTAGGACAAAGCTTTCTTACTAATCTCTGGGCAATCGTCACATTGATTGCCGGTGCTATAATCTGAGGTCGTATACCCAGGTCCACTAAACGGGGGACAACTCCGGCTGCGTCATTCGTGTGTATTGTTGAGAGAACTAAGTGTCCAGTTAAGGATGCGTGGAGAGCTATTTCGGCTGTTTCAGCGTCTCTAATCTCGCCTACGAGTATGATATTAGGGTCCTGACGCACTATTGATCGGAGGCCGTTAGCGAAAGTATATCCTCTTTTCGGATCAACCTGGGTTTGGGATATGTTTTTGACATGGTATTCTATCGGATCTTCTATAGTAATAATTTTATTTCCCGGCTCGTTTAAATGATTAACAAAAGCATAGAGGGTAGTGGTTTTACCAGCTCCGGTCGGGCCGCTGGTCATTATGGCCCCTGTTTTCTTAGTCAGCTCTTTTTTAATTGAGTCCATTAAATCTTTGCGCATTCCTAGCTCTTCGAGCGTTGATTTAATAGTGCGCGGATCCAGAAGTCTCATTACAACTGTTTCTCCAAACTCGCTGGGAAGAATGGAAACCCTTACTTCGATGTCAACGTTTTTCTGTTTTATTGTAAATCTTCCGTCTTGAGGCGCATCATGAATATTAAGCTTCATTTTCGACAGAACCTTTACCCTATTTAGTATCTTTTCATAATATGCAACTTCAAGTTTAGTAATATCATGGAGAATTCCGTCTAGGCGATAACGGAGGCGGGCATCATCTGTCTCGGGTTCAAAATGAATATCTGAAGCCTCGGTTTTCAATGCTCCGGCGATAAGAATTTCAAGCAGTTTAGTTACCGATATAGAGGCCAGTTTGTTCTGAAGGTCTCCTATGTTTTTTATCTGGTCCTGAAGCTGTGCCAGTTCTGTTTCATCTATTTCTATCGCACCTACCTTGAAAACTTTTTGTTTGATTACCTTATAACGCTCTAAAACAGAACGAAGAATATCGGGAGTGGTGATAAGCAAGTCTAGGGCATAACCTTTTAGTTTTAGAGAGTCGACAGTTTTTCTAGTGGTTGCATTTTCGGGATCCAGGAGAGCTACAATAAGTTTACCCTCATTCTTATAGAGAACGGCGACATTGGATTGCCGAGCCTCTTCTTCGTCCAGAAGGTTAAGAGCTTCTGTGTCTATGGGTACGCCCTTTAGTGTCGAAAAAGGTAAGCCGAATTTTTTGGCTCGGGCGGAATATTCTTCTATATTTTCCTTTACTTTTATTTCTGCTAATTTTTTCTCTAATTCTTCTTCTCTTTTTTGGGCGGGAGATTGTGGGGGCATGTATTTGTAATAACGAACCTTATTTTTATTGTAAAGCTATTTTATGTGGATAACCTATCCATTTAATTATACTACTACTATCGACAGTTGACTTGTGGTTAATTATTTGTTAAGATTAGATCGTTGATAGGTTAAGCTCAGATATGGTCCGCAGTTGCGGGCCTCAATTTTTAAATAAGCGACTAAGGACTAAAGACTAAAGCTGAACGCATTAGACATTAGACTTTAAGCTTTAAGCTAATAATGGATACAAAACAGTTTGTATCGGCTATAAAACAGATAGCCGAAGAAAAGGGGATATCGGAGGAAAGCGTATTTGAGACCATTGAGGCGGCTTTAGCCGCGGCTTATAAAAGAGATTACGGCAAGAAGGGTCAGATCATAAAAGCCAAACTCGATCCCGAATCAGGAAAATTAGATATTACTCAAATATACTATGTGGTTGAAGGAGTTGACGAGGAAGAATATATTACAGGACCTTTACCGGTGAAGGTTTTGGAGGACAAACAAGATCTTCACGAGATGGAGAGGCCCAGAAGAACAGATGAAGTTAAAGAAGAAGTTCCCGAATCTGAAGATTCTGAATTAAGGATTAAATTTAATCCGGAAAAGCACATTCTCCTAGCAGACGCTAAAAAGAAAAATAAAAAGATTAAAGTCGGAGATGAGTTAGTTGTTAAGCTCGAGAGTCATACTGAATTCGGACGCATCGCAGCCCAAACAGCAAAGCAGGTTGTTATTCAAAGACTTCGAGAGGCAGAGCGTGAAGCTATATTTTCTGAGTTCAAAAAACGCGAGGGCGAGATAGTCAGCGGCGTTGTGCAACGCAAGGAGGGCGCGCTGGTTTTTATTGATTTAGGTAAAACTAACGGGCTTCTCATACCCGCTGAGCAGGTTTACGGCGATAATTATCGCATCGGCCAAAGATTCCGATGTATCATTCTAAGAGTCGAAGAAACTTCCCGCGGTCCGGTCGTGCTTTTGTCGCGCGCTCATCCGACACTTGTCTTAGAATTATTTAGAATGGAAGTACCCGAGATTGATAGCGGTTCGGTTCAGGTTAAGGCTATAGCTCGTGAGGCAGGTTCAAGAACTAAGATTGCGGTGTCATCGCAAGAAAGCGGAGTAGATCCTATTGGGTCCCTGGTAGGACAGAAGGGCGTTCGTGTTCAGACGGTTATTAATGAGCTCTCGGGCGAGAAAATTGATATCATTCTTTGGAGTGAAAAGGCTAAAGATTTTATAGCTAACGCCCTTTCTCCGGCCAAGATATTAAACACTAAGATTGTGGATGAGAACAGAAAGCATGCTTTGGTAGAAGTGTCGGATGATCAATTCTCTCTGGCTATAGGTAAGAAGGGCCAGAATGTCAGGTTAGCTGCTAAACTTACGGGGTGGAAAATAGATGTCCGCTCTCCCAAAGAGAATCTGGAGTATAAGGAGATCGCGGAAGACGAGAACAAAGAAGCCGCCGGAGGCGAGCCTCGCCAAGAACGGGAAATAAAAAAAGAGGAGCAAAGCGACTAAGGACTAAAGACTAAAGCTGAACGCATTAGACATTAGACTTTAAGCTTTAAGCTAATAATGGAGTCAACTCTAAACAAATTACAGCAAAACAACTATAAACTTACCGTTGAGCTCGGCCGGGAAGAGCTCGATAAATATGTTAAAGATGCCGAGAACCAGATAGTGCAAGAGGTTCAGGTTGATGGTTTTAGAAAAGGTAAGGCATCTAAAGATGCCGTAAGAAAAAAAGTGGGGAATCAATATATTCTT
>JACOZW010000057.1 GCA_016181145.1 Candidatus Yanofskyibacteriota bacterium
AACCGACGAGCAGATCGCGGCCATGGTGGCCTCCGGCGTCAGCGCCGAGGTCACCACCGACACAGTCGTCGCGGAGCGCAGTGGCTCCGACGACAAGGTGGCGGCGGTCGTAGCCGAGGGCGCAGGGCCCCGGGTCGCGACCTACACGCCCGAAGGTCGGGCATGGATGGAAGCCGACACCTTCGGTCTCAAGACCGAGGGGATCTACGGTAAGAAGGGCCAGACAGCCCTCCAGCCGGTAGACCTACAGCGACACGCGCAGGTCGTCGGATCTCTAGATCCGGCAAAGCTCGAAACGATCCACGGTCGCGACGAGACCGCGCCGGACAGCGTCATCTGTCCGATCTGTACAAAGGCGGTCACGTCGTTCGTCCGAACGGCGCTGATCGACCGCACAACCGGCGACTTGGTCAGGGACAACGGCGTGGTCCGTTACCGCGGTCAGTTCGTGGCGGTGGGGCCCGATCCGATGAACCTCCCGGTCATCGGATTCCATCCCGGAGAGTGTCTTTTCCGGGGACGCCTCAAGCGGGACCGCAGTGGAAACGTGATCTACAAAACGATCACGCTCCAGAACGGACGGACCCGTGAAATCCCCGACCTCCTGCCGTGCCACAACTTCGCGCAAGCGAACGAGAGGTCGGCAGCGGTCCGCATCGGGCTCCAGGCCAAGCGCGACGAGCGCGTGGCCGAGGAGGGTCGTATGCGACAGGCCCTCGGATTCAAGGTCGGTGATACCGCCCGCACCAGTGGCGGCAACCGTACCGACGACGGAATCAACCGGGGCTCGTACGCCCCCAAGACTCCCCGAGGCCAGCACCGCGGTCAGCGGCGCTGGGTCGACAACGAGGACGCCAGCTGAAGTCCGAACATCCTTGGGAGGAAGAGACATGGGTCTCTCCTCCCCGGGATGTTTTTTTATTTGTCCCGTTAGGAGTCTAGCTCACGCCCTTTGGGCGCGAGTCCCTAAAAGGACCTTGGCTAGGCTACTTCTAATGGGATTGACTTATTTATAATTTTAGTGTATCATTATATCAAGTTTAGACCTACCCGCCTTGAGAGAGTTCACCAATATTTAGAATTGCTTACCCTATAATTCTAACTTTTAGCGAGCTCTTCACAATTAAATAAACGGAAAAGGAGTGGTAAGAGCCATGCAGGTAATCAAGTTTGAGGAGCTGGCAGGTTATCTGGCCAGCCGTAAAGATTTTATTATTCAGTTAGGCGAGCAAACAGGAATTGGATCAAGCAATTCACTTATTCAGAAGAATGGTTTAATCGGAGTCATTGACTGTGGAATGGCATTTGAGGGAACTGGCGTAAACAAAATTACGACCTTCCCCGCTGGTGATCTTCTCAGGGGGATTCATATTGACTTCATTATTCTTACCCATGCCCATTTTGACCATTCGGGATGGATACTTCCTCTGATATTAGCTCACCCCGAATCAAGAGTTTTCTTTTCAAAGAAGACACTCGAGTTACTGAAGGTTGTACTTGAAGATACGCTGAATATACAAAAGAAGGTAGCAAGAGCAGCAGATCGTACTGGACTAGAAGCACCGGCTCCCCTATTCACTAAGCAGGATGTCTCAGAGTTTCTTGCCCGAGCCGAAGACGGTTCATACGAAGTATTCGATTCGGATAATGAAGACGTGTGGATCACATTTGAAGATTGGCCCGGATGGGAATTCGGATTCACCTTTTCAGGGCATATGGTTGGAGCTTTCATCTCCCTTATAAAATGCCCTGATGGCGACGGTATTGTTTTTTCGGGTGATTTATCCGGTCATAAACAGGAAACAACCGATGGCGTGAAAACCATAAGCGAAAGTTTCCTCGAAATGGCTAAGTTCAGAGATTGCAAGCGAATAATTTTGGTTATCGAAGCTACCTATGGCAACCGTAATCGAGCAGAAACACTGGAAACCAGTGATGCCCGACTCAAAGCCGTTCTCGAAGAGACTGAACGCCATGGAAAGCAGGCACTATTCCTAGTATTTCAGCTCAATCGAGGGCCAAACATTGTCAAAAAGTTAGTCAAACTCGGCTTCAAGGTTTTTGTCGCAGGAGGGGTTAGGAAAACCCTCGCGATAGAAGTCGGGGCTGAACTTGTCGCGAAATGGCTGGCCGATAAAACGGTCATATTTATCGAGAATGGATTGAATTACGCGAACATGCTCCAATCCGCAGCAAGAGGTGAATATGGTTTCAGACCCGTCGTCACTTCTTCAGCGACTCTCGACCAGGGAGCCGGAGTGGAGTTCGCTATCCAAATGTTACCAGTTAAGGATAACGTGCTTATCTCCACCGGCCATGTTTTTGATGGCTCGGCGATGCAGGAATTTTTCCAGGTTAAAGATCAACCCATTGGGCCCGGCAAGACCATTGTCTTAGACCGAATGATAGATAACAGCTTAGTAAAAACACCGGTTAATGTCCGGTGTCGAGGAGAGCACTTCGACTACAGTGCTCATTCCGACCAATCAGAGCTAGTTACGTTCGTAGATGGACTCAAACCAGATATGGTTTTTGTAAATCATTGTATGGAAGATGGCTTTAATGGGTTGAGATCGGCTCTCCGTGATAAGCTAAGAGATGATAGCCCGCAAATCGAACATCTGAGCCATCTCCGCCTACTGAAACTCTAAAAGTTCCCCGCCCCATGCAATCAGAAATGCATGGGGCGCTTTTTATTCGCAACTCAAAAATATTTTTTAAAAATCATCCATATCATTGACACAATTAAATAAATATGCAATAATACTGACATAGGGGGTAGCCAAATGAGCGACCAAGAGGAAGAAGTTACCGGCCTCAAGAAGCTGGTAACTAGCGTGTCCGCGGTTTCATTAAATTTCGATTTCGTCTCATCCGACCCAAACATTTCACGGGCAGATGAGATAAGAGTCCTTTTACCAAAAAATAAGAAGCCTCCAAAGGGGAGCAAGGAACATAAGCCACCTGGCTATGGCTTGCCGACGGGACAGACAGAAGATAAGGAGTCGATAGAAAGCGCAATATCAAGAGAGGCAAGAGATGAAACAGGATACCCGGTCTTGAAACTGATCGGGAAAGCCTTCATGATTTACAAGCACTGGGTCCCAAACGAAATTCATATCTTCTTGGTTGAGAGCTCCGACTGTTCAGTTGGAGTAAGAGAGAAGGAAGAGATAGATTGGACAGTTGAACCATGGCATCCCCTGAGAGAGGTATTTTCAATGCCAGCCGCTCAGGATAAGTCTGGTGGCAGTAGAAATCCCGACGGCATTTATTACAGCCACCGGCAGAGGCTTTTCAGATTCCTAGAGACAGCTCTTAGACATCCTCATGACCTGATCGATGGCGATAAGATTGCCAAGTGGATCGAGCCCCACAGAAAAGATCTTCTGTCTGCAATGCAGGACCTTCAGGATGCTGGACTCCTTAACGAACTTCAAGAACAATACAACCACTATGAAGTTGAGGAGTTCGGACCCGAGGTCGATGACGAAGGCCTAGTGGCCTAAATACCGAAGCGCCGTTCCTTAGCTGGGACGGCGCTTATACTTTTATAGAAGGGTTTTTAAAATCACCTCATTGAAAAAATATCAATTTTGAATATAATACAATAATCATCTATGAAACCCATAATCAAATACATTTTAATAGTCTTTGTCATATTGCTTGCCGCAACTTCTTTGGTTGCGCTATTTGAATCCCCCCTTACTAAACAGGCCGTGATCTCTCTTCCTGAGCTGGTAACGAAAATAAATTCTGGCGAAGTTAAAACAATTGCAGTCAAAGGGGAAAACTTAGAGGTTGTTCTCGCTAATGACGAGTCTATACTAGCCAAGAAAGAAGCTGGCATATCTGTTTTCGAAACCCTAATTAATCTCGGCGCTGAAAAAGATAAACTCGCTAAGACCAATATAGAGATACAAGAACCTTCGGGACTAACCGTCTTTCTGGTTAATATCCTTCCCGCTATTTTACCATTCGCTCTTATCGTCCTAATTTTTTGGTTCATGTTTCGACAAGCACAAAAAGGTTCAATGCAGGCTTTCACTTTCGGTCGTTCAAGAGCCAAACTAGCAGGATCAGGACAAAAGAAAATCACCTTTAAGGACGTTGCTGGGTTGATTGAGGCAAAGGAAGAAATATCAGAGGTAGTAGAATTCCTCCGCGATCCTAAAAAATTCCATAAGCTAGGAGCTCATATTCCTCGGGGCATCCTTTTAGTCGGAACGCCGGGTACGGGAAAAACCATGCTTGCCAAAGCCGTAGCTAACGAGGCTGAAGTCCCCTTCTACTTCGTTTCCGGTTCTGAATTTGTTGAGATGTTTGTCGGCGTAGGAGCGAACCGAGTTCGGGATACTTTTGACATGGCTAAGAAAACTGCCCCCTCAATTGTTTTTATTGATGAGATAGATGCGGTCGGAAGGCATCGCGGAGCCGGTCTTGGCGGAGGTCATGATGAACGAGAACAAACATTAAACCAAATTCTAGTGGATATGGATGGTTTTGATACAAATGATGCTGTAATTGTAATGGCCGCAACTAACCGTCCGGACATTCTTGATCCAGCTCTTTTAAGACCCGGCAGATTTGATAGGAGAATTGTCCTTGAAGACCCTTCAATGAAAGATCGGGAAGAAATATTAAAAATTCATTCCACGGATAAACCGTTAGCTAAAGATGTAAATCTTAAGCTTGTCGCAGAAAGAACCCCTGGATTCTCGGGCGCTGATTTGGCTAACTTAATTAATGAAGCAGCAATCCTGGCTGCCAGAAAAAATCAGAAAGAGATCATACAAGAAAATCTTCTGCAGGCAATCGAAAAAGTTATGCTCGGCCCAGAACGACGCTCTCATGCCTTCACTAAGAAAGAGAAAGAGATTACTGCTTATCATGAGGCTGGTCATGCTTTAGTTGCAACATTTATGCCCCATACCGATCCTGTCCATAAGGTCTCGATTATCTCTCGCGGCCGGGCCGGAGGATATACCCTGAAACTTCCTACCGAGGATAAGCATCTCCGTTCAAAATCAGAATTCGAATCCGAATTATCCGTTTTACTCGGAGGCTATGTAGCAGAAAAATTAGTTTTCAAAGAATTAACTACTGGAGCATCCAATGACCTTAAAGTCGCTTCAGAATTAGCCAGAAAAATGGTAACCCAATTTGGAATGTCCGATAAGCTTGGGGCTGTAGTCTACAAGCAAGGAGAGGAATTGGTATTTTTGGGCAAAGAGATGTCGGGAGAGAAAAGCTATTCCGAAACTACCGCCTTTGCTATTGATCAAGAGATATCAAAGCTCATTTCTAACGCCCTTAAAAAAGCGCGTGAGCTTTTAACTAAAAAATTAGATATTTTAACCAAGGTAGCCAAAACACTAATCGAGAAAGAGGTCCTCGAGCAAAAAGAATATTACGCTCTGGTAAAGTAGTTTTTCAATCAAAAAATCCTGCTTTACAGCAGGATTTTTTGATTGATCCTAGATATTAACAATAGGAATTGAACTCTAGACCTGTTTGTAGTACAATACACTATCATGGCTCGCATTGTAGACAGACGCAAGGCAATAGAATTAAGATTGGCTGGCAATAGCTATTCCTATATTAAGGGCCGGCTTAACGTTAGTAAAGGCACTCTTTCTGACTGGTTAAAAGATGTCGAATTAAGCGACCTGCAGCTTGAAAAGATAAAAAAAGATTCTCTAGAAAAAAGAGTTGAGAATTATATAAAAACAGCTAAATTACGTCGTGAAAAAATATTTGCAACAATCTACCTTCATCAAAAAAATAAATTACTACCCTTAAGCACTCGGGATCTCCTTATTGCTGGTTTATTTCTTTATCTGGGAGAGGGGGCTAAGTCTAATCGTTCCAGAATTCAAATTACAAATACCGATCCCTCTATCATTAAATTCTCTATATTTTGGATGACTAAAATACTTAATATAGAGATAGAGAAATTAAGAGTTCAGTTGCACCTTTATAATAATATGGATATTGAAAAGGAGCTTAATTTCTGGCAGAATAGCACAAGACTTAAGAAAGATCAGTTTATCAAACCCTATATAAAAACAACATCCTCGCTAAAGATAGACCACCCTAGTTTTGGACATGGGACATGCAATCTATACGCTTGTGATACGAATTTAAAACATAATATTCTAGCTGGGATTAAAGTGATGTTAGATGAAATAAACGGGCGTGTAGCTCAGTGGTAGAGCGCTATACTTATAATATAGAAGTCGCAGGTCCGATCCCTGCCACGCCCACCGTGGTATAAAAATTAAAAAAATATGCGCGGTTAGCTCAGTTGGTAGAGCGCTTCCTTTACACGGAAGATGTCGAGGGTTCGAGTCCTTCACCGCGCACAAGTTAACTGCTTAACTTGTGCTGGACGAGAAAGCCGGAACGATGCGACAATCTGCTGATTGTCGCCGTGAGGCGGGGTCGCGGAATCGGCCGAGCGACGGCGAGGAAGATATCTGTGACCGAGTCCTTCACCGCGCACCAATATATGTCAAAATTATTAAAATTCGAAAGGTCAGAAACATCGCCAGAAAAAGTTCAGTTAAAACCGGGTGAATCCCAAGGTGTTTTTGATCTGACAGAATTAAGGGAAAAATATCGAAAAGATAGAAAGGACAAAGAACCGTCCGCGCCGCTGACGGTTGAGGATATATACGATTTACTGACAATAAACCAAGTGCCGCCTGAAGATATCGAGGCTATATGCAGGGCTGAAGGTATTCACGAGGGAGCAATACCTCTTTTGAAAATAATTGCTGAGCAGATCGACAAAATCAGAGAGTACGAAAAAGCGTTTCAGAATAGATCACTACAAACTAAACAACATGACACGGTCGTAAGATCCTTATTAAGAAGGATCCAGATACTTGAAGATGAGAGGAAGAAAAGATGGTAAATTCCGGAATAAAAATAGTCTACGAAGATAATAATATTGTTGTCATTAATAAGCCGTCCGGCCTCATAACTCACCAGAAGAATCTCGACGATACACAGCCAAGCGTAGTTGATTGGGTTATAGAGAAGTATCCTAAACTCAAAAATGTCGGCGAACCTTTTATCGCTTCGGGCAAAGAAGTTCCTAGGGCCGGCATAGTTCATCGCCTAGATAAAGATACTTCCGGCCTGCTTATTATAACCAAAAACGAAACTGCATTTGAATATATGAAAAAGCAGTTTCAAGAGCACGCCGTTCATAAATACTACTTTGCCTTGGTATTTGGCCGTCCCGAAAACAACTCAGGTACTATCAATGAACCGCTGGGACGCATCGGGATGAAACGCACAACAAAAATAAGCGGAAAAAAAATGATAGACAGCAAAGCATCCGTCACCCAATACAAGACACTTAAAAGTTTCGCTAAATTCACGCTCTTGGACGTAGCCCCACAAACAGGACGCACTCATCAAATCAGAGTACACCTGAAATCTATTGGCTGCCCTATTGCCGGTGATACGATATATGCTCCGAAAGGATGGCAACAGCCAAAAGGGCTAAACCGCCTTTTTCTCCACGCACATAAATTGCAATTCATAGCTCCCTCCTCCGCCAAGGCTTCGGCGGGCAAGCCTGACGGCCAATCACTTGCCCTGGAGACGGATCTGCCCGAAGAATTGCAAAAAGTTATAAATATGCTAGAATAGAGCACTATGAATAAATTGTCTTTGTTCAATTCAAAACACGTACCCGAGAGTAAATTAAAAGACTTGCAGGTTGGCTGGACAGTTAAGGTTTTTCAGAAGATAAAAGAGGGAGAAAAAACCCGAACTCAGGCATTTGAAGGCACAGTTATCGCCAAAAAACACGGTAACGAAACGGGTGGAACAGTTACTGTCCGCAAAGTATCGGACGGTATTGGAGTGGAAAAAATCTTCCCCGTTTATCTGCCTTCGATAGAGAAAGTTCAGATAATCAAAAAATCTCGTATTCGCCGGGCAAAGCTTTATTATCTTCGCGATAAGACATCTCGAGAGATTAGGAAAAAGATGAAACAAGCCGTCCAAGGCGGGGCGAACCTTGCTCCAAAGGGGCAGGGAGAAGTTGCTTAAGCGCGGGTGGCGAAACTGGTAGACGCACTACCTTGAGGTGGTAGCGCTCGCAAGGGCATGGAGGTTCGAGTCCTCTCCCGCGCACCTTGAGGACAAGAATGAAAGCGCGCTTAGCTCAGTTGGTAGAGCACATTCTTGACGTGAATGGGGTCATAGGTTCGAGTCCTATAGCGCGCACCGCGATAAAAAAGAAAATTTATTTGCTTTTGCTAGGACGAGAAAGCCGGAGCGATATCATTTTCGCATTCGGCGAAAATGATCGCGAGGCGGGGTCGCGACCGAGCAATCGGAAGATTGTGAGAGTTGTGACCTAGCCTATAGCGCGCACCATAATTAATCACAAATACCATCTCCAACCAATCTTTTCTCATAGATTTACTTACAATTAGATTTAGTTGAGATTAAATTTCTGAAAGCTATCTATAAGATAACTTGAAGAGATTTAATGATAAATAAATCTAATTTTAGTAAATATTGTGAGGAAGGGGTTGGTTGGAGATGGTATAAATACTTATGTCTAAACACGAACGAAGGCTAGAAGATTTTGGAGATCTAGAAGATCAGGATTTTGAAGGTCTGGAAAAATCGCCAGAAGAAGAAATCCAAAGCCCTACGGACCTAAGAAGATTAATTGGGATTATATATGAAGGTCGAGCAATTCCGGAAATAGGAAAAACTGAAGCCGGCAAGATTAAATGGCTCAAAATATATGCCTCAGACATAGGAAGCGATAAGAAGAAAGAGCTTCTACTTTTTATTGATGACGAGATGCCGGATTTTCACTCAGCCGTACAAAAACTCTATCAGAATGGAATCGAGCCAGAAGAGATAATCGTGTCAAAATAAATCATTTATTGGCTACAAGTATCAAACCTAAAAGCTCCCCTAGGGGAGCTTTTAGGTAGTGGCGCAGGCATATACAATTTAGAATATACTAGAGAGGGTAGCAAAAAACTATCAGAAATAATGTATTCTGGATTCAATATCTTGTACTTAACGAGAAAATATAGTAAAATAATGACTACCAGAAAGGGATAAGGAGTATAGACTACCTTTTTTACAAAAACCAAGAAAAGCCGGAGTAGCTCAGTGGTAGAGCGCAGCCCTGAAGAGGCTGGCGTCCGGTGTTCGATTCACCGCTCCGGCACAATTAAAGAACCGATTTACTAGTCCTTTAGTAGATCAACTCACCTCTTTGGTGTATATAAAAACAGCTTTAAATGAGCTGTTTTTGTATACTTATCCACACTATTACCCACAAAAACCGAACCCCATGGTATATTAAAGCTAGATATTGTACTGATTAGATAATTTATTATCAACAAATGAACAAAGACAAGGAAAAAGCCACAGAATTACGCAGACAAGGTCTAAGCTATAAACAGATCCGAGATAAGACTGGAGTCCCAACCAGCACACTGGCTTGCTGGTTTAAGAACGAACCTTGGTCTCAAGAAATTAAGGCTCGATTATCCTCTCAGGTATCCTGGGCAAACCCTAAAGCCCTAGAACTGCTTGTTCAGGCAAATCGAGAGAAATGGAGAAATAAACATGCAGAATACAGAGCTACGGCAGTCAAAGAGTTCCAGAGATATAAGGATGACCCCCTCTTTCTCGCTGGTACAATGCTTTACTGGGGAGAGGGCGAGAAACGGCCTCAATCAAGCCAAGTCCGTCTATCTAATAGTGAGCCGGAGATGCTGAAAATTTTTTATCTATTTTTAACAAAAGTGCTCAAGATACAGCCCGATAAAATATTCGCTTGGCTTCTGCTTTATCCTGATTTGGTGGACTCGGTCCAAAAGAATTTCTGGGGCAAGTCCACCGGTTTATCCGCCAAACAATTCAAAAAGTCGATATATATTAAAGGTAAGCATCCCACAAAACGCCTTTCTTATGGTGTGTGCACTATCGTAGTAAGCAGCCGAGCGCTAAAAGAGAGGATGCTTAAGTGGCTAGAGCTATATCAAAATCATCTACAGACTCACGCCATATCTCTTGAAAAATAGTCTAAAAATACTATACTAAACTAGAATTGCGGGTGTATCACAATGGTAGTGAACGGCGTTGCCAACGCTGGTACGAGGGTCCGATTCCCTTCACCCGCTCCAACATGTATCTTTTTACTATTTTCTCAAAAATGAAGAGTTCTATTAAATGGCGGGTTGTTCATCACGAACCCGGACTTTATCTTTATATCATCTTCCCGATCGCCGCCGCATTCCTCTTAACCTTCGGCGGGGCCCGACTTGTAAGTTATCTGTCGCCTCAGTTATATCTCCCTTGGTTTGGCCTCCATGTTCACCACTTTACCTACGGTTTTTTTATTTTAGCAGTAGCCGGATATCTGGCCCTGATATTTAGCGGACCGAGGGCAAAATATCTTATAGCCCTGCTCCATGGCTTTGGTCTGGGTTTAGCTTTTGATGAATTCGGTATGTGGCTCCGTTTGGATGATGCCGACAAGGCCAGATTCAGCTACGACGGCTTTATTATTATAATAGGCATCTTTCTTATAATTATCTCGGCCAAAAGAGGCTTTAGGATACTGATAGACCACCTTCCGTTCATAGAAAAGGCCTAAATTTAGGGACCCCTAGGGGGCTTGCTTTTTTGACCCAAATATGGTAGTATTAAAGGGTAGCCTAGGGAACTAGGTTATATGCAAAGTAATGGCTTGATAGGCCGTTTTTTGTTACCTTAAGCACCCTTTTTAGACCGGGGCAAAGCCCACAAAGCTAGCCTCAATATCATCAGATTAATGCCGGTCTATCGGGTAAAATTATGGGTAAAAATACGAAGATAGCTTCAATTTCAGCCATTGTTCTTTTATATACACTCTCCTTCTCCTATACTGCTTATGCCGGTTTCTATGACTGGCTTGTCAGTCAGGAAAGCTCTAGTAATCTCCTGATTGCTTCTTCGAGAGAGGATAACCCGTCATTTGATGAAAGCCTGAAAGCGGCTTTTGAAAAAAATGCTGTAGAAGAGCCTAAAACCAGCTTCCGAGTTATAAGAACTCATGTGGTACAGGCATCTGGATATTCCTCGACGCCCGACCAGACAGATAGCACGCCCTTTATCACCGCCTCAGGAGAACATGTTCGTGATGGAATCATAGCCGCTAATATTTATGTCAACGGCCGTAGGATTCCATTCGGAACTCTGGTGAGGATACCTCACATTTACGGAGATAAGATATTCGTCGTAGAAGATAGGATGAATATCAGATATCAAAATAATATTGATATATGGTTTCCCGAAAGACAGTTAGCGAAAGAATTCGGAAGAAAAAAAGTTGTGATAGAGATAGTCGAGGAATCGTAATAAATCTAAAAACCCCGCAAGGGGTTTTTAGATTTGATGACGTACTACTCTTTACTACTCAAATAAATTGCAGTTAAAGCGAAGACTAAAGCTAAGATTTTATAGCTAGTAAAGGATTCTTTAAATAACAGACTAGCGACAATCAAACCTAAAATAACAGAAATAGCACTCCATATTATAAACACCGGCCCAAAATTTATTTTTTGAAACGCCAAAGCCACGGGAATTGCTTCAAGCCCATAAAGCAAGAAACCTAGGGCAATCAACTTAAAGTCCCTAAATTCACTTTTCTTTAAAACTATATCGGCAACCACACTCAAAGAGACAGCTCCTACTATCAAAATGAGTCCGTAAATAAATTTCATTAGTGCGCCCAGTAGGATTCGAACCTACGACCTTCTCCTTAAGAGGGAGCAGCTCTACCAACTGAGCTATGGGCGCTTGTTTATTTGTGTCCCCGGAAGGAATCGAACCCTCATCAACAGCTTCGAAGGCTGCTGCTTTATCCGTTAAGCTACGGGGACATTACTGAGGTAGCCTAACAGAAAATTGACATCTTTTCAATTTATTTTCTATATCTCTTGCTTAGGGTCGCTACTATCCCAGGTAAAACTTCTAATAGATAATCTATATCCTTTTTTGTTGTCTGCCGGCCCATACTAAAGCGTAAAACTCCACCTAGGTAGCTAGGCGCTACTCCTATGGATTTGAGGACGTGAGAGGGCTCTACAGAGCGCGCAGTGCAGGCAGATCCGCTGGAAGCCGCTATGCCATACCTATCAAGTTCAAGAAGTAAGTTTTCGGCATCCAATCCGGGAATGGAAATATTGATGTTATTGGGCAGTCGATTAAATCCCCTCGGGCCGTTTATTTTTATATCCTCAATTAAGTCGCTGATTTTAGAAAAGAAATATTCCCCCAACTTAGCCAGCCTTTGCCTCTCCTGATTATCTATTAATGTCACCGCCCTAGCTAGACCTGCTATCGCGGATAAGTTCTCTGTTCCTGCCCTCAAACCATACTCTTGATCCCCACCATAGATTAAAGGTTTAAGCGACGCTCCCCTATTCTTGTACATAACGGCTATACCACGAGGACCATAAATCTTTGAACCATTAAAGGTAAGCAGGTCCGTGCCTAGATTATTAACATTCATATCCAAATATTCTGTCGCCTGACAGGCATCTACATGAAAAAATGGAAACATTTTCTCACTAATTTTTAATTTATTCTTTCTAAACTCTTTGATTATTTTTGAAATTTTAATTATCGGCTGAATTGCTCCTATCTCGTTATTGGCATACATAATAGATACAAGAAGTGTTTTGGGGGTAATCTTCTTAATCAAATCTCCGGTATCAATAAGACCGGCCGAGTCGTTTTTCACAAAGATGATTTTGTATCCCCTTTCTGATAAGGCCCTTAGCGGCCCCAGTACAGAAGGGTGCTCAATCGCGCTGGTGATGATTTCTTTACGCTGAGGATAAGCTCCTGCCAAGCCAAACAGAGCTAAATTATTAGCTTCTGAACCCGAGGCCGTAAAAATAATTTCCTCAGGCCTGGAACCTAAAAAGCGAGCTATGACCAGACGAGAATCATCGATCTTTTTTCGGGCTATCCTCCCCGCGTTATTGAAAGAAGACGGATTTCCGTATAATACCCCGGTTTTACTCATCTCCTCTTCAACCTCTTTACTGATGGGTGTAGCAGAAGCATTGTCCAGATAGATCCTGTGTTTTTTAGATACTATTGACATTTGGATTAAAATATGCTATGATTAAAGGGTTCTGATACTCCTGATTTCGTAGGATCGTATTTACAAACATGCCCCGCATTGCGGGACATGTCAAACCTTATTCTCTATTATACAGGGAATTTATGTAAGTACAACCCAGCACCTTTTGAATAATCAGCGGACCGGATTGATGTTTATTCAAAGAGTGCTGGGTACTATACCTATCGGATCGGGGGTTTCGCGAAATTTAGGTATCAAACTAAAAACGCTCTGCCAATTGGCAAAGCGTTTTTAGTTTTCCAGTCCCCTTTTTTAAACAATATACTTATCTTCTAAAAATTTCATAGTTTTCTCTTTGGTTAACTCTCTGGCCACAGAATCTCTTATATCATCGATATTTATATTACTTTGATCCAGCTGTCCCTGCGTAGCCATCGCCTGAATCATCTTTCCGGCTTCTTCTTCGATCTCTTCAGGGGAGGGCTGGAGTTTATTGTCCTGAGCTATCTTCCTAAGAATAATATGAAACTTAACCTGTTTTTCTGCCTCAACCCGCCAATCCTTTCTCAAGTCTTCTTGGGTTTTATTGAGGTGAGCAAGGTAGATTGATAACTCCATGCCCTTTTGGTGGAGCTCGTTGTCAAAGCCGGCAATCATAGTATCCAGCTGTTCTCCTACCATATCTTCGGGCAGTTCTATGTTAGACTTATCAGCAATTCTAGAAAGAACCTCAAGCCTCAAACGATTCTTCTCTTTAGCTTTTTTCTCTTCGAGGATGCCCTTCTTAATATTCTCCTGAAGATCGCTGAGATCCGAGAATCTTCCCAAATCTCTGGCAAAGTCATCATCGAGAACCGGCTTTTCAATCTTCTGGATGGTATTAACCCTAACCACAAAATCCATCTTCTTACCAGCTACAGCTTTATGAAAGTATTCCTCGGGCGCAGTCAGAGTGAATTTTTTTTCGGTGCCACCTACCATGCCTATTATCTGCTCTTCGAATCCTGGAATAAATTTATTGTCACCAATCACTAAGGGGTGGTTCTTGCTCACTCCGCCTTCGACAGGCAAACCCCCCGAGGTTACCTCAAAATCAATTTCCACCCTATCCCCCTTTTCAGCCGGACCATCCTTGGGTAAAAATTTGGCCCTGGAATTGCGGAGAAAATCCATAGCATCATTAATTTCGGCCTGATCCACTCTTATGTCTTTTCCCTGGACCTTGATCCCCGAAAGATCTGCTAGCGTTATTTTAGGGAAGGTCGTCAGTATAACTTGATAAATCAGCTTATCGGGGGAATTTTCTTTAACCTCAAGCTTAGACATTTTAAGTACCTCCAGCCCATCTTTCTCGATCGCCTTATTAAGGCTGTCATGAACAGCAATATCAAGAGCAACTTCAAGAATATATTGATTCCCCACTTTTTTTCTTACGGCATCTTTAGATGCCTTACCTTTTCTAAAACCATCAACCTGAACCTCTTGCACTATCTGGTTCTC
>JACOZW010000058.1 GCA_016181145.1 Candidatus Yanofskyibacteriota bacterium
CAGGTTATTGAAATTCCAAGAAGAACGCCTAGCTACCTCTTCTTTATCCGTAATCTCTCCGAATATCTCCTTCTCTTTTTCCATGGATGTGAACATTTTAATATTCAAGAAACCGGTAATAGCATCGGCTAGGCCTCCAGTTGTCCTAGATTCAGCAGCGGCAGCCCTCAGATCGTACTTCCTTTTCTTTTGTACAAGAAAAATAGTTAAACAAACGAAAAACAAAGACCATAGAGCGAAAAATTTGGCTACTGATGGAGCTAGCATAAAAAGAACAATGAATATTCCGGAAAGCTGAATAGTCACCTTCCAAAAGGTAAAAGTTAAATTATCCTGCAGTATCTCGAAGGATCGTACAAATCTTCGGGTCTTAGCCACGAGACTACCCTGAAAATTATTAACAAAGAATTTGTACGAATGGCCTTGTATCTTTGTAAAGGCGTAGTTGCTTAATTCTCTCAGAATCTTGCTCTGCGAATAGACCAACGCATAATCAGTTATACGATGGACAATATTTTGAACTACGATAATACCAGCAATTACCATAACAATCCCTAAAATCTGATCTGCCACGGCCGTATTATTTCCTTTAGCAGAAACGACCAAATCCATGATATCTCGATAGAATAATGGCTTAACAATACTACCCAAAATGCCACTAATCCCATACCCGAGAAATACGACAGAAAAAGTCCATTTGTACTTCTTAATATGCGGTAAAAAATACGATATAATCAGCTTTACTGGAACCATTTTTGTCTTCATACACCGCCACCTTATTGTCAAAGAGTAATCTTTCACTTATACCACGACGATAATATTCTGTCAATAGCTTGCTTTTTTAGTATAATCGTGCTATTATATAGATATTCCGTTCCTTTCCATTCCTTTTCTTTCACTTCCATGCAAAAAAACAAAACCGACTGGTCTGGTTCTGAAACCAGGGACCAATACGAGAAAAATTATATTATGGGATTATGGAAATTCAGCGACAGAGTTACCATAGAACAATTAATAGAGCTCGCAAAAAAAGCAGCTGATAATCCTAAGTATCTCCAAGTTTATATTAGAAAATGCTCAAAAGATCAGTACGGAATCGGTTTTACCTATGACTACTCCGATCGAGAACCGACGGAGGGCCAAAATAAAGAGTATATGGATCCGGTAATGGATTCGCTAAAAAAACAGTTCGGAAATGATTTAGTCGGATGGGATATCGCCTCACCGACTTGGATCATTAAATAAAATTTAAACTTTAACCGAAAGGGTTAAGGATACGGAAATAAAACCGTCCCGCTAAGCGGGACGGTTTTATTATTCTAGCTTTTCTGATTTTACTAAAACAACGGCGGTATCTTAGAATCGACAAGAAATATAATCAGACCAATTATCGCTCCTACGGCGCTTATCGTCCAAAATCTCATTGTTACCTGTGTTTCCGGCCAGCCGAGAGCTTCAAAATGATGGTGGATGGGGGTAGAGAGAAATATTTTTTTACCCCGGAATCTTTTAGAAGTCAGCTGAATTAAAACCGATCCTGATTCCATAATAAAAATAGCGGCGATTGGAATGAGAAGAAGGGGTGTATTGGTAAGCATTGCCACTACCCCCAGAGTAACACCCAGAGACATTGAGCCGGTATCGCCCATAAAAAATCGTGCCGGATAAATATTAAACCACAGGAAAGCAACCAACGAACCCATAATCGCCGAGAGAAATACAACTAAGTCCATTCTTCCCTGATCAAAAGCAATAACTGCGTAGGCTCCGAACATAGTCAGAAAAACACCGGCCACCAGACCATCCAAGCCGTCGGTTTCGTTAGCTGAAAAAGCGCTGGCCATAATTATAAAAATAAAAAACGGAATATAAGTCCACCCGACAGTCCAGTCTCCAATAAAGGGGACATTTATAAAGTCCCAGCCAAGCTTTGTATAGAACCACCAGGCCCCTCCGGCACCCACAAGCGCATACATTATCAAACGATCACGCATTCTCAATCCCCCGCCTCCCGGGCCTATTCTTAAGACCCCCAGAAAATCATCTAATAATCCGACTAGGGCAGCGACGATAAGAGCCGTAAAGGGTACCCATGTCTGTCCACGAGAAAGAAAGTTAATATTGCCGATAGAAGTTCCGATGTAAAATTTAGACAGGAGCCAAAAACCTACAGTTAAGACAATGACCGTGACCCATATTACTACTCCGCCCATAGTCGGAATACCAACTTTTTTCTTATGAAGCTCGGAAAAAATAGGAGCACTCGCCTCACGAACCACACCCTTGCCTAATTTATATTTATATAAAATCTTAGTCCATAATGGAGTAATCAAAAGTGTCACAAAAAAGGCCACCGTTGCGACGGTGAAAATACGAACTACATTAAAAATTGTAAATACGCTATCAGACAACTTAGTTCATTGAGCTTATAAGGTTTGTAAAGTTATAAAGTTTTATGAATAAAGAATATTATTCTATCGACTTTATGAACTTTATGGACTTTATGAACTTTTAACTTATCTACTTCCATCTATACGCCCCTCTCGTCCACTCGATCAGTTTTTGGGTATCGCCAAAGCGATCCTGGGAACCAAGAACAATACTTATTAACTTACCCGGATAATCTGATACACCGGTTACTAGAATCATACACTGAAGAGCGCCGTCAGTAAATCCAGTTTTACCGCCGACAATATCTTTAACCAGTCCGAGCAGTCGGTTGGTACTCCGAATCTCGTGTTTAATTCTCTCATCGCTAGACTCTACGATCGCTGTTTTCTCGGATGATATATCCCAAATTTCACGATAAACTAGGGAGTATTCTACCAACTTGGCCAGGTCTTTTACTGTAGAATAGGCATTGTCATTCAAACCCGCCGGATCACTGAAAAAAGTGTCTCCCATAGCCAAGACTCCGGCCTTTGCATTCATAGCTACGACAAAATCAATCCCTCGCTTCTTGGCGTAATCGGCTAGAGCATAAGCCGCATCATTAGAAGATTCTATAAGAAGAAGCTTAAGAAGGTTCCTAATGCTAATTTTTTCGCCTAAATACAAATCCTGTTTTTCTCCGTCAACTCTTATTGAATTTTCTGCAATCGTTACGATATCATCCAGACTCAGATTTTCAAGCACAGTGACAGCAGTCATGATCTTAGTAAGCGAAGCAATAGGAAGCTTTATCTCGATATTCTTATCATATAAAAACCTTGATGAACTCGTGTCATAAACAAGCGCCGATTTAGCACTTATGCTCGGCCTGATAATATTCGAGTCAAGAACGGGAATATAGTTGGGAGCAGAAATTGGAAGAATATATGCCCTCTCCCTGAGATCAGTGATTTCTTCGAAAGAATATGGAGTGACAAAATTATCACGAGAATTATTAAAAAGTAAAATAAAATTAACGACGAAAAGAGCAATTATTAAAATTGTTGCAACATATACTTTTTTAGGCATCGGCTATTTCTCAATCTTTAAGTGAAGTTCCTTGAGCTGTTTTTTATCTAATTCATTCGGCGCATCCATGACTGAAGTTCTGCCAGAACTAGTCTGGGGAAAAGCCTGAACTTCGCGTAGATAATTTTCTCCAGCTAAAGTCATAATATTTCTTTCTATGCCATGGGCAATTCCTCCATGAGGCGGGGCGCCATACTTAAAAGCTTCGAGCATATGGCCGAATTGTGCATCTATCTCTTTATCACCGTATCCCATAATTTTAAATACGGCTTTTAGCATTTCGGGCTTGTGGGCACGGATACTTCCACCACCAACCTCGAATCCGTTACAGACCAAATCGTATTGGGTAGTCAGAATTTCATCGACATGCTCGCCGCTTAAAAGCCAGTCAACATGCTCTGGCTTGGCATGAGAGAATGGATTATGAGTAAAGGTCCACTCGCCATCATCACTTTTTTCAAAGAATGGAAAATCTTTAACCCATGCATAAGCCAACACCCCGTTATTTTTATCTTCTTCGGTCCGCAAATCAAATTTATCAGCGCCGAATTTCTCTATCGCCTCTTTATAGGTAAATACTGGAAAAGGTTTTTGTTTTATTTTATAACCCATGCCCTCCACAACAACAGTTATCATCTCCTCATCAAGCTTCATGAATTCTTCCTGATCAATAAAACTTACCTCCATATCAATCTGACTATGTTCGAATCCGCGATCGGCCCTCAAGTCTTCATCCCTAAAACACCTTGCAACCTGAAAATACTTTTCGAGGCCAGCAACCATCAGAAGCTGTTTGTACTGTTGGGGGCTTTGAGGCAAAGCAAAAAATTTACCGGGATTAAGCCGCGATGGAACAACAAAATCCCTCGAACCCTCCGGGGTCGGCGCTGAAAGAATCGGCGTTTCTACCTCTAAAAATCCTTTTTTAAACAGAAACTGCCTTACCCTGTCAATAAACTCAGACCTTAATCTAAGATTTTTTTGTAAACGCGGCCTTCTTAAATCTAAATAGCGATATTTCAAGCGAGATTCTTCGTCAATATCCGCTCCGTCTGTATCCAGCGGGAGTGGCGGTGTTTCTGATTTGTTTAGAATCTCCAGCTCGAGCGGTTCGATTTCAACTCTGCCCGTTTCAATCTCGGCATTGATCATCTTTTCAGGACGCTCTTTGACAGTTCCCCTTACCCGAATGACCCATTCTGAACGAAGCTGATTGGCCGTTTCATAAAGATCTTTTGTCCAGGGACCAAAAACAACCTGAGCCAAACCGGATCGGTCACGCAAATCGATAAAAATTATCTTACCGTGATCGCGTCGGACATGAACCCAGCCGGCAAGATTAACTTCTTTGCCGATGAGATTTTTAGTTTCAGTAATTGGAGTGCGTTCCATAAACAGATATTAACATAGAAATTATAAAAAACAAAAAGAGCCGTCGGTTTCACACCTGACGGCCCCGGAAAGGCCCGCCCATCCCTAATGCGGAAAACAACCATCGGCTTCGTGCCGATAAACTTCGGGCCGGCCGCGCAGAAAATTCTCGCAGCTCCCGAGGCTGGCGAGAATCCGTCGATTGGACAGACCCCGCCGTGACGAAAAAATCCTCTTGACGAACAGCGCCGCCGCAACGGCGGTGCACGCCAATCCAAGCCTCTGCCAATTTTTCATCTTTTTCCTCTCTGTGTGCACAGGGGCACAGGACAGACAAAACTACAAGGATCTTACTACTATTATATCAAATAATTGAGATAAAGTCAACCCCGCGGCGGAGGCGGCTTTTGGAAAAAGTGAGGCGGTAGTTAACCCAGGAAGCGTATTCACCTCAAGAAGGTATATATCATTATCCCGAATCATCATATCGGCTCGGGAGTAGGTTTTACAGCCCAAAATCTGGTGGGCTTTGACAGCAATGTCCTGAATCTTTTTTGTAGTCTCCTCGTCCAGTTGGGCCGGAGTAATCTCATCTGAATGTCCTGATTTATATTTAGCCCTATAGTTAAAAAACTTATTGCCCTTTTTAGGAATAATCTCAGTAACCGGCAACGCCTGGACAGGCTGGCCATTTGGACCGTCCAGAACGCCACAAGTCACCTCTCTTCCTTCTATAAATTCTTCTATCAAGACTTTCTTATCAATTTTAAAGGCAGCCGCAATTGCTTTTTCTAAACCAGCGCAATCATTGGCTATTTCGACTCCGACCGAAGAACCATTCGAGCAGGGTTTAACAACAACCGGAAAATTAGTAACCTTGCCGACAAAAACATTGAGCAGGGCTTGATAATTATCCCCTCTTCGTATTTTTAAGGTATTGGGAACCCGAAGACCTGCAAGTTTAAATATCTCACGGCTCCTTAACTTATCCATGGCCAAAGCAGATGCGATAATTCCGGATCCGGTATATCGAACTCCGTAATACTCCATCAGCGCCTGGACTCTCCCATCTTCGCCGAATGTCCCGTGAAGGGCATTAAAAATAAGGTTAAAATTCCTAAATACTTTTTCCAAACCAACTTGCTTCTCTCCGATGAACCACTTACCGTCTTTAGCTATTTTTATCGGCGTAGCTTTGTATTTACTCTTATCTAAATTTTCAAGAACAACCTTGCCGGTATTCAAAGAAACCTCATGCTCCGAAGATGGCCCGCCCATTAAAACACCGATTCTTATCATATCTCTCATTCTAGCGTTAAATATTTATATTTCAACTATTGGAAGCAAATAAAAAAGATTGAAACTAAAACGAAAAGCCTGCAGAGCAGGCTATAGTATAATAGATGAGCGAGGAGTAACTATGGAAATATTATCGTCGTCCATGTCAGCGGCTGACCAGAAGCATACATAATGCCCATTAGATAGAACAGATACCCAAGCAAGGGCATTCCCATTATCGGCATTGAAATCATAATGTAGCCAGTAGCGCGTTCTCCTCTTGCAATCTGTTGTCCACCCCTTATAGCAAGACCCACTAGTAGCAAAGAAAATACAATAGAGAACCAAAAGACGCTCATTCCGCACCTCCTGAATTTATATTCCAAAAACACTATACCACTTTCGTGGTATAGTGTCAATCTGTCCGCCTTTATCGGGGTAAGGTTATGTCTATGGCATTAGCCCAAGATCTTCCGGTTTAGGTAACTCTTCCTTTTCCATCATCATTTTTATTAGCCCCGCATGCTCATTAATAATTCCTGCAATAGATCTTGTGAATTTCAAATCAGCAAGCTCATCAAAGCTAAAAAATCTAATTTCCTGACCTTCACTGCCAATATGAATATTTTTAGCTTCTTCTTCTGTAAGTTTGCCGAAATAGAGTTCGTAGCGTTTATTGTTTGGGCTCACCAAGTGGCCTACATAGTTTAAATCGGAAGGAATAATGTTTATCTCCTCTTTTAATTCTCTCTGCAGGGCTTGATAATTACTTTCTCCTAATTCTAGTGATCCTCCCGGCAGGCACCATTTATCAGGATCGGCAATATTTGGAATATTATCTCTTAAGAAAAGGAGGATTTTTTTATTGTATATCAGAATAGCATCTGAACTTCCTTGATATGGCATATCCTTAATTTAACCATCAAAAAGTTCCAAAGTAAACCGTCTGCCTACCTCGCCAAAAGTTTACTGAAGGCGGGTGAGAAGATGGTAGGACAGCTTTATATGATACACTTAGCATATGAAGCATGTAGTAAAAGATTCGGTAATAATATTATGTAGCATAGCCTTAGCAATTGTCATCGCGGAGTTGAATCTTATTGAAAAACTGCTTTTGGTATCAGGGAACTTTCGTATCATCGGTTCTTTTGTCGGCGGATTATTTTTTACTTCTATATTCACGACTGCGCCGGCTATTGTTTTCCTGGGCGAGATAAGCCAGGTCGAATCAATTTTAATCGTGGCATTGATCGGGGCAATAGGGGCGGTCTTAGGAGATATGATAATATTCTACCTATTCAGGAGTCATGTTTCCGTTGATCTGAATGAGTTAATTGCTCAAATAAAAATAAGGCCGTTTAAAGCGGCTCTTGATAACAAAGGCCTTCACTGGCTGGAGATTTTTATAGGGGCCCTTATTATTGCCTCCCCGCTTCCAGACGAACTTGGCATCGCTATGATAGGAATTTCAAAACTTAATACCAGAGTTTTTATCCCAATATCTTTTGTTTTTAATTTTGCGGGAATTTTTATAATAGGGTCTGCGAGCAGGCTGATTAGTTAAGGGGTATATCAAGAAAAAACAGCTGATCGCACCAAACAAAGTCAATCTTCCTATCCTCATCAGAAAGAGGTTACACCTACGGCGGATAAACCGGTAGACGGGAAGTCTTGGGATATGGTATAGTGATCTGGAAATTCTTTAAACGGCGAGGTAAAAATGAATGCCGGTATCAGAATGTGGATAGAGTGCCTGCGAAGACTTGGGGAGAAAGTGGAGATTGTGAATAATGAAATCGTCATCCACAATCATCTGGTGCCCCATTACGTGGTAGAGACACTGGTCGAAAAAATAGAAAGGGCTGATACCAAGCATAAATACAAAGTGACAGTTAAATCGGCATAGAGCCGATTTTATCTTTTAATGCCGCTTGTCTCGCTGAAGTTTCTAAAGGATGATAGGAAGAATGCTGGAACTTTTTTCAATAAAAAACCGACATTTAGTCGGCAGATCTTTGCGCATCTTCCAGATCCTTTAAGATCTCGGGAAGCAGATCAAGAGCCATTCTTAGCTCTTCAGCGTATTCTTTTACGTCTTTTGAGGACATCTTCTCTATTCCCCCAAGAACCACCCCCCTTAACTCAATGTCCATGGGCGCTCTTTGGATCTGCCTCTTTAGCTCTTCCCGCCAATAAGTATCGGGCTGTTCAGTCTTGGCCTTGAATTCTCGACAATTGCTACAGGCATTACAATTATTCCCCACAATCAAATTCTCTGATAGCACCATGTGATTGTGATATTTCCTCGGATGATTGCATTCACAAATTAATTCCGGATCGTGGCGACCAAATACCGGATGATTTATCTCGCTCATCTAGAAGCTCCTTTTTCGAAAAACCATTTACTAATCATTGGCTAACCCGCAGTATCTTCGCCTGAATATTCGTCCGAACCCATTGTGGTAGGTATAATTATAGCATCAATAGGCCACTTCATGCCGTTAAGCTCAATAGTTCCATCCCGGATAACACTACGATATGCTTCTAACAACTCGTCACCGACTATAAACATTTTATCGGATTCCATTATTTGTGCACCAGCTCGAGCTATCCAGACGGAGAAATAATCACCCTCTCTTTCGGCCCGCTCAGCTTCTTCGATAAGCTCTCTTTGCCTCTTTTCAATTACAGCTACTTTTTCTTCAGCGGTCGCCACATTTGTCCCCTTTTTCAAATAACTTAACCCGGTTCATACACTAACACTTATCTTGTGGTTCGTCAATAATCGCCATTGTCCGACCCGCGGGAGATGTCGAAAATTTTTTTTAATAAAAAAGCGGTTTGATATTACCGCGTCCTTCGAAGCCAACTGCTGTCGCTAAAGCTTTAGCAGTGGCACGAAGCGAAGTAGGATCGCACCGCCATTAATTAATCTCTAATTCTTCTGGCCCATACCCAAGGGTCTTTTTCTTTCATGGGATGATTAAACCAAAGTCGCGCACTACAGACATCGCACATATGGGCTACACAGGCTAGCGGACCCATAACCCGCTCACGATTTGAATAGTCGTTAAGTTCTCCTTCAGCATATTTTATGCCATTCTCCTGCTCTGGAGTAAATACGATACCATATTCAGCCAACTTTGCCATTCGGAATCTCTGATGATCTTCTTTAGTCTTCATGGACGGAATGTGATGAAGCTGTCCATCTTCCCGTAATTCGTACTTCCAAGGCTTCTCGATGTCATGAAAGTAAACTACTAGGAGTAGATCTGATAAAGAGAATGGTAACGGACGAACCATATCCAGTGAGTGATACAACAGAACGGCTATATTCATTACCTCCTGAACATGGTCAAAATATCCGCCGGGCCAGTTTTGATGATTATTAGTTGAACCCTGAACTGTTTGGAAAAGTTTCCGATTATCAGAAAGAATCCTCTTGCAGATTGAGCCATTAGGCTCATCGATTAAATCAAGCATTTCTTCGATTGTTCGATATATCATTTTCCACCTTTTTAACGAACTAAAAACCGCGCTAAATAGTAACACGGTTTTTTAGAATCAGCAATCTGTCCGCCCAATCTACCCAGAATGGAACGCCCTAGAGCAGATGGTGCTAAAGTGGCAACAGGTATTCAATATCTTTGTGCCTAGTTCAGTAGGTTAAGGTTGATTACTCAAATAATATAAAAACGAATACCCGCCGAGATTAAACATCGGCGGGTTTGACAGGGCGTAAGCCCTGTCTGTGGAACAATACGATCGATCCCGCGACTGCCACGTTCAGGCACATCGGGGTTGAGATGTGGACTACCGACTTACACTTTTCCATCACTTTCGGCGGTAAGCCCTTGTCCTCAGCACCAAGCAGGTAAACTGCTCGCTGCGGATGACTAAAATTGACGATGTCCACCGAACGGCTGTCCTGCTCGATACCAATCAGCTGTGAATCGTAAGGGAGCATTTCGTAAAACTCCTCAAACGACTTGTATGCGAACAGGGGGATGTGGCGAGGCGTCTTTAACGTATCGGACGATTGGTGCTTGTAGCGTTGTCCGATAGTGAATATGAAACTTGCCCCGAAAATTTGAGCTGACCGCCACAAGGTGCCGATGTTCATCTCGGTCTTGGGTTGGTATACGCCGATTCCAAAATATCCACGCAAGATACACCTCCATTCCTGTTTTTACTATAACAAAATTTGACGAACTTGTCAAATCAGCCTGTACATCTGTCCGCCCTGCTTGCCCATCCATAGTCCTGGCGTAGGAGGGTGGCAGGATGCCTGCCCCGTTGTTGTTCTGACAACTTTACGGGGTTGGAACGGCTCTTTCAGAGATTTATGTAATTTAAAAGCCGGCTAGTTGCCGGCCAATATTTTCAAATTTCTTAATCCATTACGCAAAGTGGCTGCACGAGCATTCATCTCGTTGCCAAGAATTGTATACTGTCCCATTGGGGTTCGGGTCTGATTTGCCCAACGTTCCAGGTTCTCAATTTCTTCCTCAATCATCCTTTGTAATTCTTCTAATGGATCCATGTAGACCTCCTTGTAAGACCTAAAACAAAATACCACTTTCGCGGCATCTTGTCAATCTGTCCGCCCTGTCCTTAGCGAGACGGGTTGGAACGATTTTTGAGGAAATTTTAATTATTTAAAACAAAAAGGGACTGAATCATCAGTCCCCAAAATCCATATCAAAATCAATCGGGTGATAAGGTTGGTTCGGAACCATTTTCTGTATAAAATCTTGCTGGGAAGAGCTAAGTTTGTTTTTGCATTGCTGACAGTAATTCTTATGATCCAATCTACCGTCGGATAAGCTGCCCGTCTCAACAACTTGATCTAGCTCGGCTTGAGTATAACAATCAGGTCCGGGCGGAGGATATACAACAGGCTTCTCCATATCAACCATAATATGACAACCTGTACAGGATTCGATATGGGCAGTCTTATCTTCTCCCGGCCACTTATTGTTTTTGATATATTCCTTAGCTTCCCATGGTTCAAGACAGTCAGGTCCGGGGTATTCAGAATTAGCTAATCGCTCCCGATAGATATCAAGAAGGTCTTTGTGGTCGATTTCTCTGCCTAATTTTTTACTTTCTCTCCGCCTCTCTACCTCGAAAGAGACTTGGGTTGAGCCGTGGACGAACCCTTTTTCTATCGCTTCTTCCCGGGTCATGCCGAGATGTTTGACGGCCATTTGAATCGTTTCTTCCTTGGTGTCCTCTTTATACATCTCTATCATTTGATCCATTGTAAAGTCGCTGACCTTGAGACCCCTATCCATGGTATTCCTCAAAGCACAATGTTGTGTGGCTATTTTAAGAAACTCCTCACGTCGTTTTGATCGCAGGGCTTCCTTTTCTTCCGGGGTTAATTTCTTCCTTCTTTTCCTATTTATCTTATAGCTAATCTTATAGAAAACTTCTCCGGCTAAAGAAATTAGGCCTAGGATTAACAAAAATGCACATAATATATAAACGATATTCTTGGCTATGCCCATAAAATATCTCCTTTTTTCAACGAACTAAAAAACTGTGTCATATGATAACACAGTTTTTTAGAACCGACAATCTGTCCGCCCAGTAGGAGTCGAACCTACGACCCTCTCCTTAAAAGGGAGCTGCTCTACCAACTGAGCTATGGGCGGATATTACTAAAGCAATAGTAGAAAATTACTAGAAAATGATACCACAAAATAAGACGCTTAGCAAAAATAATGGGCCGAAGAGGCCCATTATTTAATAACCCCGGCAAGATATTGATAAAAGGACATTCTGATATATGTAGCCCCCTTCTCTCTCTGAAGTTCTTCTATCTGTCGGCTTATCTCAATAATCCTCATATTTAAAATATGCAGATCGCTAAGATTGGCTTCTCCCCTTTTAACCGAATCGAGAAATTGAGCCTTTTTTCTTAATTCTCCTGCCGTATGCCTATCAATAACTATACTCCGTGGCGGACCGTCAAGCGAAGCCCAAAGATTCATATACACAATCTCTTCATAAGCGGCATGCATCTCTAACCTTCCCGCCTCTTCTTGAAGTCTGTCTATCTCAACTGATATCTTGGCCAACTGCTCGTCAGTCATCAGGTCACCTTCTTAAGAAGTTGATAAATCTTGTCTGAATTTTTATATACTACCCCCCTATCTCCAACAATGCAAACTCTAATAGCCAAATAATCACTCATCTCAGATTTTAGCGCATCAAAGTATTCTTTCTGAGTATCTTTAAGCGACAATATCCTGCCATTGTCGTGGTATAAAATATCCTCCGGCACAAAACGCCATGGCGTTAAGGTTGGGACTATCGCCACTTTATAGGCTGGGACTTTGAGAAGGTTGGCTATTTTTAGTTCTAGGTTGGCAAGATCATGATAGGAAGTATGCTTCATGAAATTCTCAAAGAACTTTTTGTCCTCACCGATAACTCTTATATTTTTACCAGCGATTCTTTCTCTAAATTCTTTATCCTTCAGCCTAATCACCAATCCGGTACTAGGGAAGCTTCTATTCTTGAAACAATCGTAAACAAACTTCAGGCCCTTGTCAGTATTGGTATAAACTAAAGCTATCAATTCGCTATCATTCATTCGCCAGAGTTCAGCCGGATCCAGCTTGATCATTTCCATCAGCATCGCTACCATTTTCTGTAGAAATCTCTGGCTAATAAGAGCAGATTTATGGAGATAGACTTCTTTATACATATAAAGATAAAGTTTCTGCATCTGCTTAGCGGCTTCGAGAGATTTTTTATCAATAACCAGTCTGCCCTTTAGATATACCAGATAATTAAAAATACTCTCTATGTCGGGTCTCTGACCAAACCCGGTGTGATAAATGTCACGTTCAAGATAATCAAGCTTATCCATGCCGACATTTTTATCCATCACTATTTTATAAAGAGGACTCTTGTGGGACGCAATTTTTTTAATAAATTCATAATCACCGCCGGATGCCTTAATTTCTTTTTTTAGAAGCTTCAGAACGACTAATCCATTCTCATCCTCATCACCGCTTAACGGAGTCAGTTCTTCAATAACATGCGAAAAGGGTCCATGGCCGATATCATGAAGCAACCCAAACAAAGAAACATTCTTAGCCTCAAATGGCGTCAGAAATCCGTCTTCAATCATCCTCTTGGTGAACTTTTTTGTTTTGCCATATACGCCCAAAGCATGCTCAAAGCGGTTATGTGTCGCACCCGGGAAAACATTCAGAGTAGTACCGAGCTGTGAGATATGAAGCAGCCGCTGAAAAAGCGGATGATGGATTATGGGGATTATGTCTCTTATATCTATGGACTCGCTGGGAGGTATTCGAATGTACTTTTTATAAAACTGATTGGCCATGAGATGAGTATTATGTATATAGTATTAACTATTTAAGACCTACTGCATATTAACCTTTCTACTGTAAATTTCAAATGAAAAATTCACTACAGAGTCAGGCTTAAAGACGAAAGACAAAACCCGCATTTTAGCGGGTCAAATAATTCATTCGGAATTCGGACGATTATGATTCTTTAAATCTTCGAGTACGTAACAGCCCTGCGACCATAAACAACCCTGAATAAAACCAAGCCACCTGAATGCTTTTTCCATTCTTCCCTGTCGGACAAATTCTTCCATCTGATCTAGCATCCCATGACAATGGCTAAGAATATCAGCCCTATAAGTAACTCTCTCATCGTGCGGGTAATCAATCGGATAAGTTGTATGAGTTTCTGATAGATGTTCGCGATAAATCGCAATAACTTCCAGCACCTTCTTACTATCCATCTCTGGCCTCCTATAAATGTACTGGGGTTAAACTAGCACTTGAGTCGCGAAAGTAAAGCCCGCCATTATGGCGGGGAAATATTAGGTACTATAACCGCAATCGGGACAATGGGTGCCTAGTTCACCCATGCAACTAGTTTGGTATTTATTCTTATGATCACACTCCAGCTGAAGCTGTTGCCATTCCAGTAATAACTTCTGCATTTCGTTGTTCAAAGCCTTTCTGCGTTCAACAATCTCTTTATGTTTTCTTCGAATTTCTGATAGAGTCATTCTCAACCCCACCAACAATTGATACTACTGACAACATAACAGAAGAACAATGGGTTTGCAACCGAATAAACAATTATATTGACCTATATAACCTTATGTAAATATTATATACAGATAGAAAAACTGCTAAACATATGCCGACAAAGAATCATTACCTTTTCGGGACCATCTAGTCGCCAGATTGATTGGTTTGTCAAAGGTCATTCCTTGACAAAATCTGGCGACGATCGAGTGAGTCTTGCCGCTGGAGCAAGATGAACGCGTCCCGAAAGGTCCGAAAGGTGATGATTCTTAGCGAGCAGTAAGCTATAGGTAACTACCCCTTCTCGCCCCCCATCGCTTCCTCCAATATCTTTTTGAGTTCTCCCGTATTTACTTCAACTTTTGGTCTTTCTCTTTTTGGTTCTATTTTTCTACCGTGAAAATTAACCGGCCCGGATTTAAGAGCAGCATCCAGAGAAAGTCCCGTACCGGATCCGTGAAAAGGAAGGTTAGGTCTAGCAGGAGGTTTTTGTTCTTCGACTTTTGGCGGCCCGGGATTATGAATTATCGGCGAAGAAGAATATGTCGGCTTAGCTGATGGTTCCACCCTATTAGGCTCAATAACTGTTGTCCTAGAGCCACCCATCTCTCGTACAGGCAAATTTGGAGATGTACGGATATCCGAGGAGCGTATGGGTTCCGGATTTATTGGACGAACAGGTCCCGACTGCGAAGCGATCGGGGCTCGATCTTCTGATCGGAATTCCTGCGGTGGCCTAGTTACTGGTTGTTGAGGCGGATTCGTCTGTACTGGTGGACGGTAGGGTCTTTGCTGGTATTCAACCGTGGGACGCCTCTCAAACGTCTGCCTTGGTCGATTATCCTGTCTATCTATCTGCCGGCCCGCTTCGCCATAACTCGAGCGAGGAGAGTTGGGCTGGTAGTTATCTCGCCTATCTTGCTGTTGATAGGACGGCCGATCATAATTTTGCGGCGGTCTGGCAACATCTTTGCTGTCGGCCCTTACTGACCAATCGGCGATAATCTTCTCCACTTCTGCCCGCGGAGTAGCATAGGTTTTTCTTGAATACTCAATTATCGCCTCACGGCTGGATTTCTCCAGTTTAGGAAAAGGCGGCATCATTGTTGATGAAAATCCCTTTGACGAAACTCCATCTATCATGAGCTTCAGGTAAACATTATATTTTCCTAAATTTACAATATCATTCATCATAAAGTCCGGCTGAAACCATTTCTCTAAAAATTCTCCGTCTTCAGCTCCGACACGAAATGAAACAATAGTTCCTACATTACCAAAAACAGCATCCCTAACCGGCTCTTCCATTTGTTTTATATATTGCTGTCGTTTTCCGGGGTATCAACCCGAGACATAGCGGCAAGCTGAATTTTGGTAATTAATAAATTACCCAAAAGGCGTGAAGCATCTTCCCCCATCTTGCCCTTAGACACATTAACTATCAAAATCTTGCCCTCATCCATTACCTTGCGGACATCAAATTTTGAGTGGAACTGACCCACAATATTTCGGATAACATTATTAGAAGAAAACTGACCGACTTTATTTTGGATAGCGGCCGTGGCTTCGGTAGCAAATCTATCGGCATATTTGGCAAATTCATCAACCCAGAATGATTTAACAATCGGATCTTTAATATTTGCAACAACTTCATTTCTATAGCTTTTAACTGACATCATCCTGTTAATGCCCAGAAGATTTGAATCCGAATATTCAAGAAGGGCCAGAATGGTATTATTGAGGATATATTCCATTCTTCCGGACCAGACTTCAACACCCCATATCTTTTTAAAAACACCAAGCAAACCGGATGCAATAAGATGTCGATAATCATAATGAACTTTTTCCATTATGTTAAAGGCAATTGGAAATTCTAAATCAGAAGGGTCAAAGTATATAACATCTTTAACCCTGTTAGCCGGAATATGATCGAGAAGATCGTCTGACGGATCTCCGTGAGGATCTATGAAAGCAAGTCCTCGCCCCGCCTCAATATCCTGAATGGCCATATTCTTCAAGAATTCAGACTTACCCATACCGGTCGAACCAACTACATACATGTGACGCCTTCGATCATCATTTTTAATACCAAAACGCCACTTATTATTGCGGAAATTAGTTTCACCAAGAACTACTAGCTGATTATCTTTTATATTCATTACGGATTACGGATTACGGATTACGGATTTTAAATTCGCAATTCGTAATTCGTAATTTAATAATTCTAGCTAAGCGGTAGTCCCACTGGCGGTTCGCCTTTTTTGGCCTCAACGCGCGGTAATAAAGGCGACTTGACGCCAATATCCGGAAAATGATAAATCGTCGCGAGCTCTTCGATATTTAGTACATACTTTACCAAAGACTTGATATGGAATTTTCTCTCCCTATATTTCTGTAAAATCGCAATCTTTTTCTGAAACTCTTTGCTCTTTTTAAACGGCCATTTAGCGGAAGTTGTTGATTTAGTATTAACCTTAAAGCCATTGAGGTTTTGGGAAGAATACTGCCTAAAAGTTCCGACGATACTGGCAAGATGGGCCTTATGGAAAGATTCTCGGGGAGCAACATAGATAAATCTGATTCCGGTCCAAAAGCCCAGTTTATCAAAACTTTTTTCGATCGCCTTCAATACATCCTGCTTACCGGGACTTAGGTCAACTTTTTTCTTTTCTTCTTTTTTCTCGGGTTTTTTATCAATACCATCCGCCGGAGCCGGACCAATATTGGAAATTGCCTTATCAATTGCAAATACCGCGTCAGAGAGAAAACCGCTCTGCGCAACCGATTCCTTGCCCATAATCTTATCAATTACCGCCTGGCCCCTTTTTATCCAGTCATCATTAGCCGGACTTATTAAAATCTGGACACATATCCTTTCACCCGCGTGAAGAGTGCTCAGTAACTCAGCCATTGATGCCAAGGGGTCAATTCGCTTGATATCTTCGTCTTTGCCCGGAGATTTTTCTTCAAACTCAGGATATGTTCTTATCGGATAAGCATCTTCCTTATTAAGCATCAGCTCAGCCCCCTGAAGGTCATATCTTTCGTCGGGCAAAGAGCTAACCAATTCATTCATATAGTCCGGAACCTCTATTATCTCGGCGCCGGGGTATTGAGCATAGATCTGCGATTCAAGTAAATTCTTGTATTCTTCCCTGATTCTTACATAAATATGGGTCTCGCCGTTAGCCCCAACCAATTCCAACGAATACCAATCCTGGACCTTACCCTTAAATATCTTCTCGTGCCATTTAATCTTGGCTAAAACTGCATGCAAGCCGGCAAAAACCTGTTCCATAGCTTTCGGACTCCTTTTAACTTCCTTAGGAACTTTTAACTCTAAAAGTACCCACTTCAAAGAAAGCAGGTACTGAAAACGAGTATAATTTTGAAAAGACATTTGGGCTATAAAAAACAAAAAGATGGGCAAATAAACCCACCAATAGGTACGAGCTAAGAATAGAACTGTTCCAAAACTATCTACAATTAAAAGAAATGAATCCAAATTAAAAGCCTAAGGCTCAAAGTTTAAAGTCTAAAGCTTTAGTCCTTAGTCTTTAAGCCTTTCGCAATACGTACGTTCCGTCTTCCCGTTTTGAAAAAACTTTAGAATCCTGAAGATTCAAAAGGATAGTATTCTCTTTAACCACGCGACTACCCAAAACCTTGGCAACTAATTCTGCCCTGGCTAACGGCTTGCTTGAACTCTTAAGCACATCCATCAAAACTTCTTTTACTGTTCCGGCTTTGTAACCCCATTCAGATAAGCCATAAAGACCGCGTCCGACCAGCACAAACCTTGAATCTTTAATTAATTCATTATGCACCGTCTGAACATTGGCCCTTCGGCTGGAAAATCCGGTAGAGTTTATAAGTTTTGCTATTTCAGTAAAATGCTTAGGATTTTTTTCTTTCTTAAGGACAAGATAAGCCTTATCGCGGACACCTTTTGGCTTAACCTCAGACCAGCTTACTAAACCAACTTCATTGAAAACGTTTTTGCCAAGCTCTTTGCTTATGCCCAAGAAAGCTGCCATGTCTTTTATTCCGGAAATGCCATTTTTTTGAACAAAAGATGCAAACTCGGCATTCGATACGGGTTTTTGATTTTTACTGAGAGCGGAAACTAATGACGCAACACTTTCCTTAAAAGATGTGGCTGAGTTTTTATCGAGAGCCCACACGGAGTGATAAGATTCGTTTTCATTTAAACGAATCGGGCCAGTTGCCTGAGAATGCAAGCCCGCCAAGGTTAAGATAAATACCAGAGATGAATTAACAACACTTTCTTTGTCGTTTCCGCTAAAGGCCTTAAAAAGCTCTGATTCCTTCATCACTCCGCCGCAACCACTCAAAAGCTCCCTCGATAACGAGACGTATTTGGCAACTTCAGGGTCGGCAGAAACAACCTTAGACAGCTGGCCGAGCGAGAATTCCTCTATCTGCCTGACACGCTCACGGGTGATACCATAGCTTTTACCGATAGACTCAAGAGTCTCCTTATGGCCAGATTTCAAGCCAAAGCGACGAGATACTATATCCCTATTGCGAACCGACAGGTTCTTAACCAGCAAGACGACCGTTTTAGTTATGTTGTTATTAGCCATATTTCAACTTTTTGCCCCTCCAAGCATCAAGTTAGTTTAAATATATAGTAGCATTGATGATAAAATAAGTCAAATCGTACCGAAAGCAATAAAATATTCTAACAATTCATAAAGATCAAGTCAACTCAATCCCCGCAAAAAGCTAACCGTCATTAAACAAACATATTACATTAAACCACCTCTTGAAAATAGTGTCAAATACGGGCAGGCCTATTTATGCCGGACCTTTGTCCATCCTGACCACCAGACCAGCAAAGGTGACGCAACAAATATTGACGAATAAGCTCCCAGGAATATGCCTATTATAAGAGCTAGGGAGAAATACCTTAGGCTCTCCCCCCCGAACAAGAATATAGCAATAAGTGAAAGCAGGGTCGTAAAGGTCGTGTTCAGGGACCTAGTCAATGTCTGCATAACGCTTTTATGAACTATGTCTGCAAAACTTTCCCTTGACCTATTTCTTATAACATTCTCTCTGACCCTGTCAAATATAACTACGGTGTCGGAAACTGAATAACCAAGAACGGTCAGTGCCGCCGCCACAAACACTGCACCTATCTCAACATTGAAATAATGCCCCAGAATGGCAAAGACACCGACGGGAATAACCACATCATGAAAAAGAGCGGCTATCGCGGCAACGCCCATAGCCCAGGAAGACAGGACCACCGACATTTTTCTAAAAACAAATGCGATGTAGATAATAATCGCCAGTAAAGTTAGGATAAGGGCCGTTACACTCTTACTCTCCAGCTCCTTACCGATAATAGGACCGACAGAATCAAAACGTTTTTCCGTCAGTTCCGTTTGAGAAAATTCTGAACGCAAAGCATTCAGAATAGCCTGATGTTCTGTTTCCTGAAGTTCTCCCGCCCTCAGCATAACTCCCCTGTCACCTACTTCGCTCAAGCTTACATCCTTGTCGGGGAATAAATCTTTAATCACTGATTGTATTCCTGCAGTTGCCGGACGATCACCGGAAAATTCAAGTTCCAAAATACTCCCGCCCCTGAAATCAACTCCGAAATTCAAACCAAAAACAACCGTCGCAACAATCGCTACTAAAGTAAGCGCTACTGAAAAGAAAAATACTATTTTATATATCTTATTCAGAATTAAGTCATTGCGTATTTCGGATTACGGATTGTTTTAATAATTCGTAATTCGCAATTCGCAATTTATTAATTAAATCATCGGAACAGCCACTTTCTTTTTTCGAACCAAGCACCAATCCAAAAACCAAGCACAAACCTCGTAATTACAATCGCCGTAAATAAGCTGGTCAGAACTCCGACACCCAAAGTTAGGGCAAATCCCTTAACTATAGATGTCGTGAAAATATACAAGACTGCGGCGCTGATAAGCGTAGTGACATGGCTGTCTCTTATAGAAAGCCAGGCACGGGAAAAACCTTCTCTCATGGCAGAGTTTATTGTCTTGCCAGCTGCCAGCTCCTCCTTCATCCTGGCAAAAATAAGGACATTTGCATCAACCGCCATACCAAGCGAAAGAATAAAACCGGCAATACCGGCAAGAGTTAAGGTAACCGGTAAAAGCTTATAGATCGACAGTACTATCAGAACATAAACCGCCAGAGCAAGAACCGAAACAAATCCCGGTAGCCGATAAAACAATATCATGAATAAAGCGACAAGAATCAGGCCATATACGCCGGCCCTAAGACTACTTGATAATGATTCCGCGCCTAACGATGCACCAATAGTCTGCTGAGATATGAGACGGATGGGAACAGGCAAAGCTCCTGAGGTCAGGCGGGTGGCAAGAAGTTTAGCTTCTTGAGGCGTGAATCCTCCGCTGATAACTGCTCGTCCGTCGGTAATTTCGGTTTGTACGACCGGAACACTGATAGCAACACCGTCCAGGAATATAGCCACCTTCTTACCGATATTTCTCTTGGTAATTTCCGCAAAAAGCCTAGCCCCCTCGTCATTTAACTCCAAACTTATCTGAGGTTGGCCGGTTTGCTGATCGAATGATAGTTGTGCTCTTTGAATATGCTTTCCACTTAGGCCGGTAGAGATGAAAACCTGATCCTGAATCGCTATTTCATCGGCAAGACTAATTTGACCGGCTGCCTGTTTAGCCTGGAACTGTTCAATTAATTGTTGGGCATTCGACGACTCTTCTTTAAACTCTAAAAACGGTGTCTCGCCTATCATCTGAATGGCCTGATTAACATCCTGAATACCGGCCAATTCTATAATGAGCCTATTCTTACCGCTTATCTGGACAAGCGGTTCAGAAACTCCAAAATAGTTAACTCTCCTCTCAATGACATCCCTGATACCCTCCATAGCATTGTCCTGATCGCCGGACCCTATTTTGGAAAGATCCGCTTCATATAATAAGTGAGCGCCACCCAGAAGATCCAAACCTAAGGAAAACGGTCTGTCCCACATATGGGGTAATTTAAAATATCCTTTCTCCGGAATTTTAGAATTCACAAAATCGACACCTTTATTAAATGGCGGGGGGTAAACAAAAGCAAATAAAACAAGAGAGGCGAGAATTAGTATTGTGAGATAATAGTATCTACGCATAGGCACGATTCTGAGTCTAACATATCAGGTAGTAGAAATTCAAGTGGCTCCGTTTGGTGATTTTTTATAAAAAATTTTTCTTTAACTTTCACGGCTCAATATATTGAAAATAAAGGATAACAAAAAGAGGGCTTGTCATTAACGCCCTTGCGTTTTTTGACAAGCCCTGGATATTCACAATCGCCTGACCGCCCGATTATTTACTGGATGAAGTATCGGTATCTGTTTTGACGCCGAGAGCGCCTAGAGTTGCTTTTCCAACCGGTGTCTGGGCAAATGCTTCGACCATACCAGATAACTCTGTGCCGCCCTTGGACGTAAACAAGTCCATAACGTTACTCATGCCACTTGTCGGACTGCCGGCATTGGCAATAACCTTAACATCTGCGTTCTGCAAAGCTTCAGCCTGTTTTCCACCAACTTCCATATAGGCCTTGATGGCTTCGATCATCGCAAGGTACTGCTGATAGCCTGCGTTGTTGCCAATCTCCTGAGCGAGGGTGATCTGTGCCTGCACCGGAGCCAGCTGCATAGCCTTTTCGGCAGCAGCTTTTGCTTCGCCAAGCACCTGAACGCCCGTGGCTTCCTTACGCTTGGCTTCCAAATCTCCGTCGGCTCGGATGATACGAGTCTGCTTATCCTGTTCAGCAGCCACAACTTGCTGGTCTCGGGTAATTTCTGCTGTCTTGACCTCCTGAACGCGTTTTACTTCCATATCCCGTTCACGAGTCACCTTCTCCTGGGTCAAAACCTCCTGACGAGATTGCTGCTGGGCAATACCAACGGCCTGTTCTTTCTGAGCTGTTCGCCTAGCGACGGCCTCTTCAGATTCCTGAGTACGGACCGCAACCTGCTGCTTGGCCTCGATTTCCGCCGTTTGGGCATTTTTCGTATTTTTGGCAACTTCGATTCTACTTTCCATCTCAATATGCGAAGTTTTCTTAGCCATGATATTCGAGATAACCTTACTCTCATGACTGTCCCTGATGTCCATCAGTTCCATAGATTTGACTGGATCAGTACCCCATTCCTTCAGCTGTTCACGTACTTCATTAGTGAACTGTTCTCCGAACTGGGCACGCTCAAGCATGATAGTGTCAATAAGCGCCGAAGCAAGAACCTTACGAACTGCACCCTGTACTATCTGTTGAAGCTGTGCCTTCAGCTCCTCGATACTGGAAACACGCTGAGCGGCACAGGCAGTATCTTTGATACGGAAGAAAGCAACAACATCAACCATGAAAGGCACACGGTCTTTATCGTACGCTTCATAACCCTTCAGGGAGATATCGAAGTTGCTGACAGGCAATGCAATAACCGTAACACCAAAAAATGGAACCCAGCTCGGCCACTGGTAATAAACGTTGCCGGCAGCCTGACCAGTACCAAATGGCGATGTTTTTCGCCTACTCTGAACAATATGAACCATGTTAGTGCTCACTACCCGACGGAACATAATGGAGACCAAAGAAACAACCACCAAAAGAACTGCGAAAGGAACGCCAAACATCAGTAGTGACGGAACTTCTGACATACCAGTTTCTCCTTTGTTAAAAAGCAGCATGCCAAGCATGCTTGGAATATACTAAATGAAACTTGACTAAAAGTCAATAGTTTATCCTAAGCTAGAAAACTTAACTGCATGTTTATCCGACAAAATAAAGCCGCCCATAGGGCGGTTGCAGATCAATTCATAAAACTAAAGTTGGCGGGATTCCAGATTGTCAGATAAGACCCGAAAAATGAGAATAAAAGGGCTAATAAAATTCCTGCCAACACATATCCCATCTTTCGCTTGAACGAACCGATCACGACGCCGATGAAAAACGGTAACGCCGGAACATACCAATGGTAGAACATATAACCATGCATCGCCCTTACTGCCTCGCCCGCCATCACGCTAACCGATGGACTGCTTACAACATGGCCCAATACAAAGCCGGTGAAAAATACAACCAGCGTCCAGACTACTTTTTGAATAAATCCCATCCTGCACTCCACTTCTTGTTTTGCCAATAAAACCAACGATAAAATAACACTGATTAAATTACTTGTCAATAAAAACAAACCCCGCAAATTTATTGCGGGGATATCTATTAATTTCCCAATCTCGTCCTGGCTTCAATTTCAACCTGAATTCTCTTGGCCAAATCATCAACCTCTTTTCCATGAGCTTCTACTACATATCTCTGCTCAACTTCAAACTGATGTTCCAGGGCAATCATGACCTGATCAGGAGTCATTATTGAGTAAAGAGACTTAACCATGGCCACCCTCTCGTCCCATCCTTTGGCCCGGAATTTTATAGGATCAGTAAACCACTCTTCAGGAATATCAAAGTTTGCCGCTCTGGCCTTAGCAACCTGAATCGCATTCTTCACAGACCTGCCGGTAAAATTGGGATCCTTCTTCAAAAGCTCAAAACATAACTGACCGACATCTTCCCAGCCAGCCGATTTCTTACTTTTATACTTCTTGACCAGATCAGCTGAATAGGTACTTTCAGCAAGCTTAGTAGCCATAGTTCTTGACTTTGGCTTGTAGCCCTTATCGCTAATTTGGAAAAGACCATTTT
>JACOZW010000015.1 GCA_016181145.1 Candidatus Yanofskyibacteriota bacterium
GGGAAAATCTTCAGCCAAAAAAGACAGCAAATTCTTAGAACTTGAGAAAAATCTCGCCGACACGCTTAAAACCCCGGTTTTAATTCACAGCACCGAAAAGGGCGGCAAGATAGTCATCCGCTTCGCCACTCTCCAAGACCTCAACAAGATTGCGAAGAGTATTATCGACTAGTCGATAATACTCGAAGTCCGCCTCTGGCCAGCTCAGGGAAGCTCAGCTTCCTCAGCTGGCTCTGGAGGACGAAGTCAATCATTGACTAAAAGTTATCTACAGCTTAATATGTTCTTGCTTAATTTGTGCTACAATTAAGTTGTAAATGGCGCTAAAAACTAAGAAAATGGCCAAAATAGACACTCAAAAATACGAGAGCGTAATTTTGTATATTGCCCAAAAACTAGGCGGAGAAATACGTGGCAAAAAGAAACTGGCGAAATTGCTCTATTTCGTTGATTTTGACTATTTTGAAAAGAACAGCCACCCGATAATTGGAGATACCTATAAAGCGTTGCCCATGGGTCCGTTTCCTGAACATATGACGGATATCATACAAGAACTTTCTAATGAAGGGAAAATTAATGTGAAAACAGTTGACGAGCGTCCGGGATATAACGCAACCGAGGTTTATAAATTAGTTAGTGGAGATTTGAAGTTTAATTTAAGTATGGATGAAATAAAAATAATAGACAGAGTTGTTCAGAAATACGGACATCTAAACGGTAAAGAGTTAGAAATATTGACCCATGCCGAAGCTCCTTATGTGGGCACAAAATCCGGTGAAATTATAGCTTACGAGTTGGCATATTACAGGGGGACCGACTTCTCGATTAGTGCTTGAATTTTTAAATCACTCTGAATTTGATAAAGAAACCGCCAACATTAGTCGGCGGTTTCGAACTTTTAACGACGGCTTGGAATCATTTGAACTTATTTGCGAGAAACAATTTCACCCGATTAGTCCGCAAGTTATTGTTCCGCCGGGCAAAATACACCACAGGAAGAAAACAGAACTTTTTTCGATATGGAAAATTGAGCTCGTTTTGCCTAATTCCGGCTTACGTCCCAATCAGTTCCCAAGAGTTTGGTTTGCTGTTCAAGGAACCAAAATTGCCTTTTTATGCGTAGGTACTCACATTGATAATTATAGTGATAACGAAATGGATAGGGTCGCGGAAAGAAGGGCGACAGATATTTTTTAATCGCCGTTTTAATTAAAAAGACCTTGTAAGTACAAGGCATGAGCTGTCTTAGTAGTGTTTGCAAATATTCAGGTTTCCGACCTTGACTAGGCGGTCAATTTGTTCTTCCCCCGGGTTTAGGCGGTCCATAAAGGATAAAAAGAAACGGTATAAAAAACCCGAAAAAGGAAAGAGTGTCAGAACCTTACAATTGCCGCCAAACTCAAAGTTAACGTCGGTAACAAGAGCAAAAGTACCGCAAGGCATTCTTACAATATCGCCTATCCATGATTCAGCGCGATAGGACTTTGCTTTTTGGCTGGACATGATCTGCCTTGTTAAGAGAGCTTGGATATAAAATAGCAACCCTTTCTTAAGCTGTCAATCTCAAGACGAATTAAAAAATCCGCTATTTTAATCAACTCTTCAATACACCACCTGCAGGTCGGCTTTTTGTTTTGGCTTAGTTTGATATTTTTTCAGTTTATGCTATTTTATGCTCTAAATTCAGTACTTTTTAAGTAGGTGCGAGATGCCCACTATCGATGTCCCGGCTTTTAAACAGCCTAAGGATTCTGTTCTTTGCGGACCGACATCTGTCAGGATGGTATTGGCTTATTACGGAATTACAACCAGTTTATTGAAAATTGTAAGTAGGTTAAGGATGTTAAAAAACGGCATTTATTTACCGGATCTAGGCAGACTATTGATGGAATACGGATTTGAAACAGAACTGAGGTATTGGCAAATAGGAATGAAACCAAGGTGGTTTGGCGTGAATGATTCTGATCAGCAAAGAAGTATTTTACGAACGAAAGTGAGGAATATTCATAAACGGGAGTGGGATGCATGCCGAGGCAAGTTACTGAAGTATATAAATACCCGGGGTTCTTTAATGTTTAAGCCCATAATGCCGAGCGATATTGAAAGTGAATTAGTAGCAAAGCGGCCTGTTATTATGAGTGTCAATTCAAGAGTAATGTTAGCGAGAGGAGGGACTGATCGTGGCCATTTTATTGTAGTCAATCATATATCCGATAGGGATACTCAATGCTCAAAGTCTATGTTAGGGTATTTAGACCCGTTCGACGGCCGTGATCATCTAAAATATTTGGAAGATATAATGTTCTGTAATCATATTTGGGACGGCGGAGGGTTGCTTATAAGACCAGCTAAAAAGAGTTCAAAATAGGAACTCTTTTATTTTTTAACCGACCAGTTTGCCGCTACGATCCTTTTGTCGTCACCTTTTGATTTTTTGAGGTTGGCGCAAGCGGCCGAGTGGACCGTAACGCCTTGGTTGAGAGTCATATAGCCCCTGATCTTCTGGTCAGGCTCCGGGTTGCAGCATTTTGCTATTTTGTAGAGAAGTCCTCGCTGGCCGGCTATCAGGGGTTCGCCGGTTTTTGCGGCAGTTATTTTTATTTTACTTTTATTTCTCGCCACTTTTCTCTCAGCCGTTTTTTCTTTGACTATTTGTTCTACTCTAATATCTCCCATTTCTCGTAGCCACGAGTTGATCGCCTTTTTTGCCATAGCCGTCTTTACTATTTTCAACCAGTCAAAAGACGGCTTTTTCTCTTTGCCTTTCATTATCTCAACTACATCGCCGTTCTTTAGTTCGTAATTCAGAGAAACGATTTTACCGTTAATTTTTGCTCCCTTGGTAGCATGGCCAAGATCTGTATGAATGGCGTAAGCGAAATCGATCGGAGTGGCGCCTTCAGGCAAATCCTTCACATCGCCTTTTGGTGTGAATGCGAATATTCT
>JACOZW010000059.1 GCA_016181145.1 Candidatus Yanofskyibacteriota bacterium
CACGGTTTTTAGCTCATTCAAAAACGAGGTAACTATGGCTCTTAACGAAGCACTCTCGGGCTTAGCTAAGAATTTTGTTCAAAGAAAAGTTACGGTAAAGACAATTCCCGACGAAGTTCACTCTCGTACTTACGAAGGTATAATTATCGGAGTTGCGTTCCGAAGAAATACAAATGCCATAGTTTTTTTCACTGACCAGGCAGGATTTGCAGAGTTTGCAGTTCATCCATCCCAGGGAAAAAATAAACCTTGGTATTCGATAAGGTATGACATTGGCGATCGAGTAGTAGACATGATTGAAGCTCCAGTTATTGATAATGTTATACCGATAGATAAGCTTTTGGGACAATATCTCGATGGCGTTGAGTAAATATAAACTGCCGACTAACAAGTCGGCTTTTTCTTATCCTGCCACAAACCCATAAATCTTTACAAAATACGACTTTCATGATATTTTGTTTTTATCTCTAGAACAGGAGCGGGTCATGAGCAAGGTGCACTTTACTGGCGACGAGAAGATTGCACTACAAAATCCTCATTTTGTATCTGAAATCAAACAGTATCGTAAACAGTTAAAGAGACTATCAAATTCAGAAGTTCTTTCAGAATGTATTAGCTCTGCAAAACGTAATGGCATGACAAGAGAAGTGATGGGTTTTCGGAGTTTGCAAAGAAGGTATGCGGAGCAAGAAGTTCTTTCCCGCATGACAAAAAAGAGGAACTAGATTTGAGCCCATAGCAGGCTCTTTATTTTTATACCGAAGCAAATTTATAAATTTCCCGAAATACTCGGTATTAAGAGTTGCCAACGAAGTCCACTTCGACAAGCTCAGTGCGAGCCGATTCTGCAACCATAGAAAATAGAAAATCATCAGAAAAAGGACAAGCCTTTGTTGATAAAACAAAATTGACTAACCTCCATCAATTTAATAAGATTCTTTATATGTTTAATTCTCTATCTGAGTCAGAAAAGAACAAAGAGCCGCAGAGTGGTAACGAAGTTTTTACAGAAGAAGTAATAAACAGAAGATTGGGTGATCTCCAGTTTGCATTTAAAGCCCATATTTTAGCACTACCCGAAGGAGAGCGCCGTGATCGCTTGAACGAACTCTGGGATCAGCTTGTGGATATCCGGATCAAGATTGAAAAAACCTTAGAATAGATAACCGACCAAACAGGCCCTTGTCAGCGATGAGCTAGTTTTTTATTTACCGCCTCCCAGCCACTTCGACCGGCAGACAGACTCACGGCAAGCAAGCTCAGTGTAAACCAATCCTTCCTTGTATGTAGGCGAGCTAGGTTAGCACATCTTGTAAAATACACTGATAAAGTGTACCCTGTTTTCAGTTGTTTAATACTCAAGGTTTTGAAAGAATGGCAATCTTCAGAGCAAATACTCAGCAAGATGGTTACTGTTACCTTTGTCGTAAAAATACTCCCTCGGAGAAACTCAAGAAATGCCAAAAATGCAATAACTGGTTTTGTGAAAAACATATTTCTCTAGTTCTGGATCCGGAAGTGATAATCGATGTAGAAATTAATTTATGCGATAAAGATCAGGGCAAGCCATCATTTTAATGCGGCAATAGCCGCTTTTTAATTTGTAATAAGACCATAAACTTTGACAGTTCACAAAAACCATGCTATTTTCTTAGTGCAGTTTGGAACGTTGACAAGGGGGCATCAAATGACACCGAAGAAGATTGGTCCCTACATTGGGGTTACGGGTTTTATGTCTAAGGCTGAGGTTGACGAAGCGCGATCAGTAATTCCGCAAGGAGCCAATCATCGTCTAATGGCCGGGTATTTAATGAGCTCCAAAACCCTTGCCGGACAGCAGAATAAATGGCCCGGACGTTATCCGAAAAAAGAAGCAATTCGGGACCTGCTTGTTGACGATGAGGGGGTTCTGAATCTGGTCCACTACAATACCGATGAACCAGAAACGCTTTGTTCTCAACTTGTTGAGATGACAGAGCTTGCTGGCCCGCATTTGGATGGCTTCCAGCTCAATATAGCTTGGCCCAGAATCTCAGAGCTAGAAGATTATAGATGTTTATATCCTGATAAATTTATTGTACTTCAGGTTGGAAAAATAGCGATGACTCAAGTCGGATTGTCAGATTTCGAATTGACGGTGGGAGCTTACACTGACTTAATTGATGCGATCTTAATCGATGCAAGCGAAGGCATAGGCAAACCACTCAATGCCGCAGTGGCATCCGATTATTTATGGGAGATTGTTAATCTTGGTATTGGCCTAGGTGTTGCCGGAGGTCTCGGACCAAGAACACTCGACTTAATCGAGCCGCTCATTCGTCAGTTTCGTAGTGATCTGAGCATAGATGCAGAAGGCAGGCTTAGAACACCACAGCCAGAAGATAATTTATGCCTTGACGCAATGAAAGCATATATTTCTGGATCATTCTTAATGTTCGAATTTTTAACTTAGTCTATACGGCGGCACAATAATGTGGCCGTTTTTTAATTTGTAGCAAGCCCATAAACACTTTTTCTAGCCAAGAGCATTCAGCTCTTTCAAGGCCGCCTCATAGAGCATGACGGCCCTTCGTGCCTCGGCATAACGAAGAAAATAGTTGGTATCATGGACAAGTTTATTACGTATCTTGTGCGCTTCCCAAAGACCATCTAGGCTTAAAAGCTGGCCCTTCTCGATATTCATCAACCTCTCCCCCATTGTATCGCCGAGATAGCCTGATGATTTTAGAATGTCATCGACTAATTTATCCGCCTCAACAATTGCAAATTTCCATTCAGCCTCTCTAACAGAATCCATATGGCGCATAATTTCCTCCCACTTGGATTGCAGTGCCCCTCCATGCGCCGCTTCGGGAGGGTTAATAATTTTGTTCATTTGAATCTTCAGACTAACCAGCTGTCTAAACCTGACCATCGAATAGATAAAAATAAAACCAAAAAACATCGAGAATACAACCGATATAAATTTGAGCCGCCAAATAATTTCTGAAAAATCGATCATAGAATTTATTTATCTAAACGACGCTTCCAGCTGATGGGCTACCCTAAGAACAGTCTCTTCATTAAAAGAATTGCCTATGATCTGGAATCCGACCGGCATATTGCTTTCAGCTCCATTGCCGCAAGGAATCGAAATAGCGGGTAAACCGGCCAAATTAATTGGAACCGTGTAAATGTCTTCGAGGTATAGAGATAGCGGATCTGATATTTTTTCACCTATCTTAAAAGCGACGCTTGGAGCTGTTGGTCCGACTATCGCATCTACCTGCCTGAAAGCATTGTCAAAATCTTTTTTGATTAAAGCCCTTACCTTCTGAGCCTTTAGATAGTATGCGTCATAATAGCCAGAAGATAAAGCATATGTCCCAAGCATTATTCTTCTTTTGGCCTCAGCGCCAAAACCGAAAGATCTCGATTCCGAGTAGACATCCTCAAGTATTTTAGATTTTTCCGATGAATAGCCATAGCGTATTCCGTCAAATCTGGCTAAATTTGCAGACACTTCACTCGGTACTATTATATAATAAGCGGCTAGGGCATACTCGAAATTAGGAAGAGATATCTCCTCTATACTGCATCCCATCTGCTCTAATCTGGATATAGTGGCTTTTATTTTATCCTCTACCTCCAGAGAAAGGCCCTTTCTAAAAAATTCCCTAGGCACACCTATCTTTAAACCCGCAGCATCCTGATCTAAGTTCTTAGTAAAGTCTGGAGCATTTTCCGGGGCCGTAGTGGAGTCAAATTTATCATTTCCACAAATACTATTTAGTACAAGAGCCGAATCATATACATTCTTAGTGATAGGCCCGATCTGGTCAAGCGATGAGGCCATAGCTATTAAACCATGCCTCGAAACCCTGCCGTAGGTCGGCTTCAATCCCACCACTCCGCAAAAACTTGCAGGCTGGCGTACGGACCCTCCCGTATCAGAACCGAGAGCAAAAACGCATAGATCCGCAGCAACAGCAGCAGCCGAACCGCCAGACGAACCACCGGTAACCCGCTCAAGATTATGAGGGTTTTTTGTCGGACCAAAGGCTGAGTTTTCGGTAGATGTACCCATAGCAAATTCGTCCATATTAGTTTTGCCCAGAAATTGAACACCGGCATTCCTTAGCTTGGTAATAACAGAGGCGTCATAGGCAGATATATAATTTTCCAAAATTTTCGAACCGGCAGTGGCAATGGTTCCGTCAATCAATATATTGTCTTTAATTGCACAAGGAACGCCGGCAAGTTGGGACTGCGACCCGGAAACTGATGCCTGAAAGACAAGAGTAGAAAGATAAGCATTTAATCTCTTATTCTCCCTCCCAATCTTAATCGCATAGTGATCAAAAATTTCGTGAGCCGAAAAATCTCCCCTCTTAATTCCCTCCTGGATTGATTTTATAGTATGATTTTCCATAACTTATACTGTCTATTTGCCCAAAACCGATCGGACCCTGATAAATCCTTTTTCTTTATCCGGTGATTGGCCAATAAGTTTCTTGTTTAAATCCTCATCCATCTCCCAACCAGAAGCTGACCCGTCCCCGGAAGAAAAGTTGCCACTATACTCATCTGGTCGCATTGAATTAACCAGTCCAGTCGTCTGATAAAGAGGCTCAACGCCCTCGGTATTAATTTCGTTAAGTTTGTTAATGTAATCCAAAATCGAGGAAAGTTCTTTCCTGAATCTTTCTTCCTCTTTCTCGGTAATTTTTATTCTGGCTAACCGAGCGACGTGTTTTATCTCTTGATCCGTTAGCATACCCTGTAGTGAAACTTCCAGTTGCCTTTTATTTTTTCTAAAAAAAGCGAACTAAGAAACTACACTATGTTATCTTGTATTGCCCACATAGTAGAAATACCGGCTGGAAAAAATCTGGAAGTTCTACTACGGGGCATAATGTTGATTGTAAGCTTATTATATCATTTTTAAGAATTCTTTTTCGTCAATTATCTTAACTCCTAGCTTTTGGGCTTTATCATATTTTGATCCAGGCGCAGAACCGGCCACGACATAGTCTGTCTCTTTAGATACTGAAGACGATATATCACCCCCTAATTCGCGGATGCGATTTTGAGCCTGATCCCGTGTCATAGATTCAAGAGATCCGGTCACTACAAAAGTCTTTCCGGCCAATTTAGTTGATTCTCTTGTTATTTTTTCTTCCAGAATATGAATGCCTACTTTCTTAAACTTATCGATAAGCTTGCGGTTATAAGGCTTCTGAAACCATCCGTAAATACTTTGTGCAACCACAGGGCCGATATCAGGAACATTCTGCAATTCTTCGAGTGAAGCCCCACTTATATTTTCCAACTTCCTGAATTTACGGGCTAGAACAAAAGCAGTTTCTTCACCAACATGCTCAATCCCTAAAGAATAAACAAACTTATCTAGATTTACTTTTTTCTTAGATTTGATGGCATTAATTGTGTTGTCGGCGGACTTTTCGGCAAAACGCTCAAGATTAAGCAGGTCCTCTTCTTTAAGCGTGAACAGATCAGAGGCATCCCGAATCAAGCCCGATTCCATAAGCTGATCAATAATTTTGGGGCCGACGCCGTCAATATCAAAGGCCTTTCTCGATATGAAATGATAAATAGCCTCTCTCTTTACGGCGGGGCAATCCTTATTAGTGCACTTGAAAGCTACTTGGCTGGATATCTGTTCAACCGGACTATCGCAGACTGGGCATTTTGGGGGCATATGGAATTCCTTTTCCTTGCCAGTCCTAAGTTCTTTAATAACCCGCCTGACATCAGGAATCACATCGCCGGCTCTTCCGACAATAACCGTATCTCCCCTGCGAACTCCCAATCGCCTGATCTCGTCTAGATTATGAAGAGTCGCACGAGAGACAGTCACACCACCGATATTAACCGGACGCAAAACGGCAACCGGAGTTAAAGTTCCTGTCCGTCCAACCTGGATAATAATATCCTCGACGATAGTCTCGGCCTCATTCGGAGCAAACTTAAAGGCCACTGCCCCGCGAGGCGCCTTGCCAACAATACCGGCTCGATAATATTTCTTATTACTATTAAGCGAAACAACAATGCCGTCTATCTCATGAGGAAGCTTTTCGCGGCCCTTCTCGACAGATTTGTAAAATTCGACTACCTCATCCAGATTCCCGCAGACCCTACCTCCAGGATTGGTAGGTATTCCCAATTCATTAAGGAATCGGTATTCACTGTCATGAGTTGGATATTTTTTAAAATATTCTTCACCCTGGCCTACAATACTATAGGCATAGAAACTCAATTTACGACCAGCGGTTACTTTAGGATCCAGCTGACGGATAGAACCGGCGGCAACATTCCGCGGATTGGCATAAATTTTTTCACCGCGTTTTTTTTGTTCAGTATTGATGCGTGCGAATTCTTTTTTGGTTAAAAAGACCTCACCGCGGATAACAAGCTTGGGTGGAAGATCATTTTTAACGAATTTTAGGCGAAGCGGTATAGCCTCAATGGTCCTGACATTCTGAGTTACATCCTCACCAATTAGACCATCGCCCCGCGTTGATGCCTGAACCAATAAACCATTCTCATAGACCAACTCAATAGCAAGGCCGTCCATCTTCAAATCACTGTATAGCTCTCCCAAACCAGATTCACCTAAGTTGCGTTCCAAACGCTCACTCCACCCTGTTAATTCCTTAGGCGAGAAAACATCATTAAGAGAATTCATCCGAGCTTCATTACCCCTAGAATCAACATGCTTCACCTTTTTAAATTCTTTGAGTGGCTTGCCACCTATTCGTTGAGTCGGCGAATCCGAAGTAACCAATTCAGGATATCCAAGCTCCAAATCAAAAAGCTCTTTTTTAAGGGAGTCTAGCGCTTCATCAGAAATCTCCTGCTTATCTAAAACATGATAAAGATAGCGGTGATAGTTAATAACCTCTTTGAGCTTGTCTATTCTTTTTTTAGCCTCGGATTTAGATAATTTAGTAATCATAGAAACAAATACAAAACTATATAAGTCACCTGAGAATCCATATTATACCCCAGTCAAAGGAATTTTAGAATAGTTCCAAGGCTCTCGTCACCCCCCTATATGTACCTACTGCGCGATGACTAAGGGTCTGGTCAAGCGGACAAATGTCTCCCGGAACCGGTGCAGTCAAATCAGTGATCGTATAAGTCGGACGGGATGATCCCCAGATCGCCGACATAGAAGGAGAATTCAAATTACCGGCATACCTTGATTCGTATATACACCATTCCAATGCGCTATCAGCGGCATATATCGCGGCTACTGAGCTTGATGAGTCTCGAATGATGCCCAGCCTCGGAATTAGCAAAGTCATAACAGAAAAACTTATAATCAAAATAAAACCTAAAATCATCACTGAGAAAAGTAAGATTGAGCCCCTCTGATTTAGAGCATGTCTAATTTTGAAATTCTTGTGTAACATCCCTGGAGGTAATAGTTGTCTGAAGATCAAATACAACTGGCCTTCCGACATTGTTCTGGACAGTAATGACTATTGTTACTTTTGGCTGGCGATCATCTATGGCCAGGCCGGTTGTTAAAAAATCAAATCTGGTGAAATTAGTATCCGTAGAAGTAATATCGACCGTATTCCCGCCTTCCGTCTTTTGTATTACATGACGGCCTGTATCAAGGAAATAACTGACCGACCCCCTGACTGGATGGACTATATCCAGTCTGGTCGCAGAACAGCTCGAGCCGGCAGGACATATCTGGCTGACTCTAATATCTCTGGCAATCGACTCCAGGGCAAGGAGAGAATTTTCTACCGTCCTTTGAGCGCTAAAAGAACCGGCCTGAACCTGAACTGCTTTGGCAAAAATTCCGGTTACGGCGGTCGCAAGTACAGAAAATACAAAAATCGAAACGATCGTCTCGATCAGCGTAAATCCTTTTTGGCCCCCAGCCGCTTCAAATTTTATGATACCATTTTGCATTTTTATTTTTAAATTTTGAGCTATCATCACCTCCAGTTATATAAATGCGATTCAGCGCGAACTGTTCTGGTAATATTTCCCTTGGCAACCCAGGTTACTTCACTGATTACCCTCATATCCTTATCGGGATTTGCCAGATTGGCATCCTCTATAATAATTCTGCGCCTGAACAGCGTCCTGGCTCCGGTAGCATAATTGTAAATCCCGTTAGCATCTATCAATAGTGGTGGGTTTGAGCCCACAGCCACAAGCGATTCGGAATCCCATTGGACTCGCCATGTTCCTATTAAAGTTCCGCTCGGAGGATTTGTCAGAGGATAAGGAGGATTAGGAATGGGATCAATGAACCAATTCCTATCCCTTATAGACCGCACAACCTCTATGCCCTCTTGAGCAAGATTTGCGGCAATAAAATTGTTCTTAATATTATTAGAAATGTCTGCCGCCGAAGAAATCACGGTAAAAACCGGAACTAAAGCCACGGTTAATATAAGAATACTGACTAATGACTCAATGATACTGAAGCCGGATTGATCTTTTAAATAATTCTTAATCATCGATTAATATAATGCCTAGATATGCTCTAGGGACAGGAAGTGCCGTTAACCACCTCTATCCTCCCCGAGGTGTAGATGCAGATACTCTTGCACGAAGCCTGGGCGCATGTTTTTCCAACCCTACCGATAGTGATTATCTCAGGACCTAAAGTAAGTAGAGCATTGTTGGCATCACACACCTGACCATTAGGACAATCCCAGTTACTTCTGCGTGGGCATAGAAATGTTGTGGGATATGGCGGTTCAAAAAAGATAGGTCCAAAATTGCTGTTACTGACTCCGCTCTTAAATTCTAGGCTGGAGTGGAAAAGTTTGCGTCCGGCAGGATCCAGTTTTGTGTCACCAGCTTCTTTTTTGGCGGCACTAGCATCAAAACAATACCGCCTATCTTCCGTGCCTCCGCAATCAAATGGGTCTTCAAGGGCAGAGACGTCGCCGCTCGTATAAATAAAATAACTATTATAATCATCGTAATTATCGTGAATGCCATACCCGCACCTGATAGCACCGCCATACCTGGCACTGGACAAAGCCTTAAACTGAGCATTTCTGATATCAGCCACCATCAAATTAACTGCCTGGTCCATAACCGCGCTGTTCCTTAATTGAATAGTAAAAAAAAGACCCATCGATACAATAGATGCAATAACCAGTAATTCAATTAGCGTAAAACCGTTGCGCATACCTACAATTGCTTTAAACAGCAGACTATTCCAAACGAACCTCTATTTTATCCCCGGCCATAATAAATGTGCTGCTAATATCACTCATACTGACTTGCAGGCCGTTAAGATAGAAGGTTAATCTCTCATCCCGCGCCCTAGCATACCCGTTCAAGGAATCGATAACTACATGATTTTCAGAATCAATAGAGTATTCGAGTTTAATTTGACCGGCCCTGGAAGATGCTACAAGGGCTTGGAGCACAGTCATATCCTTAATCACTTCGCCCTGGAACATTCTTCTCTCTCCTTTTTCTGAAATAAACATTAGAACTGCCTCTTGCTGTCCAGGACTCAGTGTATTAAAATTCAATAAAGCTAAAAAGGCGGCTAGCAATACTCCGAAAAAAATAACAGACATTATAATATCTGATCTAAGGAATTTTTTAGAAAAAGCTGATGATAAAGCTGAGTTTTTCCTCAATGACATTTTTGAAAATTATAAAGATAATCGTTGAACCGGCCATAAAAGAGCCGAAGGGAAGAGCTGTTTTTAAACTTGCCTTTTTGAGCGCCATCATGACTATCCCCACTAAAGCAGCAATCCATACCGCAAAAATAATAGCAAAAAACCCTACTGGATAGCCTAGAATTAATCCGACTACAAAGGCAAGCTTAACATCCCCGAAGCCCATCCATCTCCCAGCGGAAGATACATATAGTATAGCAAAGGCTGAACCAAACAAAAATCCAGATAACAACAGACCAGTAAGCCCAGGATTTCTCATAATAACACCATAAATCAGTGCAATTCCGCCGGCCATAAATACTATTTTGTCCGGAAGTATTAGATATAAAGCATCAAAAAATACCAGCGCAACCATTAATATCAGAACAAAGACATAAAATATTTCAGATGGTCCAAAATATAATCCGTTTAACCAAAAGTACGCAATAATAACAAGGGCGGTAACCAGTTCGGTCAAGGGATATATAAAAGATATCCTCACTCGGCAATACCGACATCGAGCTCTCAATACTAGATAACTAACTAAGGGAATTAAATCATACCATTCTAGTTGTTTCAGGCACTTAGTGCATTCCGATCTACCCGTGATTATTCCGTCCTTCTTATCAAGCCTGAATAATAATACGTTTAAAAAACTACCAAAACAAAGACCCATAAAAAATATCGCAAAATATACTAAAATATCCATATCTTAAATAATAGTATCTTCCTTAATAAACCACAAACCCCTCGACCATCCGTCAGTTGACGGACGCCGAGGGGTTTGTCCAAATTAGCAAAAGTGGATTATCTCTGGCCCTGATCGTAAACACAATCATTAGCCGCAGTAGTACATGCCTCATTACCACCGGCCACACCACGACTAGCAGCCGGCCAAGCAGAAGCATCAATATCTGAATCAGCGGAAAAAGCTGCCGGGGCAGATCTCTCGAGCTCAGCATAGGTTTGGTATTGCGTTCTATTCGCAGGAGCAACTGGATTCCATGCGTAACCATAAGCAGCATTAGTGAGAGGATCGCTAGGCAATAGAGTCGCGGAGATATATTGGCTCAAATCATTACCATTCCAGTTAGGCGCCACTTGGTTCCTACATGCCACGCCAGTTGCTGGACACAGAGCACCAGTCGGATAAGTTCCGCCATTATCATCAAAGAAGAGCTCCGAAGCCGTTCTTATCTGGCTTATATCCGCTATGCGCTTGGCATCTCTTGCTTTCGAGCGGGCGACACCAAGCTGGAGCAATACCAAAGTCGCTAAAATACCGATAATAGCGATAACGACCAATAACTCAACGAGAGTAAAGCCTCTTGAATTACTACGTATTAATTTTTTGTAAATCGACACTTTATTTTTAGCTTCTAGCTCTTGTTTTATAGTCTATAGCCTTACAGCTAAAAACTAAAACTAAAGCATAGGGGCTTGATTTAAACTTTAAGCAATTTTGAAAGCTTATACTACCTATTGTATACCATCTATCAGGTCAAAAGAAGCTAAGATATCAACACTCAGCACACAACTTTAATTATTTACTTGAACTAATAATTAAGCATGGGCAACTCAGAACCTGCACATTATGCCCCACTAACAACGCTATATATAGGCAGTAAAATACTTGAAACTAATATGGCCACTCCTATACCAAGGAGTAATATTAACGCAGGTTCAATGACCTGAGATATGCCCTGAATAGAGTTTTCAGATTCTTCTTTATAGAAAGCGGATATATGCTCAAGGATAAAGTCCATTTTACCGGTCCTTTCCCCTATTGACATCATCGATGAAAAAAGAGGCGGTATCTCTTTATATTTCATCATAGCCCCCGAGATACTCCCCCCCCCTTTTACGCTCTTCTCGGCATCGATAACTATATTCCTGAACACATCATTACTGACTAAATCAGCTGTAATGCGCAAAGCATCAAGAATAGGAATACCCGACTTCATAAGTGTAGACAAGCTTTCGGCAATTCTAGCCAGATATAAATTCCTTACAATCACGCCCAAGCCAGGCATAGAAATTTTAATTCTGTCTAAAGTTATCTTGCCTTCGGGAGTTCTAAAATAATACACGACCATAAACAAAAATGCTCCGGTAGAAATGATTAGGAAGGGCATATATTCGGCGACAAAGTCGGTTACCCAGATCAGCGCCAGAGTCGTAACCGGAAGATCCGTAATCCCGGATTCTTTAAAAATTGATAAAAGCTGGGGCAAGACATAAGTCACCATAATTATAGTTACGGTGACGAGAGAAAAAATAATAAAAGCCGGATATGCTAGGGCACTTTTTAATTTTGAGCTGATCGCCTGAGATCTTTCTACGTAATTAGCAAGATATAAAAGAGACTCGTGAAGCCTGCCGGAAACTTCACCTGACTGAACCAGCTTGATATAAAAATTAGAAAATAAGGCAGGATATTGAGCAAGAGCGGCAGAGAGAAGAGAACCACCCTCAACCGCCTCACCAATATCGGAAATAATCTTCCTGAAAGAGACTTTTTCAACTTGTAAGGCTAGTGTCCGGAGACCTTCGCTCAACGGCATATCGGCATCAATTAGAGTAGACAGTTGTCTTGTAAATATGACTAAATCTTTATTGTTCGGCCTAGAGAAAAACTGATTAATATCGTAGGTGGCTAATCCCTTGCTTACCGGCTCAAGCGACAAAATAATATAATCCTTACTGTGAAGTATATCTATGGCAGTATTCTGGTTTGGAGCATCGATAATGCCCTGAACCACCTGCGCTTCTTTTGTTTTGGCCTGATAACTAAATTCAGCCACACGATTAGTGTTTAATGCTCAGCGTTCGATGTTTAATCAAATCAACTAGTCACCGATCGCTAATCACCAATCACTCTTTATTCAACCCTATCTTACTAATTCTTTTAATTCTGCTGGGTTCTGCGAATAAAACTGGGCCCGTTCCAGTGTAATCTCTTTTCTCCTCACCAAGTCAGCAAGCGACCTATTAAGAGAGATCATGCCCGTTTCCTGGCTGGTTTCAATAACTAAATCCAACTGGCGCGGACGGTTATCACGTATCAGGGTTCTGATAGCCGGAGTTGCTATCATAACTTCAACAGCCGGTATCAGGCCACCCCTGATACGTGGAATTAGTCTCTGAGATATAATGCCGGAAACGGTATTTGCCAGCTGGTTTCTTATTTGCGGCTGCTGGTTAGGCGGAAATGTATCGATTATTCTCTCTACTGTCTGAGAGGCGCTATTGGTGTGCAGAGAACCAAAAACTAAATGACCGGTTTCGGCTGCCGTAACAGCGGCACTCATAGTCTCAAAATCCCTCATTTCTCCAACCATGACAACATTAACATTCTCCCTAAATGCGGATCTTAAGGCCTTATGAAAAGAAAATGTATCCTGATACACTTCACGCTGATCAATGATGCTTTTCTCGGGAGTAAATATGTACTCTATAGGATCCTCAATGGTTATCATTTTTTCAGATCGCTCTTTATTTATCATGTCGATAAGAGCAGCAAGGGTAGTAGATTTACCGTGACCATTCGGCCCCACAACCAGAACAAAACCCTGAGAAAGCTTAGCAAATACTTTAATTATCGGTGGCAGACCTAATTCCTCAATGCTTTTTATTTGAGTCGGCACAAGGCGCATAGTAGCCGCCACTCTTCCCTGAGTATAATAAACATTTACCCTAAAACGATTACCCTGATCAGATTCAAATGAAAAATCAATCTCCTTCTCCGAGACAAATCGCGTTTTCCTCTCATCACCCAAAAGAATCGAAATTAGCCCGTCAAGCATTTCAGAATCAAGAATTTTCTTATTGGAAAGCGGTATTAGTCTTCCATCAATGCGTAATATGGGATAGTTGCCCGGGGATAGGTGGATGTCTGAAGCATTGTTTTGTGCCGCCGCTACCAGCAGGTCCTCAAGTTGTTGTTTAAAATCTGACATACGAATAATTTAAAATTCAAAAATAAAAATGCAAAATCATAGAGGTTCTAATTACGGCCATCAGAACAACCCAAACTTTTCATTTTTAATTTTTCATTTTTAATTTATTATGCGCTATCCCCCGCTTGAGCGACTTCAAGCAATTCTTCAAGCGAAACTATTCCGCTTAAGACCTTAATAATGCCGTCCTGATACAATGTTACCATACCCTGCCGCTTGGCCTCCTCTCTCATAGCTGCTTCGGAGAGCGAGCCTAAAATAATCTTTTCAAATTCATCCGTCATCTCCAACATTTCATAAATACCGACTCTTCCCTTATGGGCCTTGCCGGCACATTTCTTGCACGGATTTTCTAGGTTAGGTTTGTAAATAGTATACCCATCTTTCGATAATAGGTCTTTTTGATATTGCTCCGGCATTGCCATAATCGCCTTATTAATAATGCCC
>JACOZW010000026.1 GCA_016181145.1 Candidatus Yanofskyibacteriota bacterium
ATATTTTTTACCTTCTTTTTCTTTAACAGATATTTCCTTACCGTATCTGCCATAGACCGAGTCATACTGAAGAAGATAGGCCAGATTATCTATATCCCCTAGATCATTTATAACGACTACCTCAAGCTCCGGTCTGGTTATAGCCAATTTAAAAAACGCTCTTCCTATCCTTCCAAATCCATTGATAGCAACTTTTACCATATTATTTCTCTGAATGAATTACTCTGTTAATTAAAGCGACGAGAAGAGCCGCTATAGTAGCCCCTATCGCCCAGGACACCATAAGGCCAATGACACCAAGTCCATCCCACCCCTCAAACCTAATACCCAATATATTAAATATAAATGTCATATGACCATACTCATAAAAACCAAGCGTCTGGATTTGGTAAGTGAGAAAAATTGCTAATACTATCAACCCAAGACCCCGCCACAGAGAGCGACTGCGGAGCAGATAATGGTAATAGGCGGCACCAATGAACACGCTTGGTATTCCGTATATTAATAAGTACCAGACTAAATCAGGAGTGGAATCCAGAGCAGAACTAAAGCCCAGGATAAGACCCAGCGAAGAAATTACTATTGATATTATTAGAACGATGAGAAAGTTTTTCATAGTACTTAGGGTTACCGTAATTAGACACAGGAGCAAAAGGCTATTTTCACCGTAAGATTATTCTAACAAATTATTATCACGACAACAATCGCATTATAAACAAAAACTCCGCTAGGCGGAGATGTGGAGAATAAGCTATGCTATTTTTGATAACCTAGCAATTCTGCTGTTTGTGCTAGGATGAGTTAGTCTATCTATAGAGGATAAAAACCAGTTTAATATTCCTGCCCTCTTAAACTTTTTGTAAAATTTCAACGGCCATTGCATCGGCATAGAACTCCTCTGTGTGCAATAGTTTTTTTACAGCTCTTTTTCTCTCTGGCCCCAATTTCCACCCGAAGACTTGGCTTGAACTTATATCTGCTAAGGCAGCAATTGATTCTTTGCGAGTTGGACTCTGTAAATGTGCAATCTCATGAGCTAGTATTGCCGCCAATTCATCGTCATCTAAAATATTTATGAATCTGCGTGTAATACAGATAGAACTATCATGATAAACACACGCCCCTAATTCGCTGTCAAAAATTCTTTCCACAGAACACGCGGTAAAAAAAATATCGACATTAGCCCTTAATCTATCAGCTATTTTACGAAGCCTGTCCTTAGACGCTTCAGCCGGTATCAACAAAGCCTACCTCGCATTTTCAAAGATTATGTATAGTATATAGTAAATTTACTGTGATGTCAATACACCAACCGGAATGATCTTCGATGGATCTCGCAAACAAAAAAGCCCATAATGGGCTAAATAGATTTTCTTAAATAAACGACCACATTGGTTTCATAGTAACAACCTCCATACTCCTCTACCACGTAAACTGCATTAAAGCCCATATTAAGAAAATGGCTAGTAACGATAAGTGCAATCTTATTCTGTAGAATACCATACGGATCCCCATAAACGGAAACTTTATCTAATCCTCTTTTGGCTGCTTTTTCTACTTCTTTTTCGGCTTTAGGAATTAGCTTCTTGGCCGCTTTTTTAGCTTCAGCCTCAATCGTTTGGACTATTTTTGGACTCTCTATTTTTTGTCTGACTTGTCGCCTTTTTTCAGCTCGCTCACTTATCTTACTAATCTTTTTAGGATCCAACATTAATTACTCCGAGCAACAAAGTACTTCCAGAAAAGATTAACTGATCTCTCTGTTGTAGTCAAGGCGAAAACTCTTTCGATGTATCTCACATGGACCAAGAGATAGGAGCTGTGCCTGATGATACTTAGTCCCATAACCTTTATGTTTTTCAAATCCATAGTTAGGATATTTTTTTGCATACTTTGTCATCATCTTGTCCCTGTAGACTTTGGCTATTATTGAGGCGCAGGCAATGGCGAAGACCTTGCGGTCACCTTTTACTACGGGTATCTGGTCCATCTTCAGTCCAGCTATTTTATATGGACCATCTACCAAAACGATAGATTTATTGTCGGATTGCGTATTACGGATTGCGGATTGTTTCTTGAATTCGTAATTCGTAATTCGTAATTTATTAATTGCTGTTCGCATCGCAAGACGAGATGCCTGATATATATTCATTCTGTCTATTGTCTTGGGTTGAGCTAAGGCCAAGGCATAAACTAAATCCTTTTCTTTCAAAAGCTCGGTACTAAATAATTCTCTCCGTTTAGGCTGAAGAAGTTTTGAATCCCTGACTCCCTGCAACTTTTTGTGATGTTTATTATAGAAGGCATTGGTAATAGCCACCGCACAAACAACCACTGGCCCGGCCAAACAGCCCATCCCCACTTCATCCACGGCATAAATATATCTATAGCCGGATTTAAATAATTTGCGTTCTAATGACTTATTTGGTAATTTCATGTTTGAAGATTATAAAAGGAGAACCAATTGAACTTATCCGGTAGCGGAGGGTCGTTCGTTGAAAACGTTTACCGGCCATGGGGTGATTCGAGGATCACGCCAGGACAGCATTGCCATGTATGCGGCTCAGCTGAACAGGTACGGCAAGGGACATCTGAGGTATTTTTTCAGACAAGCCAAGGACTTCGAAAAACAAGTTTCTCCGCCTTTTGGCAGCTTTGCAATAAATGCTATGAACAAGGCTATCAGATTCCCGAGAAAACTATCTCAAGATACCTAGCCTATACAAACCCAGCGACAGGCCAAATTAAAAAATTTCAAGTACTCTAGATCCCGCGTAAACTATACAGCGCTATCCCCGCCGCCACTGCAACATTCAGGCTCTCTTTTTTTCCATACATAGGTATGGAAATTTTTTTATCACAATATTTCAAAATTTTAGGACTTATTCCTTTAACCTCATTGCCCACAATTAAAGCTAGGGTTTTAGCTTTTAATTTATCGCGCTTTAGTCGAAAAATATCTTCAGAATCTTTTGTCTGTTCTAGGGCTACCAGTTTTAGTCCTTGAGCTTTGAGCTCTGCAAGAAGGCGCCAGGTATTTCGTCTATATTCCCAAGGAACCCATTTTTCCGCCCCCAGAGCAGTCTTGCTTATTTTATCAATTACTCTATTACGAATTACGGATTCCGTATTATCTTTTGAATTCATAATGCGTAATCCGTAATTATCTAATTGCGGACAGGGGGTAATGCCACAGAGAAAAATTTTCTTAACCCCAGCCCCATCGGCTGTACGAAAAATCGAGCCGACATTTTCCCGACTGTGAATGTTGTCTAAAATCAGATAAATGTCTTTTTTCATTAATGTAGTTATGTTATACTATAAATTGTACCGTATTGTAAATTACTCAATTCCGTATTACGAATTACGTATTAAAAATGCGTAATCAGTAATCCGTAATAGTCCTAATTGATGAAAAATTACAAATATCTCATCTGGGCAGGGACGGGGGTTCTTGTGATACTAGGGGTTTTTCTATTAGCC
>JACOZW010000040.1 GCA_016181145.1 Candidatus Yanofskyibacteriota bacterium
GGGGATATAGATAATCTGGCCTATCTTCTTCAGTATGACTCGGTCTATGGCAGATACGGTAAGGAAATATCTGTTAAAGAAAAAGAAGGTAAAAAATATCTCCATGTTGATGGCCGTGAGACATTATTTATTCAGGAAAAGGATCCGGGTCTGCTCCCCTGGGGCATTCTGGGCGTAGATATTGTTGTCGAGGCAACTGGAATTTATGATAGTTATGAAAAAGCCGAAGTTCATAAAAAAGCAGGGGCAAAACGCGTGGTTATAACTGCTCCGTCTAAAGATGATGATAGCGAGGAATATAAGACTGTTCTAATGGGCGTTAATGAGAATGATCTTAAAGCCTGCTCAATTTCTTCAAATGGTTCTTGTACGACAAATTCTGTTTCTCCGGTGATGCAAATTCTTTCCGAAAAAATCGGTATCAAGAAAGCCTTTCTTTCTACTACCCACGGATATACCGCTACTCAGAATCTTATCGACGGTCCAGTTAAGGGTCATGATTGGCGTCGGGGACGGTCAGCGGCGGCTAATATCTCGCCTTCATGGACTGGGGCGGCGATCGCTACTACTCGGGCGGTTAAATCTCTGGCTGGCAAATTTGACGGGGCTTCTATGAGGGTGCCGATTGTCACAGGTTCTTTATCCTGTCTTACTATGGTTATTGAAAAACCAGCTACAGCAGAAGAAATAAATAATATTTTCAAAGAATCCGAGAAGGAAGAGCGTTGGAAGGGGATACTAAGGACAACCAGTGATCAGATAGTTTCTTCTGATATTGTCGGTGATCCGCATGCGGCGATAATCGATTTGAGCCTAACTAGGGTGGTTGATGGTGACCTTTGCGCAGTTTTTTCTTGGTACGATAATGAGTTTGGATATACGAATACGCTAGTCGAGCATGTAATGAAGGTTTCTAGGTTATTATAGAATATAAGAGTGGTTATTATTTTTATAATTTTTCGGCAGATTGTAACTTTTGCCTTAGTGGCATCATTTTCGGTGTTTTTTATGACATTGTTTGTGGTTGTCGGCTTATGGACAACAAAGATTCAGAGAAATGTTGTCGAGCGGGCAGATGAAGTTAAAAATATAGGCGGATATCTGATGGTGTCGCTAGGAGGATTGATTGCTGGAGGAATATCATTAGTTGCGTTGGTGTTTATATAATGAGTATATTTGTATATACGAATAAAAAATAAAATTAATCAATGTTTTTTAGATTAATAGTCTAATTAGCATAAATAATATGTCACACGAAAAATCAGAGGTTACGACGGATCAAGCAACTGATCAAAGTGAGGTGGAGAGATTGAGCCATAATAACTGGGGAGGAGAGGGATTTTTGAAAAAAGAGGCAGAACAAGCAGATGCAGAGAAATTAATAGAAGGTTTGGGAGGAAATAGAATTAAGGAAGGAGCCAATGAAGGTTTTTTAAGGGAAGAAGCTGATAACGCGGAAAAGGCTAAATAATTAATGTCCCACTACATCCATGACGAAAAAGTAAAGGAATTAGAAATGATTGCTGAGAAAGCAAGGGAGCTTTTGATTGAGGAATTGGTTGCAGCGGGTTCCGGACATACAGCTGGGCCTTTGGGTATGGCCGATATTTTTACGGCTTTGTATTTTCATGTTTTAAAGCATGATCCCAAGAATCCTTCTTGGCCTGAACGGGACTGGCTTATTCTCTCAAATGGTCACATTACGCCGATTAGATATGTATCAATGGCTCAAGCCGGGTATTTTCCAGTCGAAGAACTCAAAACATTGAGAAGGCTCGGATCAAGACTTCAAGGTCATCCAGAAAGAAATATGCTACCCGGAGTTGAGACAACATCGGGGCCTTTAGGTTCCGGTTTAGGACAAGCAGCCGGTATCGCCTATGCCATGAGAATGCCCGCCATAGGCGGGTCCGCCTCTGGCGGAGATGGTTACAGAAAAAATCAGCGAGTTTATTGTATTATGTCTGATGGAGAGCAAGAAACCGGTAATATCTGGGAATCAGTTATGTTTGCAGGAAAATATAAGCTCAGCAACTTAACTGCCATAATCGATAGGAACAATATTCAAATAGACGGCATGACCGAAGATATTATGCCGCTTGAATCATTGAGAGCTAAATACGAGGCTTTTAATTGGCATGTTCTTGAAGTTGACGGACATAATATTGAGCAATTTGCCGATGCGACGGAAGAAGCTAGGGCAGTCTATGAAAAACCTACTGTAATAATTGCCCACACGATTCCTGGCAAAGGTGTTCCCGAGATAGAATTTGATTATCGTTGGCACGGGATTCCGCCCGGGTCGGGTCCAACGGATGTATTTAAAGATAAAGCATCCCAGGGTAAAGATATGTTGGCAGAACTTCGCACTCTTGGAGGAAAAATCAAGAGCGAGCATGAATAAAAAAAACAAATATGAATAACAACAATGAATTCGTAAAAGTAAAAGACATAATGACTAAGAATGTAATTTCTCTTAGTCCTGACGATAGTCTTGATAAGGCGACCCAGCTTTTTAAAGACCCTAATCATGATGGATTCCCAGTGGTTAATGAAGATGGAAAATTAGTTGGAATAGTGACTGCTTATGATATGGTCAGTCAGAGCTATGCTACGCATTTGCCGTCTTTACTACATATTTTAGAGAGCCTCTATAATAATAAAGCCGATGAAAATGAGCTCAAGGAGCATTTCGACAGGGTAAAATCCGTCAAAATAAGAGATATGATGAATGAAGACCCTCTTATCGTAGGTCCCGATGTGCGCGTTGAGGATCTGGCTAAAGAATTCATTGAGCATCACAGGGTCAATCCAATCCCGGTCGTTGATGTAGATAAAAAACTGCTTGGCATCGTAAGCAGATTCGACCTTATAAGATTTTTTGACCAGGTATATCTGAATAAGATGCTGGCAGAATCCGGACACGAAGGAATTTTGCAGAGACTGGGAAGACTGGGGGATCAGTAAGCCATTTTTTTAAATTAATTATTAAGAACTTATGCTCAATCTAGGCGCGAAACTAGTAGATAATTTTTTGGATAAAAAAAATGTTCAGATGGTGCCGACCAGAGATGGTTTCGGTAAGGGTTTGGTTGAGGCGGGAGAGAAAGATGAGAGAGTAGTGGTTTTGTGCGCCGATTTGTCGGAATCAACTCGGGTGCATTGGTTTGCTCAAAAGTTCCCATCAAGATTTATACAGGTAGGGGTGGCAGAGCAGAATATGGCTACTGTCGCTTCCGGCATAGCCAATTACGGCAAGATTCCATTCATTGCTTCTTATGCTGCTTTCAGCCCCGGTAGGAATAATGAACAGGTGAGAACCACCATTTCTTTAGCTAATCTGCCGGTTAAAATCGTCGGTTGCCATGCCGGCGTATCTGTCGGACCGGACGGGGCTACTCATCAACAACTGGAAGACGTTGCTTTAATGAGAGTTCAACCGAACATGACAGTAGTAGTTCCCTGTGATGCGGTGGAAGCTCAGAAAGCTACGGTAGCGATAGCTTTTAATAATAAACCTTCGTATATCAGGCTGGGCCGTGAAAAATCTCAAGTTTTTACAACTCCGGAAACGCCATTTGAGGTTGGAAGGGCCGAAATTCTTAGAGATGGTCAAGATGTAGTTATTGTTGGATGTGGAATTCTTTTATATAACGCCTTGGCCGCAGCAGAGGAATTAGCCAAAGAACAGATCGACTGCATGGTTATAAACTCTCATACCGTAAAACCGCTAGACGAGAAGACTATTATAGATTCGGCTAAAAAATGCGGTGCCGTCGTTTCAGTAGAGGAGCATCAGGTTAACGGGGGATTGGGTTCGGCCGTAGCCGAATGCCTATCTCGCAATTATCCTGTTCCGCAAGAATATATTGGCATGCAAGACCGTTTCGGCGAATCCGGCGAACCGGATGAATTAATTGAGAAGTTCGGTATGGGAATCGATAGTATAAAAGAGGCAGTTAAGAAAGCGATGAAGAGAAAAAAATAATTCGTCGACCGGCAACTGGAATTATTAACCCCGCCATGGCGGGGTTATGCTTCTATCGGGCGTTCTTTTATGGTTTTGAGAAGATTTTTTAACTTGAGAAAATCTGCTTCCAGCTCAGGCTGAAGACCGGGGTTTTTTGTGATACTTTCGGGATGATGCGTCGGTAAGAGCTCATAACTGCCGAAATTAAATGTTTTTCCGCGTACATTAACTAAAGGCTGTCTAAGGCCGATACCGGTTAGCGCTATATTACCAAGGGTAACTACTACTATTGGCTGTATTGTGCGGATCTCTTCTTTTAAGAAGGGAACAGATGATTTAACTTCCTTAGAGGTGTGGACTCTTCCCGGGGTAGTGTATTTAACTACATTGGTGATGTAGACTTTCTTCTTATCTAAGCCGGCTAGCCTAAGTAGCTTATTTAGTGATTTCTCGGAGTTTCCGGAAATAGGCTTATTTTCATTCTCTTCAAGGGGCGTCGGCGGATCAGTAACAAAGACTACTTTTGCACTTTCAAAACCTTGTCCGAAGACGAGTTTCTTGGAGCCGAATTTCTTCTTTAAGGCCTTATTTACTTGTTCTAGTTTATTAGCCATTCTGGACTTTAGTCTACCATAGTCTCTAAAATTTGTCTAGGCTTTGACACTAATATATATAAGTTGTAGTACATAACAAGATACTGTTTTTTGACAACGGAGTAGCTCGTGGGACGTATGGTTATTATCGACGGAGTCAGGACTGCTATAGGAAGTTTCGGCGGGAGCCTTAAAGACGTTCCGGCTGATATCCTACTGGCTATTTGCTATTCGGAAATTCTTAAACGAACAGGAATTGACCCCAATATTATCAGTGAAGTAGTAGCCGGTAATATAAGCCATCCGGTACCTAATATTGCCCGAATATCTGCTCAGCTCGCGGGGGTACCAAACCATGTTCCTGCGCGAACAGTCAGTCGTAATTGCTGGTCTGGTGCTGAGGCGATCACATCGGCATGCCAGTCGCATGCTGCCGGCGATGGAAATGTTTTCCTTGTAGGCGGGACTGAGAATATGTCACGCATACCCTATATTCTTAAGGGCACAAGATTTGGCGAAAAAATGCAGCATGGAATTTTAGTGGATGCATTGTGGGAGGGTCTCGTTGATCCTATAATTGATCAGATAATGGGCAGGACCGCAGAAAATGTTGCCAAGAAGTGGGATGTCTCTCGTAAGGATCAGGATGAATTTGCTGTAAAATCTCATCAAAAAGCAAAGCATGCTAAGACTGAAGGCAAATTCAAATCTCAGATAGTTCCGGTAGTCATCAAAAAGACTACTAGTGTTGGCAACAAAACCATGGGCGGAGAAATTATATTTGCTGAGGATGAGTGTGTTAATCCAGACCCGAACGATGCGAAGTGGATTCAAAGGTTATCGATGCTTCCGGCAATATTTATGAATGAGCACATCTCCGACCCAAAGAAGTCCAAAGCTGTATTCAGGGATGGTAAGGCGGTGATGCATGAATCATATACCGATGAAGGATCAATTACTCCGGGGAATTCATGTCCGATTTCAGACGGAGCGGCGGCACTTCTAATAATGTCGGAAGAAAAAGCGAAAGAGCTCGGATTGAATCCGATGGCTTATATTGTTTCGTATGCTTGCACTGGTTGCGATAATGCTTATATGGGCGAAGGACCTATGTATGCGGTTCCAAAGGCGCTTGATAAAGCTAGGCTAAGGATTGAGGATATAGATATTTTTGAACTCAATGAAGCTTTTGCTGCCCAGTCTCTCGCTTGTCAGCGAAAATTGAATATCGCTGACGACAAGCTCAATGTTTGGGGTGGGGCGATCGCGCTCGGCCATCCGGTTGGAGCGACGGGTTCTGCTCTTGCGGTTAAGGCAATGAATATATTACAGGAAACGAATAAACGCTACGCCGCTATCACTATGTGCATCGGCGGGGGCCAGGGCGGTTGCTTGATAATCGAGAGGGGACAAGCAGAAAACACACTTAGTAAAACGAGAGCTATCAGAAAAGTCGCTATTATCGGTGGCGGAGCGATGGGACGGGGCATCGCTATGCTGGTTTCTCAGAAAGGGACTCCTGTTGTAATTAAGGAAATAAATTCTGAATTGGCAAAGAAGTCACTGCAGGCGGTCCATAGCAAGCTAGACGAAGCAGCCAAGAGGGGCAAGCTTACGGCAAGTTCTGATATTATCAAGCGCTTAATTACTGCAACCGATTCTTTAGTTGATATTCAAGATGCAGACCTAGTCATTGAGGCAGTCTTTGAAAAAATGGAGATAAAAAGAAAGATATTTGACGAGCTGGACAAGATCGTCAAACCAGATGCGATTTTTGCAACGAACACCTCATCTTTGTCAATAAGTGAGATGGCGTCTGTTACAAAACGTGGCGATAAATTCGTCGGCATGCATTTTTTCAACCCGCCCGTGACTATGCCATTGGTGGAGATGATATCGGGGAGAGAAACTTCCGAAGAGACTCGCATTGCAGTTGAGACTTTTTCAAAAGATTCATTAGGTAAAGTAGTTATTCGAGTTAAGGAATGTCCCGCATTTCTAGTTAATAGACTGCTTATGCCCTACCTCAACGAAGCGACGTTCTTACTAACCGAAACAAACCTTACGGTTCAAGAGATTGACGATATTGCAAGTAAGTTCGGCTGGCCGATGGGCCCATTTCAACTCCTTGATTATATTGGTATTGATGTCGCAGCTGAAGTAGCGGAAATTTGTCATCAGGGATATGGTGAAAGGGCAACGCCTGCCCCATTAATGCATAGATTGGTTGAGCTCGGGCGACTAGGTCAGAAAACCGGAGTTGGATTTTATAGTAGGGAGCATGAACCGCTGGCATCTATCATTGATAGAGAATTTCCGGAACGTGAACCATCTTTTGTAAATGATGGATTCCGAAGGATGATGTTGGGAATGGCGAATGAAGCATTCTTATGCCTTGAGGAAAATATTTCTTCAGCTGATGAGATTGAGACCGGATGTCTATATGGTATCGGTTTTCCAATGGCGCTAGAAGGTCCGTTGCATTGGGCAGAAAACGAAGGTTTGGATACTATCTTAGCTGAGCTGAGGGGGCTTGAGAAAAATTACGGAATACGATTTAAACCATCGAAGCTTCTTGAAAAATATGTCGCAGAAGGTACACGTATTTTTGAGGGGTGGTGATCCGGATTATTTATTTGCCACGCTATACTTAGCGTGGCTTTTGTCTTTTAAGTTAAGTTTGTGGTGTCTGCCGAAAGGCAAGGACTCTTAAGATATACTGGAAACACAATATCAGGGATAACTCGAAAATTCACTACGGGGTTGATTTTTTTTTATAAAGGAATAAATATACAGGCAGGACTTAAACAATCTGAGGATGGGTTATGGCCAATAAGATCGAACTTCTTAGGCGGGGTGAACTTGCCGTCATTACTATCCAGAATCCGCCTTATAATACCTTGTCTGCGGAGGTTCTCGGTGAACTTCCCCTTGCTCTTGAGGCCGTTAAAATCGATACCTCTGTCAAAGTTGTCATAATTACCGGTAGGGGATTATTTTCTGCTGGAGCCGATGTTAAAGATATCTGGCGAATTGTCCAGAAGCATGATATGAAAGAAGCGCTCGATCTCTTAGCTAAGGCTAATGCAACCCTCGATTCTATTGAGGATTTAGGTAAGCCTACGGTAGCGGTTATTGATGGTATGTGTTTGGGCGGCGGAAATGAACTTGCGATGGCATGTACTGCACGTATTGCAACAGAAGATTCACGTTTCGGACAACCAGAGATCAATCTTGGTATTATGCCGGGAATGGGTGGAACGCAACGTCTATCCCGTTTAATTGAGCTCGAACCAGCTCTTCGAATACTCTTATCCGGCACTTTGATTACTGCCAAGGATGCTTTCGGTCTTGGTATGATAGATAAAGTTGTCCCTAAAAAGAGTATCCAGTCCGAAGCTAAGAATTTTGCCTCTTTAGTTCTCTCTGGGCAGGGAATTATTAGAAATAGGAGAGTATTTGACCTTGCTCAATTCAGAGAGATACTTTCCGGGGATGCTTTCGGGCATATTATAGATTCAAAATCTAAAGATGCTGTGGAAAGTATTGTAAAAGCAGTTGAGTCGGGAATGGTCAAGCCCTTGTCTGATGCGCTTAAACTTGAGCAGGAACTTTTTGCTAAGCTGATAATGAAAGATTCTGCGAAAAGAGGTTTAGCTAAATTTCTCAAAATAGATCTTGAGCCGAAGAAAACGGAAGCTAAGGTTTTAAAAGACGATACTTCGGATAAGGAAGATGATTTACGGATGTTTCGTGATATGGTTCGAGAATTTGCCGAAAAGGAAATTCGTCCGTTGGCTTCAAAAATGGAAGTTGAGGGTCGGATGTCCCGTGATTTGTTCCGAAAAATGGGAGAGCAGGGCTTTTACGCAGCATCTTTTCCTGAAGAATATGGTGGAGCTGATTTAGGCAAGATGGCTTATTGCATAGTTTTTGAGGAATTGGCCCGGGCGTACGGTTCCTCAGCCGTTGTGGTTGGTGCCCATACCGGACTTGCCTGCGGATCTATCTATCTTGGCGGAAACGAAGCACAGAAGCAGAAATATCTTGTTCCCGCGCTCGAGGGTAAGCTCATGGGCGCATTTGCTCTGACTGAACCTTCAGCCGGTTCTGATTCCGGGAATATCAAAACGACCGCTGTGAGGAAAAACGGCGGTTGGGTTATCAACGGAGCAAAACGTTTTATTACTAATGGCAAAGACGCTGATTTCACTATCGTTATCGCCCAAACTGACCCTATGTTGAAAAAGGACGGCTTGGTTGCATTCATCGTAGAAACAAAATGGCCGGGTTATAACGTCGGTAAGATCGAGCATAAGCTTGGCATCCGCGGATCTCAAACGGTGGAGCTGAGTTTTCAGGACCTCTTTGTCCCTGACGAAAACCTTCTCGGTGAAGTGGGTAAGGCGTTTAAGCTATTTATGAAAACACTGAATGGTGGCAGGCTTGGTCTTGCTGCCGGGTGCGTTGGTTCATCTAAGAGAGCATTTGAGATTGCCTACGAACATTCTAGTGAGCGTGTTCAGTTTGATCAGCCCCTACTTATGAATCAGGCAATTCAGTTCTATCTTGCTAGAATGAGAGCCAATATTTATCTCATGGAAGAGGCAACGTATAATGCCGCACGCATGGCAGATGCGGGCAAAGATATCCGCTTGGAAGCTGCATGTGTCAAGCTTCAATGCTCGGAAATGAATATGTGGAATGTTGATCATGCCCTACAGATTCTTGGGGGCGATGGTTATTCCGATGAATCTGAGATTAGCCGAATTTGGCGCGATGGCCGAATCAATCCGATTTTCGAAGGGACGAATGAGATTCAGCAGTTGCTGATATTCAAAGAAATATTTACAAGTGGTGGAAAGATATAATTTAAAAGGGTTGTTAAACCCTTTTTTATTTGCTAAAATCTGAGGATATTGCGTGTTGCGGGGCGATTAGTTCAGTGGTAGAACGCGTCACTGATAATGACGAGGTCGGAGGTTCGATCCCTCCATCGCCCACCAAAACAAAAACAGCTTAACCAATTTATTGGTTAAGCTGTTTGATTAGGGCTCAAATGACGAGCCGCAGCCACAAGTTGATTTGGCGTTGGGGTTTTTTATCTGGAATCCTCCGCCCATTAAATTGTCTTCATAATCTATAACTGCATCCTTTAGGTAACCGGCACTGATGGGATCGATTAGAACTTTTACATCGCCAAGCTCTATTACGGAATCATTGTCTTGAGCTGGTCCTCCCTCTGTCTGCATGCCATACTGAAAGCCGGAACATCCTCCTCCTTGGACGAATACTCTTAGATAGGGCTCGTCCTTAGTGAGAACTTCCTTTAATTTTTCGACAGCTTTTTCGGTGACGGTAATCATCAGTCCTTCCGCTTCCTAATGTTAAGTAACCGTGATATAATATAACAGATTTTGTAATTTATACAAATAAAATAGGGGCCCATAGCTCAGCTGGTAGAGCGCCTCATTTGCAATGAGGAGGTCAGCGGTTCGAGCCCGCTTGGGTCCACCAAATTTGATTTGCATCTGCATACATCTCTATGAAAAAACTTTCTTGGGAGGATGTTGGAAAAATTATTGACGAACTTGCGAATAAAATTAAGGCAAGTGATTTTAAGCCTGATTATATTATCGGTATAACCACTGGTGGCTTAATACCGCTGTATTTTCTTGCCAAGAAACTGGATATCGACTCTATTCTTACGGTTTCTGCGAGTTCATACGAGAAGGATGAGCAAAAAGAGCTGAAGATTAACTATCTGCCGGAAGTTGATTTAGGGGATAAAAATCTACTGCTTGTTGATGAGATTGCAGAGACCGGAACTTCTTTAAAGGGTGTTTGTAATGCCATGATTGATAAGTATCAACCCAGAGAACTTAAAACTGCTACGCTGGCGGTGAATAAAGACAGATGTAAATTTTATCCTGATTTTTATATCTTGGCAGAACAAGGCAAATGGATTGTTTTTCCGTGGGAAAAAGAAGATTTTCCTGAGTATTTTTCAGAATAATATGGAAAATCAAAAAGCAAGAAATTATTTATTACAATCAAATATCTGGAAATTCTACTTTCTTAGAATTTTTTTAAGGAGTATGGTGTTTCCAGTTTTAGTTGTCTATTTTTTGCGTTCGGGTCTTTCGGCGGCAGAAATAGGACTCGTTTTTTCTATTGGAGTTTTTGCTTCGTTTCTTTTAGAACTTCCAAGCGGATACATATCCGATAAAATCGGACATAAGCCTGCAATTCTTTTATGCTTTTTAGCAAAAGCTCTCTCTATGCTCTGCTATCTTGGAGGAACATTTTGGTGGTTTGTTTTGGCAGAAATTTTATTTGTCGGCGGAGGGGCATTATGGTCTGGAACAGGTGAGGCCTTTTTATACGAAACCTTAAAAGATTTAAACCGATCTGAAGATTTTGAAAAACTATATGGCCAATCTATGGCAGTTGGGCTATCCATTAGCTCAATACTAATCGTGGGTATACCTTTTATTTATGCGTATAACAATAACCTCGTCTTTTATATAAGCTCTGCTATATTATTTATTCCTTTTCTGATTTCGTTTAGCTTGCATCAGCCGTCATATATCAAACCGGTTTCAAAAATTGAAGGTTGGTGGAGCGTAGTTCATGAATGGCGAGATATAGCTCGTTTTGTTGTTAAACAAAAAAGATTTAGGGCACTCGTTTTCTTTTATTCTTTTTGGCAAGCCGTTCAGGATAGTATCGATTTGTTCGGTCAGTTATTTTTTACATTCTTAAATATTCCCGTCCGCTTTTTTGGATTTATTTATGCCTCAAACCGGGTTTTGCAAGGATTAGGTGGTTATCTAGCTTATAAATTTAAAAAAGTGATGAGTTCAGCCCAATTGCTCGGATTATTTAGTATTGAATTAGTCCTTTTCTTTTTCCTCGGAGCATGGGCAAAAAGTTATATGGGTGTGCTTGTGTTTTCAGTAAGGAATTTTTTTGAAGGAGTATCTGGTCCCGTAAGTAGTGGTATGATAAATAAAGAAATTACAGGGGGTGGAAGAATTACCTTGCTTTCAGTAGAACCTACCATAACGCGACTAATTCAAACTATTTTAGTATTTGTCCTCGGATTATTATTTAACGCCTTTTCGGTGCCTCATGTTTTCTTAATGACCGGAATAGTCGTGGCTACTATACTAGCTTTGTTATATGTTATGGCAGTTCGTTCGTTAGCATCTGAAAAAGTTTAAAACAAATTCTGCAGTGTATCAGTTTTCGACTGGTATGAAATCCGGCGGCAAATGCGCCTGAGCCATCTCAAATATAGATCACCAAATTTGACTTTATTGGTCTTATGCGTTATTATCTAAATCGGTTGTTCTTTAAGAGGAGATGAATATGCCAGATCGAAGGGCTTTGCCAGCGTCGGTTTTTGTCCCGGAATCTACCATGAAAAATATTGCCCGAAAGGTTGCCAAGATTACGGACGAGTTTATTAGGAGGAGGGAGACCGTAATTTTGGTACGCTCCGGACGATATAAGGCCAATACTGATCAGGTGGTTATGTATAACCACGAGAGTAATCTGCCGAGGCAGTATCCCAAAGCTGATTTGGTTTTGGTCGTTGATTGTCTGGTCCATCAAGTTCCCGATGATCAGCGTCTTCTTATGTGTCCATTGACTGATGATGAGTCATTTCTCAGCTTCTTAAGAGAATCATGGGATGAGTCACTTGAGTTGGACTCTCCGGTCACATTAATTGTGGCCAATAACTTAAGAGGGGCTCTTATCGATTACTATGCTGATTCCTTTGCTTTTTTTAGTAATTCCTCGCAAGCCTGCAAGGAATAGCGATTCTAAATCTCCACATTGTTGGGGATTTTTTAATGACCAAGAAATCCAGCACTTTAGTGCTGGTTAAAGACTTTTAAAAAAAGTAGTTTAGTGATAATATTATTGAAATGAGCGTGAATCCTGTTTATATAATAATCACCGTAGTCTCTCTGGCGGTTTTGGGTATGCTGGGAATCAACCTTTATCTGATGCTTAAATCCCGTCGGCACATACAAAACGATGCGGGTCAGTATGTAGTGATGCATCAGAGACTTGATGCATTTGCCGACCTGCTCAATAAACAGCTTGAGCAAAATCGCCAATCTAGTCACCAGGCAACTCTTTCCGTTGCTCAACAGGTGCAGGGGTTTACACAAAACATGACCCAGCTTCATGAGAATCTTAAGCAAATGCACGATTCGGTTAAGAATGTTGTTTCATTCCAAGATATTTTAAAAGCCCCTAAGATGCGTGGAATGTGGGGCGAATTGTCACTTGAATTCTCATTGAGCCAATATTTCGCCGGCTCATATGAGATGCAACATTATTTTCAGTCAGGCGAGGCGGTAGATGCAATTTTAAAATTACCCAATGGTTTAATACTGCCGATTGATTCTAAATTCAGTCTTGAGAATTTTGGTCGGATGGTGAAAGCCGATAATGATATAGAAAAAGACGGCTATAGAAAACAATTTATAGCCGATACCAAAAAGAGGGTTGATGAAATAGCAACTAAATACATCCTCCCTTCAGAAGGA
>JACOZW010000032.1 GCA_016181145.1 Candidatus Yanofskyibacteriota bacterium
CGTCTAGCCAGATTACCCAATTATATAAAATGGTTTTGGTATCTGATAGGGTATTAGTAGGGTAGTGTGAAATTTTTTTAACTATCTATGCGGGATTCGTATAGTGGTAGTACGTGACCTTCCCAAGGTTAAGGCGCCAGTTCGATTCTGGTATCCCGCTCCAAGATTTGCTAATTTTTGGTAATTTCTCTATTATTTCGGCAATCAGTATAAATAAGCAAGGGTCTTTGAAAATATGCTAAAAATTGTCAGTATTCTAGCTCTTTTTTTGCTTTTGCCCCATTCTGCTTTAGCTCAAAGCGAGAGGGTGGCTGATGGAAAATTTATTATTATAAGTTCGGCGCTTGTCGGTTCGACGATTTTTGACCTGAAATCAACTTTTTATTTTTTGGATAATTGTCCGATTAATCTGAGATGTCGGGAAACAAATACATTAATCAGCCCGCTTGTTAATAGGGGCAGGTTGGTGACATATTCAGTATTGATGGCAGTTGATGCAGGGGCAATAGCATATAGTTATCATTTAAAAAGGGATAATAACAGAATTTGGTGGCTGGTGCCTCTGGCAATGACAGCTATGCATTCTTATGGGGGTGTACATAATTATAGAATTGCATTGAGTTGGAGATAGGTTAAATCCGCGAAGGCGGATTTTTAGTTTGAATAAAACTGTTTTTTTTGTTAAATTTAATGAAAAATTAAGCCGGAGTAGCTTAGCTGGTAAAGCAACACTTTCGTAAAGTGGAGACCGCGAGTTCGACTCTCGCCTCCGGCTCTTATTTATCAAACAATCGGGACAGCACTTTTCCGCCGAAGGCGGATAAACTCCAAGTGGAGGTCCCCAGTTCGATTCTGGGAGGTGGCTCTCATTTTTCAAAACAGAATAAAGAAAGACCCCACTTCTGTGGGGTCCGATTTAGGACTCTTTTTGGTTTAGTATCTGTTTGAATTCTTTAGCGTCTATAGTCTCTTTGTCTATCAATCTTTGAGAAACTGTATCGAGTAGGTTTATTCTAGCAGTTAATGTTTTAACGGCAGTAGCGTATGCTTCAGTAATCAGCTTCTTAATCTCGGCATCTATTTTTCGAGCCGTCTCTTCGGAGTAATCCCTAGATTGTTCCATTACCTGTCGGCCTAAGAATGGTTTTTCTTCTCGGTTGCCGAATTTGCATGGTCCCAGTTCGGACATTCCCCATTCACATACCATTGCTTGGGCTATGTCGCGCGCTCGCTGTATGTCATTGGAGGCGCCGCTGGTAACCCCATCTTTACCGAATTTTATTTCTTCAGCGCATCTGCCCCCCATAAGGATTGCCAGTAAACTAGTTAGATATTGCTTTGAATAATTGTGCCTATCTTCCTCTGGTAACTGTGATGTCGAGCCCATAGATATTCCTCGTGGCACAATTGTGATTTTGTGAATAGGATCGGCAGAGGGCATTAGGGCTGCCAAAATTGCATGACCCGCCTCATGATAAGCTGTTACCTTTTTTTCTTGTGGAGAAATAATTATTGAACGTCTTTCGCTACCTACCAATACTTCATCTTTTGCAAATTCAAAATCAATCATGTCAACTTCTTTCTTGTTGCAGCGAGCGGCATTGAGGGCGGCCTCATTAACAAGGTTTGCCAGATCTGCGCCGGAAAAGCCAGGAGTGCCACGGGCAATCATCTCAAGCTCTACATCATTGGCTAGGGGAACTTTTTTAACATGAATTTTGAGTATCTCGGTCCTTCCTTTAATGTCGGGTTTATCAACTACAACTTGTCTATCAAATCTCCCCGGACGCAAGAGTGCTGGATCAAGTACATCTGGTCTATTGGTCGCGGCCATAACGATAACTCCGTGGTTGGTCTTAAAACCATCCATCGAAGAAAGTATTTGGTTTAGGGTTTGCTCCATTTCACTGTGTCCACCGTTCAAGCCAGTACCTCGCTGGCGGCCGACTGAATCTATTTCGTCAATAAATAAGATGCATGGTGCGCTTTTTTCTGCCTCAAGGAACATATCCCTTACCCTTGCCGCTCCAACCCCAACATACATTTGAATAAATTCTGAACCGCTCACGGAGAAGAATGGAACATTTGCTTCACCGGCAACCGCTCTAGCCAGAAGTGTTTTTCCTGTTCCTGGAGCGCCTATCAAAAGAACACCCTTGGGTATTCTGCCTCCAAGCTTTTGAAATTTACCCGGTTCTCTAAGAAAATCTACTATTTCCTTGAGCTTTTCTTTAGCTTCGGTTACACCGGCAACATCATTAAATGTCTTTTTCTCGTCTTTAGAGGGTGAAAAAAGCTTAGCCTGTGATTTGGCAAAATTAAACATACTGCTATTTCCAATTGAACTTTGGAATTTTCTGATAATAAAGATGATCAGGACGACAATTAAGAGCATGGGTACATAAGTAGTCCAAAGGGTGACCATAATTGGAGAGACCATGACAAATTCTATGTTTGGCAGTTTTTTGACCTGCTCGAGCTTATTTACTAGGCCCTCAATCAGATTTTTATCTGTTTGGCACCTGAATAATTTTTTTCCGTTAGTATTGCTATGATAAAATTCGCCGTAAGTTATGCCGGTATCTCTATTAATAGTAATTGACTTAATATTCTCTGATCTTATTTCCGATACTAATTGTCCGTAATTTATGTGATCGGTCATTCTTTCTTTTGACGAAGATGTCTGGC
>JACOZW010000033.1 GCA_016181145.1 Candidatus Yanofskyibacteriota bacterium
GTCACCAATACTATCGAAACCGACCAGATCGTCTCCGACTATTCTTATGGGAAATATACTCTCATTCTTGAATCTCACCGTATCGCCGGCGTGAATTCTCAAATTCGTAGGGCTAAAAACGCCGTTCCGATAAGAAACAGTGTAAACTCTTGGCTGGGCTGCGGGCGTCGGCCCAACTGACGAGCTGATATTACCGGACATATCCGAGGCAACGGGCTGTCTAAATATGTTTACAGAGAGAGCCAAAAGCACCAGTACCAGAACTATCAAAAGCCAAGGCAGGCCGGAGTTGTTCAGAATTCGTGAGACCTTTTCTTTTTTAACAACCAGTTCCGGCTCCAGATCGGGCGTGTGTGGCAATTGTGATTGGCCAAGATCCATAATACTTTAATATTAACATATGAATATAAAAACTAAAACTCAATAATTAAAAATCTCCCCTAGGGAGATGCCTGTTTAAAAATGTCTCTTATCTTTTCTTTCATGCTTAGCAAATTGGGATTAGTGCCAAAACAAATCTCAAATGCCCACACTCTTTCATCCGAAACAGGAAATTCTTTGAAAAATTCGACTAAGTTACCATTATCAAAAAGTTTATCCTTCAATACTGCGTCCGAACCAAAAATCATAAAAAGCATTCTCAGTCGAAGAAACGCTTTTGCTTTAGATAGTTGCCGTCCACGGAAAGTCAAACTCCATATTTTTTTAAGATTTTTAACTTCGTAAGCTTTGTTTATCTGATTTTGCAAATCCGTTGGACTTGGCAAATCAGCCAACACCAGCCATTCTCTGTTCATTGTTTTGTTGCGGTTATAAAAAATCATTCTGTGTATTTTTCCGATATTTTTCCAAATATCCCACATCTGCATATTCAGAAAGATATCGTGCCAAGCAACATGTCGTCTTTTTCTATAAGGAAAGAGATTAAATTCATCGGTCTCACCCCCACGACTTGATGGATTTATATGATCAAGATCAACCCTCCCGCGTCGCAGGCCTTTTACATTCTTTCTATAGTGTCGACGAAGTTGATCTCTCCCCTTGGGTCGTTTCGGTTCTTGAGAAGAGTCCGCGCAAGTAGCGTTGGAAGAAATGGCCGTCTCCAGTTGATTTCAAGGCAACTAGAGTTATGATAAGCTTTTATCTTTTTTCGTCAAACAAACGCCCCCGTCATAACGGGGGCCGTAGAGCCCAAATTGCAATTTAAGCAGAAATATACGAAAAAAACCCTAAAACAACGATTCCACACAAAAACAGGATATATACCCAACCCCAGCGGCTTTCTTGATCAGCAATGCCAACCGAAATAAAGAATAAGATGTCGACCACTCCTAAAAAAATTAGGCTAAGAATCTTCGGCACTGATTTTCCTCCTCATTGTCGAAGAGCTTCTCGGACGACATCTCTGTCCGACCAAGGGATTTTCTTGCCCCCGGATACAGCCATTGACGTCTCCGAACCCTTCCCCGTGATTACTACTGTATCACCTTCATTGGCAGATGTCAAGGCAGTTCGAATTGCCTCACGACGATCCAAAATAATTTCGGATTTCGGATTTCGGATTTCGGATTTCGAGAACCCGCTTTCAATTTCTTTCAAAATTGAAAGCGGGTTCTCGTCGTACGGGTCTTCGTTTGTCAAAATTATTTCATCGCAATACTCCGCCGCTATTCTTCCGAATTCCGGCCTTTTCCATTTGTCCCTTCCCCCGCCAGCCGCGCCCAAAACACAGATCAGCTTGCCAGCTTGTAAGCTTGTAAGCTTGTAAGCTTTGAGAGTTTGATACACTTGTATCAAACTCTCAGGTGTGTGAGCATAATCAACCACAACTCCGAACGGTTCTCTTTGCACAAATTCCATCCTCCCCGGAATAAATTTAATTGACTCCAAAACCGGTTTCATCGCGGGCAAATCGATCTTATACATCGCCCCCACCGCCAGCGCCGCCAGACAATTCATAACATTAAACTCTCCGACCAAATGAGTGTCAAAGCGCGTGCCATAAAGTTCAAATGATGTTCCTTTTTTCGTGGACTGAATTTTGCCGGCAACCAAATCCCCTTTTTCCAATCCGTAAAATATTTTGCGCTTTGCCGGAAAGTTGCCAAACAAATCTACGCGGGGATCATCGGCGCTAATTACATGAATATTTGAAGTTTTTTTGAATAATTCCTGCTTGGCTTTATAGTAATTTTCAAATGAACCATGGCTTTCCAGATGTTCTTTGTGTAAATTTGTAAAAACTGCGCAGTCCAATCTCACTCCCAAATGACGCTTTTGTTTGATGCCTTCCGAAGTCACTTCAAGAACCACATACTTGCAACCGGCTCTTTTTGCTTCGGCCAGGAATTTCTGCAATTTGAACCGGCCGGGCATTGTCATTTTCAGAGTATTCGGCCATTCTTTATCTTTTATCTTGAATCCAAGCGACCCAATCGCCGCCACCCCGCCTTGTGGAGGGCGGCCTTGTGGAGGGCGGCCCTCCACAAGGCCGCCCTCCACATTTTCGGAAATGTGTTCTAATATTTTACTTATCAAATAGACCGTCGTCGACTTGCCCTTCGTTCCCGTCACACCGATGACCTTCATTGAACGTGATGGAAATCCGTACAAAAAAGCCCCGACATAAGCTAAAGTAGCATGATAAACCGGCGCAAAAAAACTTAAAATTTTGTCCAACAATCCTTCCTGAAACATAATCTCTAAATCCACCCGATTTTGAAATCTATTGATATATCAAAATATCAATAGATTTGTATTAGTTGTTTTTCGCTCGTTATTTACTTTTTATTTAATTCGTCAAAGAGGTTAAATAAAAAGAAATGTAACGGATATCTCCTCTTCAGCCACTTGAAAGAACCGGGCTCGTATATTTCTTTATTATAACGTTTTTCTCTGGACTCTAAAACTTTATTTAATGTTTTAACTGCTTTTTCATAACCTCCATCGTCGCCACTTAGCCACCTGTGAACTCTCATTATAGTGTCCACCCCAACACCTATCTCTCTTCTGATCTCATCATAGGTCTTATCTTCCAGTAATCTTTGCGCTATTACCACCCTCCTTCCCATCATTATTCTTTCGCTTTCGGTTAACAAGTCCCGAAGAAAGTTTTTAACTTCTTCTCTCGACTTCAAAGATGCCACTGCTGTGTAGAGAGCGTCCAGATATTTTATCCTGTCGCTATTTTTAACTTTTCTTGGCTTAATCTTCATAATCTATTGATATATCAAAATATCAATAGATTTACAACATGTATCTGGGTCTGACCTTATGCGATAAAACTGGCCAAAAAAACAAAACGGCTTACGCCGTTAAAATGGGACATTGTTTCTTTCAAATACATTGAGCTCTCTTCCACCTTTTGAGGTCTCGAGTCCCACTACTTCAAAGCCGAGACGTTTATAGAAATCGCGGGCCGGATTATCTTGATGGCACTTTAATCGCAGATAA
>JACOZW010000041.1 GCA_016181145.1 Candidatus Yanofskyibacteriota bacterium
GGATTCAGATAATAGCCCAGAAATGAGAAAATTACTCCATAAAGAAAATTTAAACTGGAAAGGCACAGTGCATGACCTGGAACTATACGAAGCAGATGATATTGGTGATTTAGGATTTACTAATCAAGCCCAGGCCGTGCCATTTGTTGATAATGACCATATCGTAATTTTTAAGCATATAGAGGGTTATTATAGTCTGCCAGGGGGCACTATTGAAGAAGGGGAAAAATTCGAGGAGACACTTAAAAGAGAGGTCAAAGAAGAATGTGCCTGTGAAATATTGGATTATGGTCTAATCGGCTACGTAAAAGACACCGAGGTTATGTCTGGTAAGGTTAAATATCAATTAAGATACTGGGCTAAGATAAAATTACTTGATGAACCGATTAACGACCCATGCGGTAAGGCCATAGCCAGAGAAGTAGTACCAATAAGCAAAGCCAATCAAAAACTTAACTGGGGCGAACGAGGCCAAGTTTTATTAGACCTGGCAGAAAGAAAATATAAGGAACACAAACATAGAAAATGAAGAATTTATTTATTGGAATTGTAGGCCCGTCTGGCTCCGGGAAAACAACTCTTTGTAAAAAATTAAAGTTACTCAGTAAAAATCATGAGCATATTCGGTTGGATAACTATTTCAAACATCCTCGGACATTCCCATTAAAGCATGGCTTCAGAAACTGGGAAAAACCATCTAATTTAAAATTTGATGTATTGCTCAAACACCTCAAAGCATTGCAGAGAGGCAAAATAGTTTATACAAAATCATTTCCCAAAAAAGCCGGAGTCAAGCCAAAACCAATAACCCTAAGACCCAAACCGATTATTTTCATTGAGGGCTTTATGCTTCTCAAGGATAAGAAAGTAAGGGATATGCTGGATATTAAAATTTATCTTGAAGTTCATCCGGAATTAATGCTTAAGCGCCGGGCGGTAAGATTTGGTGCCGCTCATATCAATGATTATGATACAAAAGTCGCCATCCCTGAGTTTTTAAAATACGGCATTACGCAGAAGAAATACGCAGATTTTGTGATTGATGCTGCACGGCCACAAGCACAAGTTATCAGAGATGTAAAAAACATAATTTCTAAAAATAAAAAATAATTTAATAAAATGAAGGATGCAATAATAATTCTTGGCGGCGGAATTGAGCCCGATGGTTCGTTGCCGGAGATACCCAAACTTAGAGTTGCTAAGGGCGTTGAATTGCTCAGAAGCGGGACTGCTCCAAGAATTATAATGTCTGGAAATTACGGGTTTTGGCTCGAAAAAGAACCTATCCGACCGGAGGCCGAGGCCATGAAAGAATATGCCGTTAGTCTGGGTGTGCCTGAAGACGCCATACTGAAAGAGGATGTTTCCAAAGATACAATTGGAAATGCCTATTTCTGTAAGTTAAATTTCCTGGAACCAAATAATTGGAAAAATATAGTTGTGGTCACTTCTGAATATCATATACCCAGAACTAAGTATATTTTTGAAAAAGTCTTAGGGCCTGACTATGATATCGAATTTGTATTAGTTGATAGCAAATTATCGTCTGAAAGATTGGCCGTCCAAATTAACAAGGAAAATAAAACCACTGAATTTTTAAATAAATTGCTTGATCCGGTGAGAGCAGGAGATACGAATGCGATAAAAGATCTTATGTATGCCAAGCACCCCGGCTATTCGGAAAACCCCGAGATCACTAAAGAGCAGCTGCTAAAAATGCTGGGCAGGGATTAATATATTTTTATTTTGGGCTAATCCGAACCAAGCGGTGCGGGGTAATGCTTCTCTAAAAGCGGGCAAGCAATTCCGCTTTTTTGTTTGCAAAATAACTAAAATGTTGTATCCTATGGCACAGTATTATTAACAAGGGACAATTATGAACATAATCGACATCAGTTATTGGAAGCCAGAGCAGATTACTGAAATCGCTGGAGAATTACTCAAGAAAGTCTCAGGTAAAACAAGATGGAATTGGAAGATAGAATATCATCGAGGTTCTGATAATTCTGATGGCGAGCCATTTCATTCGGCCCACTGGACTATAGAGGGCGAGTCAAAGAGACATAAGCTTAGTATTATGATGTATTTGGGTAATGTTCCCTGGATTATCAGGTGGAAATTACATTTTACTAAGAACGGCAAAGACTATGCTGTTCTTGAAGAAATCTTTGGTAAATTTCCGGAACTAAAGGAACTTGAAATTAAACTCGATTCTATCGGCCGAGAATTGAAGAAGAAGCAGGACATAAAAAAGCAAAAACAACAGAGGAGAGAAAGTCAGCAATATCAAAGAAAACAAAATCAAGAAGCCAAAGAATTGGTTGCCTCAATGAGGAGAAAGTAAAATGCTCACAGCAGTTGGAAGCGATCCGTCTAATTGGGAAGGAAAGTATATCAGATTTTCACTCTCTGAAGACCAGCCAAAGAGCGGCAAGACCAGTATTTGGGAGGTCACTGCAAAAGCGGGCGGTTTCTTGGGGCAAGTCCGATGGTTTGCTAGGTGGCGGAAGTATTCATTTTTCCCCGCACCTGATTGTGTGTTTGAAGAGGTCTGCCTCGGAGATATTGTGGATTTTCTAAAATGGGCAACCCACTCTCATAAGCACAGGGTATGAATGAAACTGCCGACTAGTTGTCGGCTTTTTAGTTTACTTATTCAAATATCAACTAAAATCGCCTTTCCGTATTATTTTTGAAACCGTTGTCGTAATAAAAGTGAGGGGACTATACCCTAGGGAGGAAATACGTAGGTATCTTTTAAATCAAAATGAGCTTACCCAATTCATTTACAGAACGTTTCGGAAGCCGACCGGGCTGAGAGAGAGCAAAAACTCAGCAGAGTTTTATGCGATCTGTAAATGAGTTAGGTAAGCGAATTAACCCTGAGTCTGGGCGTAGTCTCTGAACGATGGGTTGTCTATTCTGGAGCACAGGTTGAGAAAATGATAAGGAAGGGCGACTATGGCGTAACCTTCCAAACCTTATTATCTGCCGTGAGGAGATATATTGTTCCGGTTTCGGATATTGAAGCGCTGACCAGTGATTGATCACTGTCGAGTTTTAAGGTTTTTGACAATGACCCAGATTCTTTGGCTACCACATAAATGCGTCCGAATTCTTTATCTACTATATATAGGGAAGGCGAGTCGGTTGTGGTTAAGAGAGTGCTATCAGTATTAATTGATAGGGAAGTATTATATTCAGATTTTTTGTCGCCCTTATAGTAAGTGACTAGCGTACCGTTTTTGGTTATTACATATACATTGCCATCCACTGCAACTAAAAGTGGCTGGGCCGGAAGAAATACATCTTTATTTAACCAGCTCACCGGATTGCTTTTACCGTTTGCGGCATCGAGTATTTTGTAAATTCCATCCGAAGTCAGGATATATAAATTGTCCTGATAGGGATAGAAATTTATGGCCGAGCCGGATAGAGCAAGAGGAGTGGTTTTAAGGTCTCCTCCGTTTATTGCTACAGAGCCAATCTTATCCGCCAGTGCGTTTATCATGACAATCATATTTTTACCCCCCATAAGATATAACGGACTGAAGCCAGATACTTTTATAGTATTTTCAACGCTGCTTTCGCCGGACTGGACAAGATTTCCTGAATCCGCCTGATCTGGGCTAGTAGCATAAGTTAGTATGTTGTCTTTGTCGGGAGATGCCAGTAGGGAGCCATTACCGCTTTCCTGGGATATCTGGTAAAGAAGGCTCGGTGGTGAGCTTACAGCTTTATCGATCTGGTCAAGGTTGGAGAGTATCTCTAAGCGTGTTTCATCTATATCTTTAGAATCTGAAATACCCGACTTTCCGAGGGCGGAGAGCGATTCTAAAAGGAGTCGGCGGGCTTCATAAAGATTACCCTGCTCTGTATAGGATTGGGCTGATTTAAGGTTGGTTTCTGCTTGATTAAGAAGGGCACTCATGGCCTTGTCTGATTCGCTGTCGATACCAGGAATCGGCAGGAATGGCATAAAGGTCAATTTTGCCACAATAACTACTAACACTAAGCCTATGATCGCGGATCCGGTGAGAATGATTTTTCTTTTTGATATAGATTGCCTCCCTATCATATATGTCCCGCCAGGCTTGTATTTTTTGAGTATGAGGCTGATAAAATTTTCTTTTTTGGCTGATGAAAATTCAGCCGAATGAATAAAGGTAGATGGATCGGGAGAAGAGTTCTCGGGGGCGTAAGCATTATTTTTCTTAGGTTGTTCGGCCGGCGTTTCGGTTTTTAGAGCCAGACTTGGCGAAACTATTTCTTCCTGAGTTTGAGCGTCGGCGGGGGACGTTTTCTTGGCAGATATTTTAGGTGCGTTTACCGTGATTGGCTGGTTAAGGTTTTGAGATTTTTGGAAAGAAGGTTCGGGTTCTCTTAGTTCTCGAGGCTGAGGATCTTTTATTACTGCCATTTCTTTATGTTTGCTTATGGTTATATGGATACCCGCACATAGAAAAGCGTCGCTCGATTTTTTTATTGTACCAAGCTCGTCAGCAAAATCACTGGCCGTGAGTTTAAGTAGCAGATTTTTTATGTTTTTTTCTCTTGAAACGATGGAGCGGGCAGGATAAAAAGCGAAGATTTTGTCCTGGGGCATTACTTTTCCGGAAATTATATTCGAGAATTCTTTTTCCTGGATGTGCTCTTTGGTGAAGAGGTTTATATTGTTAAGGATGTCGATATCTTGATTGTCTCGTCCCAGGATTATTTTAAATTTACCAAGGCGGGATATGAAAATATTTTCTCCGGCTATGGCGAATAAGCCTATATTGACCCTCAAATCCTTATTATGAAAAAAGTCCTGAAGAACCTCGTTTATTTTCTTTAGGGTTTTTGAGAAAGCATCTTTGGGAGCCACATCGGTCTTGGAATAATATTCCCTTTTGGCTAGAGAAGCTACTAGATTGACCATATAGGATGTATCTTCAGTAGCCGGCTGAACATGGCCTACAATAAAAAGACTGCCCAGGCTGTTATCGCTGCTTCCCTCGTAATTATATGAGAAAACATCGGCATGGCCGTCTTCCGGCTTGCCCCTCAGCACAATTTCTTTGGACGATGGTTTTATAACTATTTTTTCCACTTCTTTGCTCCTTCGGAGCTTTCTTATTCGTTAAAACTACGAAGAACAAGTCAAAGTGTCTTTCTGACCCATCTCTCGAAGCTTTAGTGAGGGAGGAAGCTTTAGCGAAGGAGGGCTATAGATGTTATTGACTGTAGCTCTCCGTTTATATATTATCTTTCTATTGTAGTTTATTTGATATCAACATGTCAAAAGATAAGAACCAGCATTTTATACTGGAAAACTTGTTTAATTCGAAGGTTCGTGTAAAAGTCCTCAAGTTTTTATTTAGAAACTATCCCACGAATATAGGGGCGGCAGATTTGGCGCGCAGAATTCAAGAACCGCCGGTAGCAGTCAGGAAGGAGATTAAGGAGCTGCAGGAGATAGGGTTGATAAATAAAGTTTAGAAGTTAGAATCTAGTTTAGATTAATTATGGCAAAGAAAAGAAAAAATAATCGAGTGAGGCGTCGGGTTAAAAAATCTGTTTCTGTGATTGATCGGATCTATTATGCTCTCAATCCTGAATTTGAGTTTTTTAACGAACTGAAAAACCTTATCTTAAAATCTTCTCCGGCTGAAAAAGACAAGATGATAAAAAGAATAACCGGATTGGGCCGGGTGAAGCTTGCCGTTGTATCAGGAATTTTTCTAAGCGACAAAGACCCCATTGATACTCACGATTCGGGCGTGGATCTCTTTATTGTCGGAGATGATATTGATAAGGCAAAATTGCGCAATTTTCTCAAATCTCTGGAGGCGGAGGTTGGTAAGGAGATAAAATTCGGCCTGATGGAGAAGGATGAATTTGAATACCGATTTGGGATGTTTGACCGGTTTGTCAGGGTACTCCTGGAGGGACCGCACGAGAAACTCATAAATAAGCTGGGGTTATAATTAGCTTCGGAATCTAGCCATCTTCAGCACGCCTCTGGTCTAATAACTCCTTCGTGAGTTATTAGACCCCAGCTAAGTTCGCTCCTCCGATCGCTGGATGATGGGACTATTGTCCCGATATTATATCATCCAGCTCCCTCGGAGTCTCAATTGCTTCAGATTGGCTAGATTCCTAAGCTAATCTCTGGGATAATGATAGTAAAGATGCTGGCGCCCTTAGTTCATTGGTAGAACGTCCGATTCACATTCGGAAGGCGGTAGGTCCGATTCCTACAGGGCGCACAATGATCCGAATTTGATAAAATATAACCATGGACAATAAAAATATTTTTTTATGGACTCTATACGATTTTGCCAACTCAATAGTTTCAATTGTTTTCTTTTTGTATTTTTCCCAGTGGTTAGTAATTGATAGGGGTGTAGCAGATTTTTGGTACAACATGATTTTTGCAGTTGGATCAGTCCTCCTCTTGCTCACAGCCCCAGTTCTAGGGAGTATTGCCGATAAAACCGGAAGACAACAGAATTATTTTAATAGAATTACCGTGCTATCCTTTGCATGTTTTTTAGCCGTCTCTCTTATAGCTTTATTTTTCTCGCAGAAGGTATTTTTGGCGGCATTATTCTTTCTTCTTGCAAATTATCTTTATCAATTCTCCTTTGTTTTCTATAACGCATTTCTATATCGTATTGCGCCGCCAGAAAGATGGGGGAGAGTGTCTGGGCTCGGCATAGGGGCAAACTATCTCGGACAAGTCGTTGGACTGTTAATTACTTTACCGTTGGCTGGCGGAACGATATATCTAATAGGCGAGGTTGGCCGAGCACAAACTTTTCTTCCGGCGACAATCTTGTTTTTTGTACTCGCGCTACCGATGATCTTATATTTTAAATTGCCAAAACAAGAAAATTTAGAGCATAGGATTAATCTAAAAGAAGAATATAGGAGTCAGTGGCGAAAATTTAAAGAATTAATTTCGGACAAGAATATGAAATTATTTCTTCTTGCCTTCTTCTTCTTTAATGACGCTATAATTACACTTATGAATAATTTCCCGATATATCTTCAGAATGTCTTTGGGGTTTCTGATAAATTAAAAACAACTCTATTGGGCGGTGCATTAATTACATCCATATTCGGAGCCATTTTGTCGGGTTTCATTATTGATAGGATGGGTCTAAAAAAATCCTTACTAGTTGTTATTGGTGTCTGGGTCATATTCTTGCCTATACTGGGTTTAAATACCAATTTCAATATATTTATGGTCCTATGTATTTTAATGGGTTTTCTTTTTGGAGCTATATGGACAGTGACTAGAGCTGTGATGACGGCTCTTACTCCGAAAGAAAAGCTAAACTTTGGTTTTAGTTTCTACACTCTTGCCGAAAGAACATCAACGTTAGTGGGACCATTATTCTGGGGTCTGATAACTTATATTTTTATTGATCTTGGACCAGCTCGCTATCGTATTGCCGTGATAGTAATGGCGGTGTTCGTCGCCGTAGGTTTCTATTTCGTTAGAAAAGTTCAAGTAGGGGAAGTAAGTATTACTTCCTAGGTCTTACTAGAATAGATTAACTGCACTTCTGGATGAGGTATTTGTTCTTTATCGGCTCTTGTTGTATTTGTTAATTTTGTTATTCTCCCGATATAACAGCTCATTTACAGAGAGGTGCGAGTGCGCATAAAAGCACTATTTTTAGATTTTAACGGAGTCATTCTTGATGATCGAGAGCTCTCTTATAGATCAACTCGTGCGGTATTTACGGCGTTTGGCGTTACTAATATTCCAACGCTGGAGGAGTGGCGCTCTTGTATAGGGAGTAATTATATGGATTTTTATAGGAAGTATGGCATTCCGCCAAATCTTACTTCCAGCGATTTGAACAATATTCGGAACAAATTTATTTTTGAGAATTGGAATGAAGTTTCGGTTCGTCCCTATTGTGCTGATATTTTAAGGCATCTTCGTCGTAATGGTCTTGAAACAGCAATTGTTAGTGCGGAGACCAGGCCTCTTTTAGAAAAAAGAATAAAAGAAAATAATCTGGATATTCTTTTCGATCGTATATATGCCGATGCTTCACCCAAGAAAGATCATTTAGTTACTGCATTGGATGAGTTTGGCTTGAAGGCGGAAGAGGTTCTTTTCGTTGAAGATAGCGCTGAAGGAGTGGTGGCCGGGAATGAGCTGGGTTTACTAACGATTGCGTTCTTGAATGAGACTTCTTACAGCTTTCACCATAGGCTTGAAGTGGCAAATCCAAAGTTTAGAATAGTAGAATTATCAGACTTAATAGATTTGGTTAGCCTAATCAATATCGGAAATATCAAGACTTAATGAGGTAAAAACGGCATAAACAGCCGTTTTTTGATTGTAGAATTATCCACTTTTTTGATTTGCGGAGGTATGTAGGTGGTATATAATATATACATAGTGTTAAAACGTGGATAAAAGTGTTAATAAGTCTTTAATACGTTGGGCCGACTGGTGGCGAGATAATCGTCGCTTTATCGAGTATATATATGTTAATAGGCGAGCACAGACACAACCTAGATCCGAAGAAAAGACTGTCGATTCCATCGAAATTCAGAAAAGAATTGGGCGAAGGAGCAGTTCTTACAAGAGGGCTTGATAACTGTCTGTTTTTATTTCCTTTACAATCGTGGAATGAACAGGCCGAAAAGTGGAAAAATCTTTCAATCGTTCAGCAGAATGCTAGAGCTATATCAAGGCATTTTCTTTCGGGGGCAACCGAAGTTGATTTTGATTCGCTGGGAAGAATACTGATTCCCGAGCATTTAAAAAGCTATGCTGGTCTTAAAAAAATTGTGGTAGTGGCTGGTGTACTGAACAGGCTGGAAATTTGGGACGACGAAAGATGGACTGCATATAAGTCTAATCTTGAAAAGAATTCTGACAGTATAGCCGAGAAGTTAGGGGATTTGGGAATTATATAAGTATCAAGTATCAAGTATCAAGTATCAAGGTCTGATAAATTCCATAATACTTAATACATAATACTTAATACTATTGCATGGAATGCATCGCTCTGTAATGTTGGATGAAGTCATAGAGTATTTGAATATAAAGCCTAGAGCTAAAATAATCGATGCGACTTTGAATGGTGGAGGGCATGCGCAAGGAATTTTGGAAAAATATCCCGATGTTAAAATATTGGGTATTGAATGGGATCCGGATATTTTTCAAGAATTTCAATCCGCAATTCGTAATTCGGAATTGGCTAATCGAATCGTTGCAGTGAACGAAAGCTATACCGAACTTAAAAAAATAATTGAAGAACAGGATTTTCAGCCCGACGGAATTATATTTGATCTTGGGGTTTCGTCCATGCATTATGAGCGGAGCGGGAGGGGATTTACATTTATGAAGGATGAGCCGCTGGATATGAGATTTAATCCACAGAGTGTGAGTCAGACGGCGGCGGATATAGTAAATTCTTCAAGTCCAGAAGAGCTAGAGAGAATATTAAATGAATATGGAGAGGAGAAGCTTTCCCCGCAGATTGTCAAAGGTATTATTCAGGCAAGAAAAGAAAAACCAATTATTAATACCAGTGAGTTGGTCGAGGTGATAGAAAATTCAGTACCCGGATGGTACAGGCACAAGAAAATACATCCGGCAACTAAGACGTTTCAGGCGTTGAGAATAGCAGTCAATAATGAGTTGGATAATGTTGAGAAAGGAGTACTGGCCGCTATAGATGTATTAAATAGCGGAGGGAGACTGATAGTAATATCGTTCCATGGCTTAGAGGATAAGATAGTAAGAGAAATTTTTAAACATAAAGCAAAAGAGGGGATTGTTAGGCGTGTTATAGGGGGGACTGTAAAACCTAGGTGGGAAGAGGTCAGACAGAACCCGAGAGCCAGATCGGCAAAAATGAAAATTGTAGAAAAAATATGAAACATTCAAATACAATCAGGGAAGGGGATGTAATACTATGGATCAATATAGTATTCGCGGGTATCGCATCTTTGCTGTTGTTTTATTATGTTATGATGGCTAATGTTGTTTCTGCCGAGAATTACAGAATACAGACACTCAGGGATAAGATAGAATTGCTGGCTGAGACCAATGGTGATTTAATGAATCAAAAACTTTTGCTTGAGAATCCAAATGTCCTGTTTGAGTTTGCTAAATCCCATGGTCTTGTTGAGGCAAAGAATATTTCGTATATTTTTGAGAATAAGAATGTAGCACAGCGATGATCGTCTTATGTCAAAACGTTATGATAACCTTCGGATAAATATCTTTTTAATTTTTGTTTTCCTCTTATCAGGCCTGGTTTTATACCGGCTTTTTATTTTATCTATTGTCCGGCATTCGGCTTATTCTCGAACAGCGCAGGCTCAAAATGAAAGTATCAGTAATATTCTGGCCCGAGGGAGCATCTATTTATCAGACAAAGACTCAAATCTAACCTTGGCAGCAACCAATAAAAAATTTCCTTTGGTTTATGCTGTTCCCGCAGATATCGAAGATAGTAAGCGGGATGAGATTTCAGTCGAATTAGCAAAGCTGCTTGGAGTCGAAACATTGGCCATAAAAGAAAAAATTGACTCCTCCTCTAATAATATGAAGGTAATTGCCCGCAGATTAGAAACGGGGCAGGTCGAGGCTATTAAAAGCTTGAAATTTAAGGGAATAGGCATCTCTTATGAAATGGATCGTTTATATCCCGGGGGCAATCTGGCTGCTAATGTTATCGGGTTTTTAGGATATGATGCGGAGGGTAAAAGAGCCGGACAATACGGGGTAGAAGCTTATTATGACCAAGATTTGTTCGGCCATGAACCCAATATGGCCGGGATATTTTCCGAAGTTGATCCGTTCGGGATAAAGAAAATATTTAGCGGAGTCCTGGGGGATAAGACAGATAACCCCCCCAAAAAATACTCTTTTGATAAGCCGGCTGACATAGCCTTGACTATAGATAAGAATGTTCAGGTATTTGCCGAAACCAAGCTAAAAGAATTGGTTTCAAGGTGGCAAGCCGATAATGGAACAGTCATTATTCAGGAACCGGATACCGGCAGGATTTTGGCGATGGTAGACTGGCCGGATTTTAATCCTAATCTATATTCCAGTACTGAGCCGAAGTATTTTTTAAATAGCAGTGTCAACGAAGTGTATGAGCCTGGCTCATCTTTTAAGCCGATCACAATGTCGGCCGGAATTGACCTGAGCAAAGTTACTCCGCAGACGACTTATACCGATTCGGGCGTGATGGAGATAAGCGGTTATTCGATAAGGAATTTTGATAATAAGGCTCATGGCGTTCAGACTATGAGTCAGGTTTTGGAGCATTCTTTGAATACGGGCGCTATGTTTGTAGAAAATCTGGTCGGTGATGATAATTTTCTCAATTACGTTATAAATAACGGCTTCGGCCAGAAAACCGGAGTTGATTTGCCCGGTGAAGTGAATGGCGATGTAACTAATTTATATAGTGGCAGAAAAATAAATTATCTTACGGCTTCGTTCGGACAGGGTATTGCAGTAACCCCGCTCCAGATGGTTAATGCTTACTCAGCTATCGCTAACGGGGGTAAACTGATGCGGCCTTATGTCGTTGAAAAAATAATCAAAGAGGGAGGCGAGGAGATAGTTACAAAACCCGAGATAGTTGGTATTCCTATTTCTGAAAAAACAGCCGTCAAAATTCAATCTATGCTTATTAGCGTCGTTGATAACGGGTTTGATAAGGCTCGAATCAAGGGCTATGATATAGCAGGTAAAACAGGCACCGCCCAGATACCGGACGGGACGGGCGGTTATTCCAGTACGGAATTTATTCATAACTTTGTTGGCTTTGCCCCTGCTTATGATGCAAAATTTGTCATACTGGTAAAAATGGAAAGGCCGAAGGGGATAGCTTTTGCCGCTGACAGTTTATCCCCGACATTTAAAGAGATAGCCGGATTTTTACTAAATTATTATAATATTCCGCCAACCAGAAAATAGTATTGGGGGATTAGTATTTAAGTATTAAGGACGGAAATTTCTATGAAGGATTTAATAAAAAAAATAATTATTTTCCAACTCGATTGTCTGGCCAGAATGTATCTTTGGCGTTTTAAGCCGGATATTATTGCTGTCACCGGTAATGTTGGCAAAACTTCAACCAAAGAGGCGGTAACTGCCGTATTAAGCGGGGCAAAGAGCGTGAGGCCGGGCAGAGGAAATCTCAATAATGAATTCGGCGTCCCCCTGACAATAGTCGGAGACTGGTCCGATGATTACTATGACGGAGGCAATAGCTTTTTATTCTGGTCGCGGGTTTTATTCGTCTCATTTTTTGCCTGGTTTTTCACCAGAAAATATCCAGAAATTTTAGTTCTTGAGTTTGGGGCTGATAAGCCGGGAGATATCGCCAGATTAACCAGAAAATACAAACCGAAGATAGGAATAATAACTGCCGTCGGTCAGATACCGGTTCATGTTGAGTATTTTCAGGATCCGGCCGGCCTCGCAAAAGAAAAATCAAAATTAATTTCTTCGCTTCAGTCTTCTGAATATGCAGTTTTAAATCACGATGATCCGGTGGTTTATGACATGAAAGAAAAAACCAGAGCTAAGATTATGAGTTACGGTTTTACCGAGGGTGCGACAGTTATGCTCTCCAATTTTGATTTTCGTCTGGACACAGAGAATAATCCTTCGGGAGTAGGGTTTAAAATTCACCACGGAACTAACTCCTTTGTTCCCGTTACGCTTTATGGAATGTTGGGTAAATCGCAGGCTTTGGCGGCCGGCGCCGCAGCTTCTGCGGGCATAATTTACGGTATGAATCTTATAGAAATCAGCCAAGCCCTTGCTGATTATAGCGGACCCAA
>JACOZW010000011.1 GCA_016181145.1 Candidatus Yanofskyibacteriota bacterium
GGACGGCACGGTTCACCATGTCCCCCACGGCTCCATTACCCGCGTTTCCAACCTGTCCAAATATATAGCTAGAGTGAATCTGAACGTCGGCGTCGCCTATGATTCCGATCTTGAAAAGGTCATTAAAGTCGTGAACGAGGTCGGCAACGAACTGGCACAGGACCCGGTATGGAAAGACCAAATAACCAAACCCCCGCAATTCCTGCGCGTGGACGACTTCGCCGACTCGGCGATTATGATAAAGATACTAGGAGAGACCAAGCCCATCAAACAATGGGACGTCACCGGCGAACTGCGCAAGCGCCTCAAGATCGCCTTTGACAAGAACGGGATAGAGATACCCTTCCCGCAGAGGGTAGTACATCAGGCGAGAAATTAGGAATTAGGAATTAGGAATTAGGAGTTAGGAGTTAGAACAAAGAATCTAAACGGGACAGCCGCCTGTCCCGTTTGGCGTATTTTAATCTCACTAAAATCATCCTTAAATACTTGAGTATTTAAGGATGATTTTATTACTTAACACGGTAGATAACGCCTCGTCCTGTCTTGCCCACTTGTTCCACTTTCCTCTCTTTTTCAAGTTCGGTCATATATCTCGCAACCGAACGGCGGACAACTCCCAGCGCCTCGCGGATCTCGGAGTTAGAAAGCTCGCCCTTCCCCCGCAAAAGCGCCAGTACTTTTTCTCTGTTAGTATTCTTCCGCGCCGTTTGCCCCAGAGCAATTTCGTCCCTAGGCGCTTTGCGCCGGGATCCCGGCCCCGTTAAGACGGGGCCTAGGGACATATCCCTGCAACTTCCTGCCTGGCCCTGCGCGAAACAAGCAAAATCTCTAGGCCTAAGGGCCGGGATCCCGGCCGACCGAAGTCGGCTTAAGGACAAAACCAACGATGAGAATAACGACAGCGACTATGAATAAAAGTATTTGTCCCATGGGGTTATTTTAGCATAAAAACGGTATCTGCCTGCCCATCCGTAAATTTGCTGGCCGCGTGCCGCCATAGCTGGCTTCAGCGGTGACGCAAGGAGGGGCATTTTTTCTCCCTCGGGAAATAGAGACCTTTCATTTTCTTATTACTACGGACCGCGAACAACGTTAGAATCATAATTCAGAGACAGAATAGGTATATTTGTATTTCAGATTTAAGGCAGTTCGCTTAAGAAATTGTCGGCATCTCTTTGATTCTTTAATAATACAATTTTTGCGTTAACGGCATAACGGTTAATTGTATTCTTAATTTTTGGTAGTTCGTTTATTTTCCAAGTAATAAGCCACCACCAAAAGTCAAATCTTTCGTTTGAACGCCCTAATGCTCGCTTAAGACAAATCCAAAGAGGAAAACTTAAAATTATGATGGTATCGGCATCTTTTATTCTTTCAGAAAGAACATCATATTTACCCAAATCGCCATCCATAATCCACCTCTCTTTTTTAGCTAATTTTTTTTGCAATTGAATCCATTCCTCGTTATTCAGAGGAGACAAATCAGGTTTCCAAAAATATTTATCAAGCTCAATCACGGGTATATCTAAAACTTTCCCAAGCTCCCTGGAAAATGTTGATTTACCAGCTCCACCCCTGCCTAATACCAGGGCCCTTTTTATATTATTTACGAGCATATTCTTCTGGTAATTCAATTCCAAACTTATCACAAATAGCACGAACATCCTGAAAGTCCTTTTCTTTTAACTCATAACCACTATGAAACTTGACCATAAACTCTGGCGATATACATCTTACAGTTTGATTATCTATACTTCCCGTCCCCGTAAGTGATTCATCTGGATAAGCAATCCCTCCTGTTATATGCCCCGTCTCATCTGTAATGAAAGCGTGATAATCAAGCTCTTTTCCTTTATCATCGGCGAATACAACATTGTGTTCGTTGTCTCGTTTAATTTCCTTGAACCCTTTTTGTTCTAAATACTCCAAAAGCTTAGGAACATCTGTTTGATTGATGGCGATATCTAAATCCTTGTGCGGTCGGGTCTGTTTTCCCAAAAGGGCATCCACGCCCCAACCTCCGTCAATCCATATCTTAACTCCGAGATTTTCTAAATCTGTATATAAACCGACAACGTCTTGCGAGGTCACTTCTTGTTTTAGTTCCCTGTCTTTTTGAGGCATTTCTTTAATTATCATATTTTATCCTACTGCGTTCATCCGTAGCCCCTCAAGTTCTTCAGGGCGAAGGAGGGCTGCGGGGCTATTCACTATTTATTCTTAAGATATGGTGAATAAAAATTACCATATTTTTCTTTAATCTCTGGCTTTTTCCAATCATCAGGTTTTATAGTTTCTCGGCAATCTTAAAACTTTTTGCTTCCTTCTCTGATAGCTGTTTAACTTTATCAAAAAGATGCTGGAAGTTCTTTCTATAATCTTCTCCTATTTTACCCTCCCAACTTCCATATGTCCTCTCTCTTAACGCTTTTGAGGCTTGCACGGCTAATTGTCTTTCAAGTTTAATAATCTCGGCGGTTCTTTGGGCTCGATGCAAGTCAGATGAAAAGATGGCGTCAAAATGGATATCCTTTAATTCTTGAGCCGTTGTTTTAACTTGTTCCAAGCCAGCTTCAGTAAGCGGTGAGTCAGATTGACCCATTACAATTCCGATTTTGTTCCATTCCGTCTCTCCAT
>JACOZW010000037.1 GCA_016181145.1 Candidatus Yanofskyibacteriota bacterium
TACCGTTTTCACCGTTTCCGAAGAAACGGATTCTCTCCATATTTTTGAAGGCGGCAAGATCGTCTACTCAATCACATAACCCTGTGGATAAACGACTTGTCCCGATTCGTTTTCAACGAATCGAGGATCCTCGATTTTATAATCACCGTTTCACGGTGAATAAAATCGGGACGAAGTCGTTTATCCACAGGTAATCTAGCTGTCTGGCAGTTAAAAAACGGCCATTAAGCCGTTTTGACCTTTTTATACAACAGTTCGGTCTCACTAAGCAATCTTTCTTGGGTTTCGGGGTCTGATTTTGAGTGGCCGGCAAAAGTGTAGAATGTGCTGACTTGAGTATGCCCTGAAGCAGATAAGGCCTTTTCGAGGCGGTGCGCGCTTTTAGGCGGACAAATTACGTCGTACTCCCCGTGAACTATTGATATCGGAACATCCGGTATTAGGGATACATTATTTAGCACAAATCCTCGCCTGAAAAAGCATCCGTTTGCGATATAATGGAGCTCTAGTGTTGCGATAGCTTCGACATCTCTTGGTTTGTATTTCGCAAATTCTCTGTCAATTTTTCTGTCGTTGTTTGAGGTCAAGCATAGGTGCGCGTCTTCGTATCTGGCCCACTCATAAGCAAGTTTTCTTTTTCTATTGGCACTAGTTGTTTCGGCGGTGATCTCTTTGTGGTAGGAGATTAGGGGGTTCTTTCTTTGATCAGGAGGAAGGACTGATGCGAATCTTTCCCATGCTCTGGGAAAATGCTGGGCGATAAGGCCATTTTCTGAATAATCAATTTCGGAAGATTCGCCCAGAAATATACCTCGTAACACCATACCCAAAACCATATTTGGATATGTAATTGCAAAAGCAAGAGCCATAGTTGATCCCCAAGAACCGCCGAATAAAGCGGTTTTGGTGATATTTAATCTGTCCAAAATACGTTTTGCGTCCTGTATCAAATGCCACGTAGTGTTATTTTCCAATAAATTCAGCGGCCGGCTTCGGCCGCAGCCGCGTTGGTCAAAAAGAATTATCCGCCACTTTTTGGGGTCAAAGTATCTTCTGTCTTTTTCACCACAGCCGGCACCAGGCCCGCCGTGGAAGAATAGAACGGGGACGCCATCGGGATTACCGCATTCTTCAAAGTAAATCTTGTGGCCGTCGTCTGTTTTTAAAAAATCTCTGTTTAGTGGCTTTATTGATGGATAGAGCTTTGTGCGTTTTGTCATTTCTGCGCCTTAATTTTAAAGAACAATACTAACCGAATAACACAATTTCTTTAATTTGTCTAATGAAATTGACTTAGTTACATCTTTGTTATATTTTAATCGCATTAGTTCTCTGACAAAGAGGTATCAAATGCGCTGGAAGGTCGGCCGATATGACCTGAAGTCAAACGGCGTTCCAACCTACCATTTTTATGATTCCGGAGGCACAACCCATATTTGCGGTGTTGGTTATCGCGTGGGAGCGGTTCACGACCCCCTTGCTTTTGCCGGCAAAGCTCACATTATTGAGCACTTAAGTTTTAGGGGTCCCAACGTTGAAAAACCGGAAGAAGACGATGTCTACAATATGATATATAGGTATTTTGGCGGGATGGAGAACCATAATATTTTCACAAACTATACTGCTACTTTTTATGGAGGCCCCGGCCTCTATTATCGGAGGTATATGCATCCGGTAATGCAGGTTCTCGTGAACATTCTCAAGTTAAGATACGTTGACGCTAAAGGATTGGATATAGAAAAAACCGTCGTCAATAACGAATTTCGTCAAATGGATCTTGATGTGGCCGAGTCGCGTCTCGAGGACCTGTTCTTAAATACAATGTATGACACCAACCCTGTTCGTCGGGGCATTATCGGAGACGTTGGACAGCTTCGTAATCTGACCCTTGGTAGGGTGATGAAATTTATTAAAGAGAGATATGTCGCGGAGAATATGTTTGTAATAGTTTTCGGACCCAAAAAGGACGAGGCCGTTGCTTTCGCCAGGAAATATTTTGATGACTGGCCATACCGCGGACAGGCCGTTTCGCTTGATTTAAACAGTTTTGACAGGGTGCCGATTCTTTCTAGTCCTAGGATTATAGAATCAGCAGTGACCGGATTTGCCCAGCATTATGTAATGGCCGGATTTTCTACCGGTTGTTATGAGAGTAAAGACGATGCCGCTCTGGATGTTGTAAGTAAGGTTTTGGAGAGGCGTCTATACAATGTTTTGAGAGAAAAGGGAACTAATTTTTACGAAGGCACTTATCATGATCCCGCTTTCACCAACAGGACGTTGGCGCATGGAAATATTGGCGCTTGGTTTGCTACAGCAAGTGTTGACTTTGCCCGATATGGAAGAGATGCGATAATCAAAGAGTTGCTTAAATTGAGAGAAGAAAAGATTTCCAGCGTGTTATTTGACGGATTGAGAGATTCGGCTAGAGAGGGTTTTTTTGAGAACTTCAGGGATAATCCTTCGGAAGTCGTCGAACTTGTTATCAAGGCGATTACCAACGGAGATCCCGATCTGAAACATTTTCATTCTTATGTTGATAGATTGAATAGATTGACTCCGAGCCGGTTGAGA
>JACOZW010000038.1 GCA_016181145.1 Candidatus Yanofskyibacteriota bacterium
CCGACAATAAGATGGCGCGGCAGGGGACCCCATGCCCGGCCGTCGGAGCTCTGCGTGCGGTTATCGCGCAGAACAAAGTAATCGCCGCGGCCTAAAACCGCAACTGTGACGCCTTCGGTTTTAACCGAATCGGAAAGATACGGCTCTTCAAGCCGAACGCTTTCTGCGCCGTCAGCTGTTTTGACAAGTACTTTACCGTCTTTAATTTCTACCCTTTCTCCGGGCAAACCGACGATCCGTTTAATGAAAAACTGCCGAGGATCAAGCGGGTAGCGAAAAATAATGACTTCGCCGCGCTGCGGCTCGCGAAAAAAGTAAGAAAGCTCGTCAACAATCAAATACTCGCGGTTTTCAAAATTCGGCTCCATGGAAGCGCCGCGGACAATAAAGGGCTGGGCAATAAAATAGCGCACAGGCAGTGCGATGGCTGAAGCGATAACCAAAAACTTAACAAACTCCTTAACGCTCTCGGCAAATGAAGATTTTTCCTCCATTGCCGCATTTTAACTTATTTCAGAAACTTTGTCTAACGACTTTTAAGAAACTGGAGTGTTTTTTCTGTTGCATACTCAGCACTAGCAAATACGTTCTTTGTGCGGATGAACCGGGAGACGAAGTATGCAAAAAAGCTGTCCCCGGCCCCGATTGTGTGGGCGACCTTTACCAACTCTCTCGGACGCACCGCAAAACACTCCCCCTTGGTAAAAACTTCACACCCTGACTCTCCTCTGGTTTCTATGAGAAGTTTTTGTTTTTGCCGTTCCAAAAAGGCGCGTGGAATGTTGGTTAATTCCTCTAACCTCTCGCATACTCGCTTATAAGGCCATTGGGCCTCATCTGTAATCATCTTTATCAGGGCATCTCTTTGTATCTTAAACTTATTTATTGGTTGTTCTTCCTTGAATAGTATTTCTTGTGCCTTGTCTTTCTCTTGTTCATATTTATATTCATCAATGAATGACCACCTCAGAAATCTGCTTGCCGGACCGCCTTTAGTTGCATTCATATCCTCAAATTTCTTGCCCTTGATATAAAGAATCCTCTTTTGAGAACGATTATAATAAACAAATTGCCCCCTTATGGTTTTTTCAGCGTATATCTTACACATTCCTATGGTTCTTCTTATTGCAATCTGCTTTGCCAAGTCAAAGAGAGAAGGTATGCAGATTGCAACAAACAATCTTTTCTTTCTGCACATTGTTGATTTAACTTTGAGGATATGATTAACATTCGACATTGTTCTTTGGGAACTCATGCCGGTAATGCCCTCATCATAAAGGACAGAATCCCCTATATTGGATTCATCAAGCAGTTTGGAAAATCTCATAGGTTCAAATGCAACCTGATTATGGGTAAAGTTTCCTTTGCACAAATTTGCCATAATATAGCAGTCCTGTTTGGCAAGAGTGCTTTTGCCGTCCCCTTCATAACCAGAATAAATAACCCAATTATCCCATTTATTCTTCTGCCTCTGCGCATAGATTTTTAGATGTTCATTATGCAGTCTGTCAATATAAACTTCATTCTTTTCCTTAAATTCACCGAAGTTTCCAATCTCATTGCCCCTTGAGTCCTCTTTAAACTCCCAAATCTTTCCTGGTAATTCTATTTTCATTATTTATCTCCACGCTGCTTCTGTTAAATCTTCCCCTTCAGGCATACCATATCCGAAGGAATCAACATATTTTCTCAGGACAATCTCATACCCTGAAAGATAATTGTAGACTTGATATAAGACGGAAACCGGTATTTTTTTCCCCCTGATAATCTTTTTTTGATATATTTTCATTACCCCGAGAGTATCTTTTGAAGCATTTTCCACCTCTGTTTTTGCCGTAGAGTTTTCCTCAAATTTCTTGCTTATCCTTCTATGCAAAATCTTTAATTCACCATGCCAATTTGGAAAATCCTTTATTCTTGCATAATATTCACAGTTCTTAATTATCTGCGAAATAGAAATAGAAATATCAACACCAGCATTAAATTTTACTTTTCTATCTTCAAGATGTGTTTCTTCATCCATTATTAACAACTCTTTCCTTGTCCCAATATGGGCTTAGGCATTTTGGATTGGCACATTTAATTGGTTTGACTTCCTTGTTTTTATAAGATAACCACTCATAGCCACAGCGATTGCATTTCCATCCCTTTATAAGAACACTCGGCATAAAATATTCAGGACATAACCCCTATTTATATCTTTTGGTTACTAATTGATAATATCTAATTGATTTTAAATACCACTATGTGGCTACTAACTTACTACTTAAATATTTAAATATATTATCTCAGTGTAATCGCTAAATGGACAAGAAGATAATTAACAGCAAAAAGGCTTTTACCATTGGGGACTTGGGAAATATTGCTATTTCTTTAGGTGTTGCAGTAATCATCCTGACTGTTGTCGCCACCATTGTCCAGACACTAAGGGATGACCAGACACCAGAAAATTCATCTGCAAGGAATGTAACGGATTTCGGCCTTGAATCCTTGAATACCCTATCGAGCTTTATGCCTCTTGTGGCACTTGCCGCAGTTGGCGCGATTGTAATAGGAATCGTAATCAGATTC
>JACOZW010000042.1 GCA_016181145.1 Candidatus Yanofskyibacteriota bacterium
GCGGACGAAGGAGGGGAGACGCCTGCCCGTTTACCCGCCTCAGGAGGGCCCCTGGAGGGAAGTCGGAACCGAGCTGAGCTCGGTCGGAACGATTATTAAGAATAGTTTAGTAGAATTTAGGTATTTATAAAAACAAAAAGCCTTGCACATCGCAAGCAAGGTACAAGACCTTTTGTCTGCGTGCAAGGCGCCGCTACTTGATGTTGTCGTTGATGTTGTCGAGCAACAGTTGAATTGCTTGCTCGGGTGGAAGTTTTTGCACTCTTTCCATGAGCGCCTCATACTCCCGTTGCGCCAGCCTGTCCTGGCGCTCATAGAATGCCTTCATGCTGAAGGCGGCATACATCTGTATGATGTATCCTCCGACTATAAATGGCACGCCGATGCCGAAAGAAATCTGGCGTGAAACCCCTAGCGCCATCAGAAGTACCACTAGGAAACCGCCACTGATGACTACCCCAGTGCCTACAAGCCAATTTTTCATGAACGTCCCTTTCTTGAAGATGTTACAATTATACCACATTTCTGCGGTTAATGCAAGTTTTGCTGACCGCTTGCTTTGCCCTCCGAAGTCCGCCAGCTGGCGGACGAAGGAGGGGAGACGCCTGCCCGTTTACCCGCCTCAGGAGGGCCCCTGGAGGGAAGTCGGAACCGAGCTGAGCTCGGTCGGAACGATTATTAAATTCTAGCAAAAAATTCTTATTTATAAAACAAAGAGTCCGCCGGGACGAACCCTTTGCGGACTTGCTAGTTTCGGACGATCTCTTCCTTTTTGCCGAAGATTTTCCGGCAAATTGTGAGGACACCCTTTTCGTGGCCTTCGTCGGGAACGACCCTGACCCTGTAGTCACGTGGGCTCCCGACGATTTCATAGGAAGCCCGTACTGCTCCCAGAACTTTTTTCAAATCCCTGGGAGCAAAGACCATTGAATTAAAAATCCAAGCCTTCATTCAGTTACCTCCCGACCATCAAAATCCGAGTATGTTACAATTATACCACATTTCTGTGGTTAATGCAAGTCTTGCTGACCGCCTGGGACGCCTGCCCGCCTTCGGAGGGAAGTTAGAACAGAGCTGAGCTCGGTCGGAACTTATCTTAAGAATAGTTTAGTAGAATTTAGGTATTTATAAAACAAAGCCCGTAAAAACGGGCGTAAAGCTTAAATGAGGTTATGTCTCTTTAATGTATCGGCGAAGATCTTGAGTCCGAGTTCTGAATCAATGTGGTATGACTGGACAAAACCCTCTCCTTCCGATGAAGGATCTTTTACGAATCTGATGTCTGTTCTTGCGAGAATACTTCTCGCTAATTCACTGTCGCCCTGAGGTTTCTCTGATATTGGACAAAGAATGCGTCCTTCGGCATCGATATATGTTGCCCACTCAATCGGAGGAGGACAACCGCAATGACCGGCAACACGAATATCGGTTTTGCCAACGGGATCATCGTATAATTCCTGGGCCACTGGCAGTGGCATATTGCCCCGGACAATCCAGTAATACCACGCTCTATGAAATTGAAACTGACCCAATTTGCCGGTAATCGAGGCTGGCACTTCGCTATGTAACACACTAGGTAAACGGACCAACTCTATTCCGCAACGATTTAATTCTCTCTCAATGCTTTTATCGCAGTCGCGACGCCCTGCCAGGTTCTCCATTACTGACACACCCCTCTTTAATAACAAAAAAACAATACTATGAATAAAAGCAAAAGTCAAGTGTACCTTCGCTCTATGCTCGGTTGGCTGGCCTCCTCGGACTAGGATTTTTGAAAAATAGTCCCCATAATGATTTTCGAGAGTGTATTTTAATCTTGTTTTTGACCCTCCTCGGATGGGTTATCTTCAAGAATTTTATTAAAAAATTCGTACTTCTTTCGCACATACTCTTTAAAATCAATCTGCCCGTACGGAAGCTTAGTCTGCTCGTATGCATCGCGCAATCCTTCGTTCTTGGATAAAAGTTCGAATACTTTTATCTGTTCTTGGGACACTGGAGAACTCTTCAAGCTGATGTAAAGTTCAACCTCAAAACCGTCTTTCTTGAATTCCCATTTTACTGATTTATTTTTGGGGGACGTACCGGTCCGTGAAGGCTTACCAAATAGTTTTTCTAAAGTTGAGAGGTAATGATCAAAGTCTGCTGGGTCGTACAGGATCGAAATATCAATATCATTCTGACCAGCGATTTCCAAAGCAGCGGCTCCTCCGAAGTGTAAATCCGCATCGGGCAGAGCTTCTTTTATCTGAGCCATAAGACTCTCCGCTACTTCACGCACGCGCGGATCGAATGGCTTAACTTCGATAACCTTTCCATCGGGTAGAGAGGCTAGATATTTTTCTTGTGATTCTTTAATCATTTTTCTTATGCTCCTCGGGAGCCGATTATTCATAATAGCTCGCACTGAGATTGTCGAAGTGCTGCGAGCCATGATAGATGTTAGAACTTGGATTATGAGTAATTACAAGTCATTTCACCTACCACAATTCAATCATTTTTGACGCGCCAGAACCAATCTAGGCTCACCGTCACCATAATAATTTTCTTTTCTCGATTCAATTACAAATCCGTAGGAAAGGTATAGTTTGATAACCTTACTATTATCGGGGTGGGTAACGAGCCAAACACGCTTTTTATCTTTTACTTTATTGAGTCGAAATTCAATAGCCTGGCGTGCAATGCCCTTGTCTTGGAATTTAGGTTTTATTACAAGTCCGCCCAAATAGGCTTCTTCCTGACTCTTTACTTGATACTCGGTAGACCCGACTATCTCACCATCTTTAATAATAAAATATACTTCATTGTTTTCTATTTCTTCTTTTGCTTCTTCTTTATCTGTAATTCCTGAATATACTTTTAAACCAACTGCGGTTTTCTCGATCTCTATAAATGTATCTATATCTTCAATTGTGGCTTTTCTAAATGTAATGTCCGGCATGGTTTCAGGTTCTAATCTACTAACCCGTTACATTAAAGAATCTTTCAGCATGGTTCTTGAAGTCGTCTTACCTTTTGTGGTTTTTAAATATTCTTCCCTGCGATGCGCATCAATCTTACTTTTATATGCTTCATAGTGAATCAAATCAAACGGAGCATAATGTTTAGTGGATAATTCTTCTCTATCGTTATGTTCCTTAAATCTTCGTTCTAAATCAGTAGTAAAACCCACATAAATAAAGTCTTTATTCAAACTTTGCAAAACATAGACAAAATAAAATGTCATAATTTTATGGGGACGTACCATGCGGTACATCCCTCACTTCCATTCTCGCATGTCCCCGTACCGTACGGTGCAGGGCCATGCACCGAATGGTGCGTGGCTGCCAGGCTAGGATTCGAACCTAGATTGATGGATTCAGAGTCCACATTCCTACCATTAGAAGACCTGGCAATGGATTGAATTGTAACCCAAATTGTTGATTAATTCAAATAAATTATGATATTATTATAATATGAAAAACATAAATTATGACTTGGTAAAAATGTTACATATGAGACTTGATAGCGCTTGGAGGCTGGAGAAGTACTATATTAATGATGCCAATGAGGCCAAGTGCCATAGTGTTCCGGCTCTCGAAAAGATGCTGGAGGATGATAAAAAGCATATAAAAATGCTTCAGGATGAGATAAAGGGTAGGATAGATGCCAATGTGTTTGATTAATTATAAGTAATTGTTAATATATACTATATGGGATTATTTACATCCGCAAAACCAAAAATAACAGAGAAAGAAATTACCGAGCTGGGTAATGCCCTGGAAAATCAGCATAGTTTTAATCAGAATCAGCGTAAATTTGTCGTGGATGTCGTGTTAAAACCTCACGTCGAGAAATCTCCATACGAATCAACGCCGGCTATAAGCAAGGAAGAAGCTATGAGGATAAAGGAATTGTTAGCCGATAAAAATTCCGGCGTACACACGACGCTAAAGGAAAAAAACATTTCCGATGCCGAGATTGATAACTTAAGCAAGGAAATAGATAAATTTCTAATTATAAATCATTAATTTTTTTAAAATATGGAAGATTACAAAGAACCGGAGATGCAGAATGATGAATCAGTCAGCGTAAAGAAATCTTTTTGGAGTTTTGCCGAAAAGAATTTTTTGGGTTTGTCTATAATGTTTGGCGCTTTGGTAATTTCCGGCTCCCTTATCTATACCAATGGCGGGGGATCGGGTATCAATGATAAGGCCCAGATTCAACAGGGTACTCAGGGCAATGTTAAGGCAGATGTTTCGGTTGACGATGATCCGTTCTTGGGTAATAAGAATGCCAAAGTTACTATAATCGAGTTTAGTGATTATCAGTGTCCGTTCTGCAGGACATTTTGGAAAGAATCATTTGGCCAACTCAAAGAAGAATATATTGATACTGGCAAAGTCAAGCTTGTTTATCGTGACTATCCTTTGTCTTTCCATGCAATGGCTATGCCACTTGCTCAGGCTTCTGAATGTGCTGATGATCAAGGTAAATATTGGGGAATGCATGATAAAATTTTTGCTGAGCAGGAAAAGCTCGGACAGGGGACTGTTCAGTTTACTGTTCAGGATATAAAACGGTGGGCTTCGGAGATTGGTGTCGACAAGGGTAGTTTTAACCAGTGTCTCGATTCGGCTAAATACAAAGCCGAGGTGGATAAAGATACGGCTGATGGTACAGCCGCCGGTGTTAACGGGACTCCCAGTTTCTTCATAAACGGCCGACTAACTGTCGGTGCTCAGCCCTATTCTGTTTTTAAGAGCATGATCGAAGAAGAACTTAATAAAAAATAATAAAATGACTATATCTTCTGGCCACAATACTCCTCGGGATGTTTTTCTCTATCTGTTGTCTATTATTACGCTTGTCGTGAGTGCGGTTAGTTTCGGAATAGTAGTTTTTCAATATATTAATGTTTACATTCCTGACATAATCTCCGATCCGTATTCGACGCAGTCATCATACCTCAGCACGATGAGATATGCTCTGGCTACTCTCGTTATAGTTTTTCCGGTTCTTATCTGGGTTTCTTGGTTTTTAAGAAAAGATATTAATAAATTTCCTGTGAAGCGCGAGCTTAAAATTCGCCGATGGCTTCTTTATCTCACGCTGTTTGCTTCCACACTGGTCATTATCGGAGATCTGGTGGCTTTATTAAGAAGTTTTCTGGAGGGGGAGCTTTCCCAGAGATTCGTTTTGAAGATTTTAGCTATTTTATTTGTTGCCGGTTCAGTTTTTGTCCATTATCTATCCGAGCTTAAAGATCGAGGCAAAGAATACAGATGGATTAGAGTGTTTGATTGGACAATAGTAGTGGTTGTTTTAGTTGCTATTGTGGCCGGTTTCTTTGTTGCCGGAAGTCCCACAAATCAGAGGCTTGTAAGAATGGATGAAAGACGCGTTTCTGATTTACAGACTATTCAATGGCAGATTATAAACTACTGGCAGAGAAAGGAATCATTACCTTCGATTCTCGATGAATTGGACGACCCGATAAGTGGTTTTGTCGTTCCAAGAGATCCGGGTACAGGTGAGTTTTATGAGTATAATGTGTTAAGTGATTTGAGCTTTGATCTGTGTGCTGTTTTTAGCACCGTATCTATGGAGGGTGTATCTTCGGATACTCCATCTAAACCTCTGCCTGTTTTGGCAAGATATCCGGCGGGAATGGAACCATATAATGCCTGGTGGCATGGACAGGGTAGAGTTTGCTTTGAGAGAACAATCGACCCTGAACTTTACCCATCACTGAAGGGTGCTACTAATATCAAACCGATACCCCTCTAATGACTAAGAATAAGTTTATCTATCTGGCAGGTATTATCCTTGTCGGTCTTACCGTCTGGTTTTTTGTTAAAAAAGCCAAAAATGTTTCTGATAGTTCTGCTGATTTGACTAATTTTGCGGTTCCGGAAGAATCGAGTCCGACCCCGTCGCCTGGCGTGAATGCGGCGGATAAAACAGAGGGATGGCTAAAACTCCCTAGTGGTCTTGAAATTATAGATGTGTCTATCGGTTATGGCCGAGAGGCTAAGGAAGGTGATGTAGCAGCTGTTCATTATACCGGAAAACTTGCGGATGGAAAGAAATTTGATAGTTCCTATGACCGCGATCAGCCTTTTTCATTTATTCTTGGCGGAGGACAGGTTATTAAGGGATGGGATTTGGGAGTAGTTGGAATGAAGGTAGGTGGCAAGAGAAAACTCAGAATACCGCCCAACCTGGCTTATGGCGACAGGGTGGTTGGAGGCGGTTTGATTCCGGCAAATTCAACCCTTTTGTTTGATGTTGAGCTTGTGGCTACCGAAACTCCTAGGGCCAGATAAGGTATTATAATCTTTACTCTTTATTGTAACTGCCCCAATACTGGGGCGGTTTGATTTATTCTTTGAAATATTGTATAGTTTCTATAAGATTTTTTAAAATGTAGTTGGAGAGGAGGGATCTATGGATCGTTGGAAGTATTTTCTATTAGGTAGCCTAATACCATCCCTTGCTATAGCTCTCGCTCTTATCTTTAGCTCAATGAGTATCAATGTATTAGGAGTTCACTTTCATAAGGGTAAGAATTATTTATTTCAAGATAGCATGTCTACTAAGCCACTGGGCGAAGGTGGTCTTTTAGTTGTAGCTGTAGCTATTAATGATATCTCTAACTCTATTAAGGAAACTGTCCAGAAGGATAATCCAGATCTCCCCCCGATTGAGCTTCACGATTTGAACATATCCTATAAGGAATCGAATAACAGCTGGCTGGTTGTAAAAAATGATTTGGTAGTCGTATTCCTTTATGCAGATATTTCAAAAATCCTAACTAAAGAGGAGCTAACGGCTTTTATTTTCCATGAGGTAGGCCATGTTAAGTTAGGGCATGTTCGTAAGCCGGCGTATACCCAGACAAGGGATACCAGAGAAGAAATAGATGCTGATATTTTTGCCGTAAGTTCGGGAATTAGGCCAACGGTTCTTATATCCGCTTTGAATAAATTATCACCGAATGTGGATGAAAAGAATGAAAGAATTGAGGCCCTAGGACGCTATATTGAATAAAAAAGGACGGTTATCCGTCCTTTTTAATTTGTTTTAATGTATAATTAAATTATGGCTATTTATAAATTTCCCGAAAATTTTAAGTGGGGGAGCGCAACCTCGGCACATCAGATAGAAGGGGATAATCATAACGACTGGACGGAATGGGAGCAGTCTCCGGCCAGAATTGAGCAGTTAAAGAAAGAAGGTAAAGATCCGGCCAATTTTATTTCCGGCAAAGCTTGCGACAGTTATAATCGTTTTAATGAAGATTTTGATATAGCCAAGCAACTTAATCAGAATATCCATCGTTTTTCTATTGAATGGTCCCGCATTGAGCCAGAGGAGGGGAGATTCGATGAGAACGAAATGCAACATTATGTTAATGTTGTCAAGTCTTTGAGAGATAGGGGAATTGAGCCGATGGTTACCCTCTGGCATTTTACTAATCCGGTCTGGTTTGCCAGAAAGGGAGGGTTCCTAAACGTTGATAGTACCAAATACTTTACAAGATACGTCAAGTACGTCACTGGGCATCTTAAGGAAAAAGTGGGGCTGTGGATAACTTTTAATGAGCCGTGGATCTATGCCGGAGGGTCTTATGTTCGCGGCCAATGGCCGCCGCAGAAGAGGAATCTTTTGATGGGGTGGAGAGTGAGGAACAACATGATCAGGGCCCACATACTTGCCTATAAAGAGATAAAAAATATATATAATTATTACCATTCCCCTGCCGATGATTCTCTGCTTGATGGAGTAAACGGGTCCTCGCCCAAAAACTGGCACGAAGATGATACGTCGCATAATGTAGGAGTGGCCATAGTGGAGAACAATGTTCACTTCGTTGGTGGCAAGATATTAAAAGTGTCGGGAATAGTAAAGCTATTTGATAATTTGATTAATTTATATTTTTGGAAGAGAACTCTTCCCTACCAGGACTTTATAGGTCTTAATTACTATACTATTGCTCGTTTGCTTGGAGGAAGGACAAGTCTGCCTAATCAAGAAGTAGCCGAAGAGATGAGTTGGGAAATATATTCTCAAGGGATCTACCATCGCTTGATGGAGCTGAAGAAATTTAAGAAACCAATTTGGATTTCCGAAAATGGGATTGCCGATAGGACCGACTTAAAGCGGTTAAAATTTATAAAAGAACATTTGTATTGGATTTGGAAATCTATTCAAGATGGTGCAGATATTAGAGGATATTTGTACTGGTCTTTACTGGATAATTTTGAGTGGGCGCGCGGCTATGAACCTAGATTCGGTCTTGTTGGAGTGGACTATAAGACCCTTGAACGTCGGATTCGCCCATCGGCGCTGGAATATGCTAAAATATGCTTAACTAACCAACTTGAAGTTGATTAGTTAGTTAAAAGTTCATCAAGTTCTTAAAGTTTATAAAGTTTTGAATTTCTGACTTTATGAACTTTATAACTTTACAAACTTTATAAACTAATTGTTGTGGCTCTATCTCGCCCTAATTGCTTACCTCATTAATTCAATAGTTTTTATTATCGATAAGTATCTGCTTAGCGGGCACATCCCTAAGTACCATGCTTATGCTTTCGGGGTCTCTATCTTAAGCCTGTCGGCTGTTTTTTTAATACCTTTTGGCGTCTCATGGCCCGGTCTTACTTATTTTTATACTGCCGTATTCTCCGGGGCAGCTTTCTTTGTAGGCTTGATGTTCCTGTATAAGTCTATTAAGGAGAGCGATGTTTCTATAGCTGCGACTCAAACCGGTACTATGTCGTCAATCTTCACTTATGTTTTTTCAATACTCATACTTAAAGAAGCTCTCCCCCTTCTGAATGTATTTGCCTTTTTATTTTTGATACTGGGTATATTTCTGCTGGGAAAAATAGAAAAACATATTTTATTGTCAGCGGTATTGGCCGGATTATCTTTTGGTATTTCTTATGTTCTTCTTAAGCTATTGTTTAATCATATTGGTTTTATTGACGGCTTATTCTGGACCAGAATGGGTTTCGTCGGTAGTGCGTTTTTGTCTTTGGCTTCCTCTCATGTTAGGAGAGAAGTTCGCTTTTCCCTTGAACACGCGCCTAATAAGTCCAAGTTCTTATTTATATTTAATAAGATTTTAGCCGGTATAGGCTTTATTATCCTTTATTTTTCTATAAATCTGGGCAGCGTTTCTTTGGTCAATGCTCTCTTGGGGTTTCAGTTTTTGTTTACTTTTATCCTCGTTTTATTTTTGCGCGAAAGAATTTATGAGATCAAAGAAAATACCAATAGGTATGTTTTAGCAAATAAGCTTGCCGGCATAACCTCGGTTTTAATTGGCTTCCTATTTTTATTTTTAGGCAATGACTAAATTAATCTTAACTATCGTTGCATTGATTCTGGTAGCTCTTTTTGCTCTTTCGTTTGATTATTCTCCTCCCGATAAGTTTACTTATGGAGTGTCATTCAGCCGATTCCATGCTGATGAGCTTGGACTAGACTGGAAAGAAACATATCTCGCGATACTCAATGATCTGGGGGTCAGAAATTTCAGATTTTCAGCGCACTGGCCCCTCACTGAGCCAAAGGATGGCGAGTACAATTTTCGTGAGCTCGATTTTCAAATGAATGAAGCTAAAAATGCCGGAGCTTCGGTGATTATGGCCGTAGGCCGTCGTTTACCCGGCTGGCCCGAGTGTCATGAGCCGGAATGGGCTAAAGATTTGGATAAAGCAAAAAAACAGGACAAGGTCCTCAGGTATATAGAGGCGGTAGTCAACAGATATAAAAACTATCCGAATATTCTCTACTGGCAGGTTGAGAACGAGCCTCATCTGACATTTTTCAGCCGTTCGGCTTGCGGAGAATTTGAAGATGCCTTTTTGGAAAAAGAGCTGGACTTGGTTAAAAAGCTTGATCCGGAAAGACTAACTCTGATTACCGATAGCGGAGAGTTTGGAACTTGGTATAAGACTTATCGGCATGGAGATGTTTTTGGAACCAGCATGTATCTCTATATCTGGTGGCGGAATTTTATTGGTTCGCTAAGATACCCGATAACACCGACCTTCTTCGTTATAAAGCATAATTTAGCCAAACTTATCTACGGCAATAAGCCGGCAATTGTCATTGAATTGTCCAGTGAGCCATGGCTTCTTCAGCCCATAACCGACACTCCTATAGAAACCCAACTCGAGCGAATGGGTGTCGATAAATTTAACGAGATGATCGAATTTTCATCCAAAACCGGTTTTGACACTTTTTATCTTTGGGGCGCTGAATGGTGGTATTGGATGAAGGAGAAACAAGATCATCCAGAATTTTGGAATAGAGCCAAAGAGATATTTTGATTTTCGGAAATTCGTGTTATATATCTCTTAGTGCATTCGTCTTCTCTAAAATTTTTTATATCCGGATTATTTGGAGGAATACTCGGATCTTTTTTGTTTCTTACGCTTGTCTATCCGGATAATAAGATGGAAGCCTATTTATCCCGGCTCTATGTCGATGACGACGATCCAAGCTTAAAACAAGAATTAACTCCAACGCCCTCTCCCTCCCCAGCTCCTGACCTATGGGAACGCATCTCTTCCGAGGCTTCTTTTAGCAGTGTGGCAGTGCAGGTTTTTAAGGATAATCGCAGTATAAAATCCGGCAGTGGAATTATCCTGTCTGCGGACGGATTGATTATTGTTCCGGCCGATCTGACTGCTTTGGGAGGTATATATCAGATTTTATATGAAGACAAAGTCGCTAAAGGAATTATCGTCTCATTTGATATAAAGAGAAACTTAGCCATTATAAAAATAATAAACCCGGAATTCGATCTCAATGTTTCGAGTCTCAATACGAATTTAGTTTATCAAAGCGGACAAGATGTATTAATTGCAGGTAAGCTAGCTGATCGCTTAGAGCCCGTGGCGATTTCTCAAAGGGGTATTATAAGTTATGTTAGCGGAGATAATATAATTTTAGATACTTTTACTAACAGCTCGCTGGTTGGATCAAAAGTTCTGAATTCAAGAGGAGAATTAGTAGGTGCGCTTTATATTCGCGGAGGAAAATCTTATGTGATCAGCAGTAAAGATATAGACGCGTTTTTTAAGGAGTATCTTAATAAGACACAATGAAAATAGAGGATATTGCCAACCACTTCACCAAAACCTTGGTATTAATAGCCAGTTTTTCGGCAACTCTGGAGGATATTTTTTTAGCAAAAAAACTACAAGATAAGATGGAAATTTTGATATCTTCGTATATTAGACTTGCCGGACAAGAAGAGGATTCTAACGTCGCACAATATTATATTACCGAAAAATTAATATCCGAGATTGACGAGACACTAGGATTATTTGAGATAATTAATCGTTTCGGAGTTATCAAAAAGACCACTCCCCTTCTTCTGGCTAGCCGAAGCTTATTGAGTTTGAAATTGGAGCTTATAAAGATAAAGAACGGCCTCTATGCCGGATCAAGAGAAAAGGAGAGAGACTCTAAAGTTTCTGTAGCAAACAATAATTTTCGGACTTCCCCCATAAGTCGAACACCATCTCAGAAAAATATTTATCAGGATCGTGAGCTAAATCCGAACAAGGAAAAGATTCTTAACTTTATAAAAAGATCTCCCCATACGAGAACGAAAGATATAATACATGAATTTAGTGCCCTTTCTGACAGAACGGTAAAAAGAAATCTGGGAGAATTACTGAGGGTGGGCCTTGTCAATAAAAAGATAGAAAACAAGGCTGTCTATTATTCAGCCGAAAATTAATTTTTTCGAGAGACGGATTTATACGCTTGACTCTGTTTTTTCAATGTGGTAAAAAGCGGAATAACGAGAATGATGAACCCCTTTGACTTGTTGTGACCAGATAGGCATTAAGCCATGTCCCTCCTTGGCTCAATGCCTATCTTTTATAAAGTCGCAACAAGCTAAAGGGGTTTAATTTTGGTGACATTATTGGTGACATTGGTGACAAGAAGTTCGAGAGATATGTTGTCACCATAATTTTTGGTGACAGTGACATAATAAAATAATTGTCACCAACATACCTCCCTCGAAGCTATATTACTGGCTTAAGCTCAGTAGTTGCTCATAGCTGTGTTTTATTGGGTGGCCAAGTAGTCGTTGGTATAGTGCAGTGTCATATTCATATTAGTGTCACTTTCAAGCCTCACCAATTTTTAATACAGGATTGTTTGTGGTTGGCACCATCCCTCAAGAGATACTCAATAGGCGGTTGACCGCAGTTGGTATGACGAAAATGGCTAGGTCAATTTAGCCTCGATTTGTGGGGGCCTACTCCGGTCGATATAGGCTTCTTTTAGCCCAAAATATTTCTCGACAAAACCCCATATTTATTGAGTAATAATGCTATTTAGATATCCACAATTTGACTATTGTTGATTGAATATAATAAAAGTATACTTAGGTCTGAAGAGTTGAGTTTATCTACACCAGTTTATTTCTGTGTAGTCTTTCCATGTAGGTTTAGTAGGGTTTGACTTATAGAGCGGATTAATATAGAATTAACGGGTTAATTATGAATATATATCTTGTATAAAGGCCCATTCTAGACCGTTTTGGTTCTTTTGGTTTTTCGGGGTAAAATCAGGTGTAGCTTCCTACCTTTGTAAATCTGTCCAGGTTTATAGCTGATTTATAAAGGCAGGTAGCTAAGCAAGAAGGATCATTGAAAATTCAAAGAATGAGATTCAAAATAGGTTGCAAATTGATTTAAGAATACAATATTATTATTGATCGGAATCTTGGAGTCGATGAGCTGCTAT
>JACOZW010000043.1 GCA_016181145.1 Candidatus Yanofskyibacteriota bacterium
CGGATAGTATCCTCTACAACCCTCGTGCTTTCCTGCATAAAACTTCGATCAGAATGACTTCTTAAAATTAATTCTTCATGCTGCCGATGAATAGCCTCACAAAATCCCAAAACATAGAATTTACCTGATTCCGGAACAAAAGTAATGATATCGCGAGGCTTAACCAGATGACCATAGCGTTTGGCTACTATTCTTCCCAAGACTTTTCTATACTCGCTTACGGGTATGTCAAATATTTTTGAAGACGGAAAAGAAAGATAATCCAGCTCGTAATTGCATTGAAATAATGGACCCGGCTGAGGCTTGTCGTAGATAAAATCCTGGCGCAAACCGTTTTTTGAAATGACCAGAACTTCACCCGGCATAATATCCCTGACATATGATGCTCCGATCTTTTCGAAAGCAACGTCTTCAGAAGCTACGACATAGCCATCACCCAGCCTACCCAGCGCAAGCGGACGGTTCCCGCTCTTATCCCGCGCCGCCACTAGTTTGACCCCGTCTCCGTCTTTTACTAGCATAAGCAAAGAATAAGTTCCGCGATATTCCCTTAATCCTTCCTTAATTGCAGTAATGGGATCATCGCTCGCAGAGAGGGCTATGCGATGAAGCATAATTTCCGAATCGGAGTTAGTAGAAAAAACCGATCCCCGATTAACCAGCTCCTGCCGATCCTCTTCCATGTAAGGAGAGTCGCCATTATGAGCAAGGTATACAAGTCTCTCGTTTCTCATCCTAGCCATAAGCGGCTGAGCCTCATTTAACGACCTCCGCTCACCGGCGGTTCCGTATCTTACATGGCCAACGGCCATAGTACTCTTAGAAAAATCGGGGCCCGCTATTTTGCGGGCTAATTCGGGAATAGTAAACTCTGTTCTTTCCCAGACCGTCGTATCACCGCCCATATCAAATACAGCACCAGCGCCATTCTCACCGCGATGACTAAGACCCCTCATCATTTTAAAAATATTTCCGTAGATATCAGGTATATTAAACGCCCCTACAATTGCACACATGGTATTCTGCCTCCGTTTTCAAAAAACTGGTTTTAATCATACAATAAGTTTGCTGAAATTGACAGATTCATAATCCATCAAAAAATCCCCAAAAGGGTGGGGATTTTATTTACCGATCGTAACATATTCGTACCAGATACCGGACTTTAAGGTTGTCCGATCCAGCAGATATATCTTAACCTCATAATCTCCGGACGGAAGGGTTTTGAAGATTTCTGACAGAGTTGCTCCATTCATAACACTTTCTCTATTCGGAACATTGTTCGGAGTGATAGGAAAATTAGCTTTTGAATGTTTATCCGCAGGCATTTCAATATACAGACTACAGGCAAAATTTTTCTTTTCCCTTGTCTTTTCGTTCATAATAGAAACACTGAGATCAAGAACTGACTTGAGTCTGCCGCGGGTATCTTGCCAGTCGATTCCGGCAATAGAAACTATTAATCTCAGGCCATACTCCCCGCTGGTATTTCGGGTTATCTGGGAAAATCCCATAATCTTGGCGAAATTCTCATTCATAATCATCTTGATATCTTTGGATATATCGGGAATGCCAAGAATTTTTGGTTGTATAGCCTTTGCTGTCATTGACTCAGGCGTAGGCGGATTTAACACCTTATCCAGCTTAATATCGAGGTAGTACGAAAACTGACGTATAGCAAAACGAAAAATATATTCATGGTCATTATCTATCAGCTCCTGATAGAGCCGATTATAGTCTTCTTCGGATGTGGGATATATCCTCGCCAAATCCTTGAGCGTTTCCATCAATGTTTCAACGGTGTCCATGCCCCTATAATTCCTGAAGAGCTGAAAGCCTGAACCCTTATCGTAGAAAAGAAAAACATACATCGGACGCTGATTATCGTCAAAATAAACCCACGCCATCAAGTCAGCAAGCCTATTTGTTTTGAGTGTTTTGACCTTATAGTGCGGATTACCGCGAAATAGATATACATGCGCCATATCACCCCTAAGTCCGCCGTTACTAACAAACAAAGTTCCCGAAATTTCTTGATCCGTACGAAGAATCTCGTTTTTAATTTCACTAATCCTCTTGTCAATAAGTTCCTTGTTCTCATTCTCGGGTGTATTTATATCGGGATCCCTGATAGACCAGAATATTTCAAAAAAATGATCCAATGCTTTAATCGACTGGCATTGCTTGAATATCTTTTCCTCCTGCTTATACGGCCCGGACTTATTGATAAAGAAACCGTAGCTACTGAACAGCTTATCCCTATGATCCTTGAATGGGCCCTTGGCTGGCTTTACTTCTTTGCCATTGCATCCGCCCGCTCTTAATCTATCTAAATAGCCGTTGATCCTCTTTGCCTGCTCAATCTTAGCCTGCTCAGCCAGAACTTTATCGGGCGAAACTTTCGGTTGATTCTTGCCTACACAGCCGATCAAAGACAATGTGCAGATCAATATCAAACAAAATGCATAACCTAGACGGTTAAACATCATCTCACTTTCCTCCCTTGGTCGCTCTTAAGGCAATAAAGATAAACGAGTAAGGCACCTCAGTTGAGTTGTATATATCTCTGCTGAGAGAATATTTTACACCGACGATGATAGGATAGTTTCCAAAACCGCTAAAAGTTTCACTGGGCATCAGTTTATTAATCCTTAAATTACGCCCATAAACCCATTCACCGCTGGCATTCCAAAACCAAACTTCGTTTTCTCCTATCAATTTTTTGGTTCCCCTACTAACATCAGACTCAATACTCCAACGGATATACAAAATAACGTCTGACTTAGTAGCGTAATCCTTCAATAATGCCCTCTCTGTTCCGTCGGTAACATAGGCAACTGCCGCATCGGCATAATTTTTATCTAAAAGACCCTTACTCTTAACTACTACGAACGGGATTAGCATCCTGATCTGACGGACCCGCTCGTTAGGATTATTCGGATTCTGAAATTCCAGATCAAAACCTAAATAATACATAACCGAATCAGATACATTCACGCTGATATTCGAGCTGGAAACCAGCGTCCAACTAGATACGTCCGGCCGATCAGGACTATCCGGCCCCGTAACATCTTGAGCATTTACCCGCGCAGGAAATGAGAAAAACAAAAGAAAAAGACATAACAACACGAGTGATTTAGGCATATTTACCACCCCTTATGTCAAAGACCTGTTTAGCAATACTCTATGCCTTATATATATACAAATCAAGTATCCGCTCTCCATAATATAAAACCCCACATAATGTGGGGTTTATCTTCCGGCTAAGAAAAATTTACCAGCCAAAAGTAATATAGAAGCTGGGGACCATTTTCTTTCCTGTCCATAAAATTTGAAATGGCTTCATCTCAATTCCAAACCCATAAGTTCTGATTTTCTGAGCTGGAAACTTTTCGCCATGAAACTTGGCAATACCGGCATCAGTGAATAATAATCCGCGAAACGGACCAATACCCATACCACCCGGGAAAATAACTCCATCGGCAAATGGAAAACGCAATTCGGCACTGCCATAAATCAATTCATTACCGAATATACTTCCCTGTTCTTTACCGCGGAACATGTCTGAACCGCCCATAACCATTATCTCTCCGCCCTTGCGAGTTGTACTCATAGCCTTTCCTCGCAAAGCAAGTAGGGTGCCCGTACTGATCTTCCTATATATACGCGCGTCGCCTGATAAAGTCAGATAACCATTCAAGGTGCTCCCGATAGGAGGCGCGGCCTTAACTTCTGCCCTAAAAGCATTTCCATGCAGAGGGCCCTGAGTATTCCAAGACCCGATAACGGTATCGCGAACCACCGCGATACCGGCCTCCAGTCTGGGACCGCTTGATGCATCCATCAATCTGATAATTTGCTTATCCGTATCGCTAAAAAACTCTGCATACTCATCAACTATTTCCGAAGTAAGACCACCCATATTGAACTTCGTATTTTTGAAGCCCGAGAAAAATTCAAATCTCGTCCACTTGCTTCTCGGATATTGCGTAAAGAAGGTAACGCCATAATCGCGCAACTGCGTCGAATTGATGATATCATTCTTCGGACTACGCCTAGATAAATCGTAATAAAGGTAGCGCAAAGGATACTGATTGTAATATCCCGAGAAACCTTTCGGAACACGGCTTTCCTGATTGAGATAGGTATAATTAATAACCTTGAAAAAGCTGCCATACATCGCAAACTGGGCCATGTGCATTTTGGTTCCCATAAAATTCTCGACTTGGAAATAGCTGCTTCCGAAAATACCATAGTATGTATTGCCGCCAAGATTCACATCACTGGCAGAGAATACCCAGCCTTCGGGCGGTTTCTGTAGCTTATTAACCTGATCGGGATCAAGCTGAAATTGAAAGAATCTGTCGGAGTCAAAGTTATATATATTAGATTCCTTATTATCAACTACCAGCGAGAGGCTAACCGGCTTTTTCAGCTTCGCCTCAAAGACTTCATAATTGGGATAGGGCTGACCGCGATATGTATCATCGCTTCGATAAACAACAAAGTAAACCTTATCCTTAAGTCCTGATGCATACATCGGCGTTTCCAATCCGCCAAAAAATGGAGTCCACCACTGAGTGCGGGTATTCTGAGCAAGATCCAAAGTATAGAGATTCCAAATCTTATCCTTCTCGTCGGAAGTAAATACTATCTGAGTGCCGTCATTGGACCAGCTAGGAGAACTGTCGTTATATCTATTAAAAGTAATCTGCTTTTTAGATAAATCATCCAGATTAAGCATAAATAGATGATTGAAGTCTCCATCATTGCCCACATACACCAGCTGAGCTCCGTTTGGTGAGGCCGCAGGCGCCGTATCGTATCTTTCATCATTTGTCAGGTTTGTTACTTGTCCGGTCTTGAGATCAATGGCATAGATATCGAAGATCGAATGCGATGCAGCAGAGAAATAAACCTTCGTTCCGTCCGGACTGAAAGACGGTGAGAATCCCTGATCAACGCTCAATTCAAATTTCTGAAGAATTTTTCCGCCTTCTTTATTCTCAACGATATAAAGCATGTGATCTCGTCCGGTTCTGGCAAAAAAGGCAATTCGTCCATCTCCTGAACATGAAACGTGTGTTCCATTTTTGGGCCAAGTTTCAAAGGGATTAACCAAATACTCATACGGTATTGGCACTGTCTGTTTTGTTAACCGCGTAATCACCTTTTTGCCGTTTTCCCTAAGTATCTTTTTTTCATCATACTCGGCCGTGCCGGATATTTTATCGTTGATACTTTCGGAATACAGAACTTCTTCGGGAATAGGAAAGGTAACCAGCTCAATTCCATACTTGCCGATGGTAAATCCGGCAATCCGATTCTCGGACGAACACAGAACCGGCGAAAGTATCGGTTCAGGATGATTATATGGCGTAATATTTCTTCCTTCAAAATTTTCAGTGTTCTGGTAGGGCTTGGGGCGTGCTGCCCGGTCAGGCTCATATAAATCTGTGTAATAGTTAAAGAATTCCTGATTGAATAGTTCCGAGCTCTTGCTAGGATTGCCAAGCTTACCCTTGCTAAGCTGATAGATAAGCAGGCCTATGTCCTTGCCTCTAATCCCGCCTACATGAAACTTAACTCCAGTATTAGCTCCGAACTTAGCATCAAGAAAATCATAAACCATCTTCCACGCAACGTAACCATTGGCCTGATCGGCCATCAATTTTTCCCACGACGGCATAAAATGAATATCGGATCCCATCATCCTCATTTGCCTGTCGCGGATATCATCACGAGTATGCGGCAAGGTAAGACCCGTAAGATATTCTGCTCCACCCTCAATAAATCCATTCGGTATCTTCATCAGGCTCACTAGCCGTCCGATAGCACCCTTTTTAAGAGCCTTCATCTGAAATTGATGGGCCAGCTCATGAACCATTATTCTTTCGAAAAGCTGCGGCTCAAAATCGTCTTTACTAAGCATTCTGGTCTGGGCCCATTCAACGAAGGCACCGACGCCTTCGGGTAAAAATGGGTCTGCTAATGCGCTTCCTTCAAGATCGCTATGAGTTCCGTATGCAACAATCGGCAGTTTTTCTTTAATCTCGATATCAAAAACCTGAACACTACTATATCGAGAATAATTACTCTCCATTAGGGCAACTAATCTTTGCATCTTGGAATAATGGACGGGATTTGTAAGATCAGCATGATGTCTTATAGCGAAGTGCTGAGAGTAATAAATCTGCCAGTTCAGCTTGCGCTGAACAACTCTATTTTTGCCGAAATTACCCTGTGCACTTACCTGGCATGGAAATAGTAGAAAAAAGGATACAATTAACGCCATAAATAACAGACTTTTCCTAGTCATTTCTTCCTCTTTTTTCAGTTGACAATGATCAATTTAACATCAAACTACACTTCTATGCGACATGCGTCAAGTTTGCCTTTTTCTAGCGGGGTATTATAATTAAATAGTAAAATTAACCTAAAAACATATGAAACTAGATAAAAAATATATAGTACTGTTGGCTTTAGTCTGCGTCGTCGTTATTGCTTCCGTAATAGCGCTGAAGGGTGGTGTAGTTGAAAAAGATACATATGACTTTTCTCTATCACCTACACCGACAGTCAGCACAGATGCCAGTCCAACGGTCAGTACCGATGTCAGCCCAACAGCCGCCCCGGCCGTAAAAGCAACTGCCAGTCCTAAACCCGGTGTTATCGCTGAAGATGTTAAAGATTACAATTATTGGTTCCGCCAGCTTGACTCCCAAAATAGGGTTATTGGAATTTATAACGAATGCGCCTATGTAATTCCGTCTAATGTTGCCCATAAAAATAATGTAATGGTAATGCTGGATAACACCCGCTCAACTCAGTCTCTCATACTTAAAATAGGGACCAAGGAATACTCACTAGCCGCTCAAGAATGGATACTTGTTACCCTATCAAGCCCAACTCTTCCTATTAATTTGCCCATCTTCTGCAAGGGCATAGAGCTAGGCCAGATAGAACTTCAGTAATAAGGTTCTCCGACATAAAAACAATCCCGACATAATGTCGGGATTGTTTTTATGAACTAAACGGCAATGTCGAGTAAGCTACCGGTTCCTAACTATTCTACGCTAACAGTTTTCATAGTAACCGAGCTGATCGGCCTGTCATTTCCATCGGTCGGCAAATTCGCTATTTTATCTACCACGTCCTGGCCAGAAGTAACCTTTCCAAAAATAGTATATTTATTCGGCAGAGGATAATCTTCGGTCATTATGAAAAACTGGCTTCCGTTTGTATTGGGTCCGGCATTTGCCATAGCCACAATACCTTTTTTGTAACCCGCTTTATAGGATGGGGTATTCGGATCAAGCTCATCAGCAAACTTATATCCCGGACCACCGGTCCCATTTCCATTAGGATCGCCTCCCTGAATCATAAAACCCTTTATTACGCGATGGAAAATTAATCCGTTATAAAAACCTTTCTCGGCAAGAGTGACGAAGTTTTTTACGGTATTTGGCGCATCCGCATCATAAGTCTCAAAGACAATCTTGCCGTAATTTGTATCGATAGTGATCATATATGATTTCTTTGCCCCAGAGCCATTGGGAGTAGGCGTTGAGGTATTAATATTTTTAGAAGTATCTTTATTGTCGGAAAATAAATAGTACCCTACACCGCCCACAGCCACAATTACTATAAGAATTAAAAATATATTTTTCACTCCCACACCATAACAAGGATAATTAACAATACTTTTATTAAGAATTATTAATAAACAATGCTACGGATTAATATATTATGAATAAAACCCCACGCTCGCTTTCTCCCGACGATATTTTTCACAGAGGGGTATCTGTTTGAAAATATCCGAACGGAAAAAGGGAAATCACCAATGAATACTATTGCTGCTTTAGTGCGTCGAGCTTTAACTTAAGCCCAGAGACAATAGTTTGATAATTTGGGTCAGAGGCTTTATTCTCAAGTTGATATGGATCGGCTATAAGATCATAAAGCTCCTTATCACCATTGAAGTATTCGGCATAAACATACTGAGAGTCCCTAACTGCATAAAATCTCTGACTAGGTTTATCGGCACGCAATACCTCCAACAAGACTTCTTGCCTCCAAGCTACAGAAGGGTCCGCAAGTAATGTTTTTAGGCTTACCCCGTCTACGAAGCTCGGTACCGAAACATTTGCATATTCGGCAATGGTTGCAGGAAGGTCTATATTCAGCGACATATTATCTTCTACTCTTGGTGAGATACCGGGGGCTTTTATTATTAGGGGCGTCCTAATACACTCTTCATAAACGCAATTCTTTTTTTGGAAATACCTATGCTCACCCCAAGCCATTCCGTTGTCTGAAGTATAAATAATAATAGTATTATCTAACTGGCCCTTTGCGGTTAGTGTATCAATAAAACTCTTTACGGCCCGGTCAATTGGCTGTAAACTTTCCAGCTGTTTTCTTCTAAATTTATCTGTTGAGGACTGCTGTGATGAAGTCATTAATTTTAGACCCTGAACCCAGACAGGCTTATCGCTAACATCAGCCTCATTGTATGATGGCGGACGATATGGTGTAAGTCCAGCTATAGCGTCACTCTCTAATGGAGTTGCCGGTAAATGAGGCGCATAAGGCGTGAACATGGCAAAAAACGGCTTATCTGTCGGAACAGATTGGATAAAATTATTTACCTTTTGAGCCATAACATTCGTTGAATAGTTAGCCTCTCCAGTACCATAAACTACCTCAGTGCCGTTCTCAACTACGGTATAATTATAATACCCCAGCGGATCCTTAAACACCTGCCATTCATCCCATCCCGGCGGAGTGTATGGCCATATTGGCATTGTAAGATTATCATACTTATTCAAGTATTTACCAAATAAACCAGTTGCGTAGCCAGCATCATGTAGCCAAGTAGCCATAGTCGAACCATCTATCTTAGTAAATTTTGCAGCACCTCCAGCCGGTGGAAAATTCCATATGACCTTATGGTTATGCGTATACATGCCTGTCAATATACTCGAACGACTCGGACAACAAATAGGTGTTGAGGCAAAATTATTTGTGAAAGCCACTCCCTGACTTCCTAGATACTGATTAGTTAATGGCATATATGCCATAGTGTCAGCTCTTTGATCATCAGTCAGAATCAACAAAATATTAGGTTTGGGCACTGGGCTCGGTTCTGGTGGTGGGATCTGAGCAAGTATATTACTATCCGTCTCCGTCCAAGAATTAGTGCCAATAGTGATTATTAGCAATAAAAAAACCACCACAGCTAATGAGACGACCTTTTTTGCCTGATCGTTTATATTTATTTTCATAAATTAATATTACTATTATAGTTAACCACAGTAAATAGTATACCTTAATACGGTTAAGCAAAATTCGGAATTTTGGCGGAGGCGATGTCCCGATGTTCGAACCGATAAAGCGGCTCAATATCAAGAACGTTGATAAAATTGTACGGAATTTGAGGCGAATCTACCAAGAGAAGCCGGATTTATTCGATGTTCCTACTTTTGCCCAGAAGATTTACTGATTGCGTACATAATCTGCTCAACTTGCTCGTTGGTGACTTTAGAGCCTGAAAGGCGGAGCGATGAGCCGGTAGACGCTATGAGCGTAGCATGACGAAGCTCCGCCAGACGTTCTGGGGAGATACCAAGATTCTTTTTCTGTCTAGACTTTGTATTCATAAACATCATTCAAGCGGCGCAGGCCATTCGTAATATGGGATAAGTTCCATTAGTTTCTTTACGTCAGTTTTTCCTAAAATGACTTCTGATTCAAGATTTCCTTGATCAATCTGGCGCATAAACTCTCTGCATACACCGCAGGGTGGCAAGACATATAATTTGCCAGTCTTATCATCCTTCCAAACCGCGACAACTTTATCGAATTTGTATTCGCCATCAGTAATCATGGCAGCAAACGCACTGCGCTCGGCACACAAACCCCAACTTGGTGTATCCACGCAAGTGCCAACATAAACTTTTCCATTTTTTCCAAGTACCGCTGCACCAACATCGCCATGCAAACGCCCGTCTTTAGTTACGGGATTGAGTACTTTTTCAGCTGTTTGTATTAGTTCTTCGTTTGTCATAAGTTCGAATCCCTTTAGGGTTCTTACATTTTATCACTTTTTCGTTTTAGAAAGTAGCTTAAAGCAAGGGTATTTTAATGCTCACTTTCCAAAACTACTGGCGGTGACGATGTCCCGAAGTTAGAACCAATTCGGGTGTTATCTTTTCATCGTGTTGATAAAATTATACGCCAATTACGCCGAATTTACAAGGATAATCCTAGTTATTTTGAGGTTCCGGCTTTTGCTCAAAAAGTTTACTAATCAGAATTGCTTAATTTAGCTAAAATTCATCACCTCTCGTTAAGGCTTCCTCAATCAGTTTCCTTTCTTTCAGGTATCGGGTTATGGCGTACCACGCCGAGTTTATAATCGGTATAAGTAACGCCCAGCGAGGATCATTCTGTATATAATACTGCGTGGGGATACGAGGCCTGAGGGCGTGAAACACCACCACAGCCAGATGAGCGATCAGCGTATATTCGGAGAAGTTTTGAGGATGCTGGGAGATACTGACTCGTTCGATAAACTCATTAAAGCCCATCCGCACATTTCCTTCGAATACGAAAGAGAGCAGCAAACTCCTTAATCAAAAATAAAATTTGATTGGGGAAGATTGAGAAGAAAAAAGAGCCGGCGGCTCTTTTTAGTTCATTTGCTTTTTCGGAAGGTTCATGGCTATTTGGTCAATGTCTTTTTTGGGGGTCGCCGGTCAAAGGGAAAACGGCAAAACGCCAGTTGTCCGGTCCGACAACAAATCCAATATTTTCTGCGCTGTTAACGAACTGACGGAATTCGTTCAAACGTTCCACGACTTTTACAAATTTGGCCATATCCGCGCCTTGATTAACCACCTCAATGAAGGCCTGCCCTACTTCTTCCATCAACGGATAAAGAATGTTATTGTGCGCTGCAAGTTTTTCGCTCGGACTTTTCACCGCTACCCCCCCGCTTTGTATACGATTTCATCTATTTAAGCATATTGTGTGTATCTATCAACCCCAGACCTTGGCTTTTATTTTATATAAAAAATGATAAAATAATATAAATTATGAATAAGTCACGGTTTGTTATTGTCGGTATAGCGGTTCTTGTTGGAGTGGTTTATTATTTTGGTTTTTATACTTATTTCATCAAAACCGAGATTCACGAAGAACTGCCGATGCCGGCGGCGTCGGCTCCCGATTCTCCTGCGCCGCAGATGAGGACTATTGCGTTCGGTTCGTTCGGCGAGATTGACTTTGTTCACAAGGGCTCCGGTCAGGCCAAACTCATAGAAATAGACGGCAAGACGATATTGCGTCTTGAGAATTTCACCGTAACGAGCGGCCCTGATTTGTATGTGTATCTCTCCAATTCCACAAAGCCGACCCACGAGATCAAAGATCTGGGCAACTATATTAACCTCGGTCGGCTGAAAGCGACCTCTGGTGAGCAGAATTACGAAATTCCGCAAAGCGCGGAGGGTTATAGAACGGCGGTCATCTGGTGCAAGCAATTCGGCGTACTGTTCTCGTTCGCCGTAATGGAATAAATAACACATATATAATTAAAAAATTTATGCCCAAAGAGATATTCAAAATTTCCGATATGGAATTAAAAAAAGTCAGATTTGATAGAGAAATTTTGGTTAACTAATGAATATCACCCCATTTCAACAAAAGGTCTATGATTTTGTGCAAACCATTCCGAAAGGGGAAACGGCGACGTACAAAAACGTTGCTGTTGGCATTGGTCATCCGAAAGCATATCGGGCAGTGGGCAGTGCTCTCAACCGCAATCCGTTTATTGGTAGAGTGTCCTGCCATAGGGTGATAAAGTCAAACGGCCAGATCGGCGGCTATGTACTGGGGACGAATAAAAAGTTAGAATTATTGAAGAAAGAATCTCTTAATTCATAATTCTTAATTCATGATTCGAATACTTCTTGTCGGCGGAGGTAGCGGCGGGCATGTCTACCCCGTCATAGCCGTTGCGAACGCGTTAAAAGAAAGAGCCGCAGGTAGCGGGGCAGAGTTGGAATTGCTGACTATCGGCGACGATAAATTTATGCGCCCGGCGGCTCAGGAAAATGGAATTCAAGTCA
>JACOZW010000044.1 GCA_016181145.1 Candidatus Yanofskyibacteriota bacterium
AAAGCAGGTCAAGACTTTAATAGACAAAGGTCATGCCTACTTAATAGAAGGCGACGGTTATTATTTCGATCTTTCAACTTTTAAAAATTATGGCAGACTATCAGGCCGAACTAAACTTATGGATGATGACGCCATAAGCCGTATCGACGAAAATAATAAGAAAAAAAATAAGGGTGATTTTTGTTTGTGGAAATTGTCTAAACCCGATGAACCATCGTGGGATACTGAATTGGGTAAAGGCAGACCTGGTTGGCATATCGAGGATACCGCCATCACAGAACACTATTTCGGCCCACAATACGATATACACGGCGGAGGACAAGACCTGATATTTCCCCACCATGAAGCAGAAATAACCCAACAGGAATCTGCCTCCGGCAAGAAACCATTTGTAAAATATTGGATGCATGTCGCTTTCCTAGTGAATAAAGATCAGAAAATGTCCAAATCTTTGGGAAACTTCGAAGCAGTCAATGAACTTCTGAAAAAATACCCGAAAGAAGTACTTAGATTTTATTTGCTATCAAACCATTACCGATCGCCCTTGGATTATAGCAATATGGCATTCGCACAATCGCAAGCGGCAATATACCGAATATCAGAATTCATAGATAAGTTATCCCTGGCAGACGGCAAAGATAACCATGAAGCTGATATATCACTAAGCGAGACTAGGGAGAAGTTCATTAAGTCGATGAGTGACGACTTCAACACTCCGGAGGCCTTTGGCTCATTATTTGAAATGATCCGAGTTATTAATCCCCTTCTTGTTGATAATAAAATTAGCAAAAAACAGTCTGATGAGATTCTTGAATTTATGAGAATGGTAAATTTAATAACCGGTGTCATCCCTTCCGAAAAACAAAAAATTCCCGCTGAAGTACAGGAATTAGTTGAACAGCGCGAAAAATTACGACAAGATAAAAATTATGAAGAATCGGATAAAATAAGAGCTCAGATACATGATCTGGGCTGGGAGATAGAGGATACAATATACGGGCCACTTGTCGTCAAAAAGTAAAAAGTCCTGACTCAGCAGGACTGGTAACAGCTATCGCAATATTAATTCGATTTTATCAAGCTTCTCTTTTGTGTTCTTCCAGACACGCCTAGAAACAACATAGAAGATAGAGAATATAACAATCCATACGATAGTCATCCCTAAGAGGTGATCATAGCCATTTATAAGAGATACTATTGCCGAAACCACAGAAGCTAATAAGCCGTAAAAGCAAGATTTAACAAAATAATTACCCGCTACATATTCCTCCAGAAAGTCCTTCTCGCTAAGATTTGATATTCTGCTAATGAGTACAATGCCCCTCAGTGAGTTTGCGGCACCATACAAAAAGGATATTAATATGGCACAGATTAGGACGAAGGACAGTATCCACATAGTTTTCCTCAAGGTACTAACGTCGGATTAAAAATACAATAAAACAACGGTAGTGTCAATACTGCCCGCCGTCTTTGACTAGATTTACAATAACTTTTATATTTTCAATATGAAACGGGTCTACTTTATTGGAATCGGCGGTATTGCTATGGCAAACCTGGCCTGCCTTCTCAAGGAGAGGGGTTATTTAATTTCTGGGTCAGATTTAGATACTTTTGGTCCTTCCGCCATTCTTTTAAAAAAATCTGAGATCAAATATTTTAAGAACCATAAACCCGATAAGGTTAAAACCTTTAAACCCGATATAGTAGTAATTGGTAATGCTATACAACGAGGCAACCCTAGCCTAGAATATGTTCTTAATAACAGAATCCCCTACTGCTCAATGCCAGAGTTAATAAAACAGGAACTTCTAGTCCGCAAGAAGCCTATCGTTATAACTGGAACTAGCGGAAAAACAACAACTACCGCACTGGCAGCATGGATACTCAAGGAAGCCGGACTCAAACCTACCGCTTTAGTTGGCGGAATAATGAATAATCTAAATTCAGGATTTTTAAATGGAAAAGGTGAATATGTAGTCATTGAAGGCGACGAGTATAATTCATCATTTTATGATTCCTGCCCTAAGTTCCTGCATTACCAGCCATATATCGGATTAATCAACAACATCCAACCGGATCATTTAGATATTTACGGAAATATCAATAACATCATCAATGCCTTCAAAAAATTCGTTAAACTAATCCCATCAGAGGGCCTGACAATACTTAATAACCAAGATAATCACTCTTTGTCTTTGGGAAAAGATTCCAAATCCCGCGTAAAGACATTCGGTAGGAATAGGGGTATCCGGACAACAAACGAGATAGCTGTGACACCGAACGGTCTCTCCTTCGCGGCTTATAACAGCTCACAAAGACTCGGCAGAGTTGAAAGTTCTCTTCTTGGCAAACATAATATTGAGAATATCCTCGCCGCAATTACTGTCAGCCTTGAGCTAAAAATCCCTTTTAAAAAGATTATCAAAGCTATTGCTAGCTTTAAGGGCGTAAGGCGAAGACTGGAGGTTATTTATGAAAAAGACGGCCTCAAAATCATAGACGACTTCGCTCATAATCCAGATAAGGTTCTGGCTTCTCTTTCGGCTCTAAGGAGTCATTTTCCAAAACACAATATAATTGCGATATTTGAACCTAGAACCGGTTCATCACGAAGAAAATTTTTCCAAAACTCCTATGTCACTTCCTTTAAACCGGCGGATCTGGTCTATATCGCCGAACCATACAAAAAATCATCTTTAAATCCCAAGGAGGTTTTTTCTAATAAAAAGCTTGCTATCGACCTTAATAAAAACGGGACTAGAGCCTACAGCCTAAATACGGCTGATGAGATAATCATGCACATAAAAGAGAACTTTCTGAAACCAAATGCCTCGAAATCTAATATCTTCTGCATAATGACCAGCGGAGAATTTGATAATATCCACCAAAAACTCATCTCGCTAGTGTCTTAATTACCTAATAAAAAACCCTCGCACCAAATGTACGGGGATCTATAATGATCGAATCAAAATCTCGACCAACACCAACACCACAACCAGCATAGTTCCAAACACAATATGCTGTAACTGAATTCTTTCCATTTTTTCCTGCTGGGCTCACGAACTTTTAAGGGATAGCATCAGTATCATAGCATATAATATTACAAAAGTCAAAAAACATAGTGGCTCCGTGCCTTTTGCACAACTAATCAACGTTTATCAACTTGATTATCTTTGCCAATGATAAATAATAGATTAACAGTAATATGTAATTCGGAAAACGAAATTGAATAATAAAATCCCAACCGACAAGCTTCCGCCCCAAAATCTTGATGCTGAGAAATCAATTCTTGGCTCTATTCTCATAGACAAAGACTCCATCAATAAAGTTGTGGATTTTCTTGCCGCAGAAGATTTTTATAGCCGTCCCCATCAATTAATTTATTCGGCCGCCATTAACCTATTTGAAAAGCATGAGCCGATAGACCTTTTGAGCCTCTCCAACCGGCTAGAAGAGGTGGGCTTGCTTCAGGATGTAGGCGGACTAAGCTATCTTGCCTCTCTGACTAATGTTGTGCCAACAGCCAGCCACATCGCTAACTACGGAAAAATCGTTCAGAGAAAAAAAATGCTTCGAGAACTTATTGGAGCCGCTCACGAAATATCCGGTCTCGGCCATAATGAAGAAGAAGATATTGAGCATCTACTAGATACGGCCGAACAAAGAATCTTCTCTGTATCCCAACGCTCCTTAACGCACGCATTTGCTCATTTAGGCTCAGGACTTCCCGAGGCGATGGAGAGAATTACTAATCAGGATAGCGGATCATTAAGAGGGCATGCAACCAAGCACAAGTATCTCGATAATATTTTAGGCGGACTTCAGAAATCAGATCTGATTATTCTCGCCGCTCGCCCCTCAGTAGGTAAGACTTCTTTAGCTATCGACCTCGCCCTAAAAGTCGCTGAACAAAATATACCAGTTGGCATATTCAGTATGGAAATGTCTATTGATCAGGTCGTTGACCGCTTTATAGCCTCCCGTGCCGGAGTAAGCCTTTGGCGATTAAGGACCGGCAAGTTATCCCACGAAGAAGATGACTTCTTGCGTATCACCACTGCCTGTGATGAGCTTAAATCCCTGCCAATATATGTAGACGATGCCTCCTCTCCAAACATCCTTCAAATGAGAGCAATGGCAAGACGGTTACAAGCCAATCAGGGGCTGGGTTTGCTTATAATTGACTACCTGCAGTTAATGACTTCCAGAAGAAGTTACGATAGTCCCGTTCAGCAGGTTACGGAAATATCGCGGGGATTAAAAGGACTGGCCAAAGAGCTTGATATACCAATTATTGCCCTTTCTCAGCTCTCACGAGCCGTAGAACAGCGAGAGGGACACAAACCCAGGTTGTCGGACCTGAGAGATTCAGGATCAATCGAACAAGATGCTGACGTTGTCATGTTCATTCATCGCGATGATAAGAATAATTACGAAAAAGCCAAAGAACAGAATAAGCTTAATCAGGCTCAGTTAATCATTGCTAAACATAGAAATGGCCCGACCGGAGAAATTGATTTCAGAATAGATCCAGACAGTCTCAGGTTTATTGAGATAGACAAAACCCACCAAGAAGAAACGATGACGTTTTAAATTTATCAATTGTGGATTTCGAATTACGGATTAGATTCTCTCAATTCGTAATACGTAATGCGTAATTTAATAATTATAAACCTAAAGTTCAGACAAACAGTCAGGCTGTTCCAAAAACTCCCCAGCGTAGGTCCGCGCCAAGCGGCTCGTTTTATTATGGCTCTACTCGATAAAGATGAGTCAGAGTTGAAAGAACTGGGACAGGCAATCGCAAACCTTAAGAGAGAGATAAAATTTTGCCATGAGTGTTTCAATATATCTGAAAATAATTTATGCCATGTCTGTATGGATAATAAGCGCGATAATTCAAAATTATTAGTAGTAGAAAAAGTCACCGATCTCGACTCAATAGAAAAAACAGGGCTTTACAAGGGCCTCTACCATGTGTTGGGCGGAGCAATCAATCCACTGGATGGCGCAACGCCTGAAACATTGAAATTTCTGGAGCTGGCGAGACGAACCGATAAATTAACCGGGGATAAAGATATTGAATTAATAATCGCTACTAATCCATCAACTACCGGAGAAACAACCGCCCTTTATATAAGAGATTTGCTTCAAAACAGAAAAGGCATAACCCTCACCCGCCTCGGCCGAGGCCTCGCCTCCGGCTCAAATCTCGAGCATGCTGACGAACTGACATTGAAACATGCTTTAGAATCTCGTAAATAACAAAAATCTCCCTTCGACTTAGCTCAGGGAGATTTTTGTTATTTGGACTTTAGTATATGGCTGACGGTGGCCTTTTTTCTTGCGCTGTCGAGTCTTGGATTTGTATTTAAATACCATCTTCTTTTTACCCTTGCCATCCTCAACAACCTTGGCCTCAACCTTAGCACCTAGAACCAAAGGCTTGCCGACTTTTGTGTCCTTATCACTAGCTAAAAGCAGGACCTGATCAAAGGTAACTTTATCGGTCTCATGCTCTAACTTTTCCACGCTCAAAACATCTCCCTCGGAGACCTTATATTGCTTACCGCCTGTTTTGATAATAGCGAACATAGTAAATCATAGTTTAACATTTATAATATTAAAATCAAGCACAAACTAAATCCCCGCCAGGAACTCCCAAATTAGGGCAATATTAAGGCAGGGACTGTTGACCAACATGTTTTCGCCACAACTTCCAAAGAACAAAGATTAAACCACCAGTGGTAACTATGGTGACTACCAACCAAAGCCAGGATAACATGTCGCTGTCGGCTTTTCCAGATACTCCTCCAAGAACAGCATCTTTACAATCCAGGGGACAGGTTGATGTGTCTTCTCCATAGAACGACTCGCATACGCTATTCTGGTTGCAGGTAGACAGATAGGAGATGTCGTATTCAAGGATTAGTACATCAGACGGGTCATATACCTTCAGCATAGCTCCTTCCGGAAAGTAGAGCAAATCAAGAGCAGTTTTGCTCTGTTCAAGAACAAAACCGCCGACATCTTCCATGATCCCCCTTAGCCTTGGATCGAATTTTACTGAGTGGAGAATTTCACCATCCTTGTCTATGATTTCGGCCTTGAAATCACCGGATGAAAAACTCTCCCAGCCATGCGCAATGACAACCTTAGAAATAACATCACGATCGAATGTTAGTTTGCCATGATCATAATACAAGTAGATCCGATAAATATCGTCGTTCGAATTCGCTCTGGATACACCGATGCCGGTCATCGCTACAACAATCGCCAAAACAAGAAATTTCATGACTATCAGTCTCCTAAGTAAATTGTTACCGCAGCTAATATTATACATGATTATAGTTTTATTGTCAAAACTTAACAGCTTGATATATTAGGATAATTAGTCATAAAACACTTTATAACCTGGTCATCAACGGGACCAAATTGGTTATAAAACTTATTATTATTATACATTATATCCGCAGGGGAATCTCTGTACCAACCCGTATTAGGACCTTGATAATTACAACCACCATAACAAGGAGCAAGACCACCAGGACAATAGTTGGCAACGTTACAAGTTTCTTTAATGCCAGTTAGACAGTCATCTGAAACCGCGCAAGTCGTAGTAGTGGCGCCAGGGCAAACAGAAGCATTATTTCTGCAATTACTGTTCTTAACAGCTAACGGAAATGGTGAAGGATAAGGGACGGAACCATAATATTCGTCCTCTAGGCCTAGAATATGAGCTACTTCATGTGTAAAAGTTGTAACATGCGAGTCACGAGCTAAAAATACTTCCTTTTTATAAAAATAAGCTCTGGCTAGGAAAGTTCCGCCAAGATTGATGTCACTACATTTATTAATATAGGCCGAGATAACCGTGTTAGAACAGGTATTTGCGGCAATTTTATCAGATCTATTTATAGAAAATCGAGTACCGTTTACTGGCGGAAATCTTGTTAAAAATTCGGTATATTTATTTGTTGCGGTTACCCACAACGAACTAATGTCTGAACTATTCCATGACTGGTTACACAAAGATTTAGGATTTGGGTTATAAGGATCCCCCCCATTTTGTGGTATGAGAGTTATTACAATTGGTCCCGTTCCTGCAATACTAGTACACTGAGATATTGTTATAAAAGAAAATTGAGAACCCCGCGCAGTATAACCATTTGCCGTGGATATAGCGCGCCAGTTATATGTATGACCCGACTGAAGACCTGTAATAACCACGGAATGATTTGTGACCAGGTTATTATTAACCGGCGTTGTGGCCAGACCATATGTAGCTGATATATATTCAACCTGAGATGTCGCCGGCACATTCGTGGTCCAGGTGATAGTAACGCTATTTGCAGTAACATTATTTGCTCTTTCGTTACTGATACAGACCGGGCTAGCACAGTTCGATGGTGTCGTGGTTGGAGTTGGACTAGAAGTAGGTGTTGGGGTAGGTGTTGGCGTGGGGGTAAATGAAGGCGTTGAAGTCGGAGTAGGAGTAAGTTGCGGAGGTGGTGTCGGGGATCCATATGGAGGAATATATGTACTGCTACAACTCATTGGAACCCAAGATATGCTTACGCCCAAATAAGACGAGAAACTTAGAATTATTGTAAAAACTCCAAAAACAACCAATCCTCCCCACAATACCATCAGAAATGTTTTCCTGGCCTGGGTAAATTGAGTTGGATTTCCCCTTGAAAGCAGGAACTTTATTCCCGTATAAACCAAAGCAATCGTAAATAGAATTATAGCAAATCTAATACCATAACAGGCTAGTCCTGATAGAATTTTCGGTATCTTCCAAAGATCAAAAGCTTCAGATGGACTCATAGCGTAGTTTAACGTCCTAGGGCAACTGGCTACAGTTAATAATATTTAATATCGGATAACTGACTCCGACGAGATAGGATACCGATAGAATAATAGTAAAAACTCCGAAAATAACTATCCCCCCGACAATCCCCCATGATAAGGCTTTTCTGCTGGACGTCATGCCCTGAGGGTTCCCTCTGGACTTCAGAAAAAGAATCCCATAAATAATAATCGCGCCGGTAGTCGCAATAATTGCAAACTTAATAAAATAGCAGGCCCAGTTTGTTAAAAGATTAATAATCCACTGGACCGTGATATCCGTTCCCGGAAGGCCGGACAGGTTTTGATTAATAGTATCGGAGGTGTCGGCCAAAGACTGCAATGGGAATACAAAGAGCCCGGCGCTAAATAAAATAATTATTAAAAATACGACATGAGATTTCATTATCTACATTCTAACATTAAACAAATACCGGTAAAAGTATAGCGACCACCAAACAAAAAGCCTAGAATTATCTAGGCTGCTCGGGATTATTGAGCGGCAAGGAAATATTTTGTGGCCAATCGAATTCGCTACAAGTTATAACCACATATTTGAGATAACCTTGATGTTCATTAAGAAATCTTGGAAGATCATCCCTGTTGCTGAAGAGACGTAATTCACTATTCTCCACTGCCCTCCTCCCATAATCATAGCCAGCTAGAGGATCTTGGACTAGATAATTAAATCTCCGATTTATCTCTCGGTCGTCCAGGAAAAAAGCTACGGTAGGAACTTCTACTTTTTGGATGGGCCTAATACGGACCTTCTCTAATGGGACTGATACGATCGGATAAACATTATCGCCCAAATCCCAAGCAAACTTAACACTATGAATAACCTGAGAATTGCCCGATATGCTTCCGGAGAATAGAAAGAACTCGCCCCGGGAAGAAGCTCGAGAATCTTTACTCTCCATCATTTTTCTCAAATTATGGGGGGCCTCAAGAAATGCCTTGACCTGGTTATACGGATTCTGGTCATATTGCTTTCCTCCGCAGCCAGAAGAAAGAACTACGATAATTGCGGAAAACAGAGCGAAAATACCAAATTTCCCAGTCATGGCTTGCCTCACTTATTGTGAAAGAATACTTGTCTAATATGCTATATCATTTATACAATCTTGTCAAGCCCAACAAAAAACCAGCATTTCTGCTGTTTTTTATTTTCCGATGCAGCCTACAAGTCTCTAGAATAGACCACTATAGAAGAAACGATTCTTCGATGGAAATACACATTCCAGGCTTTTAATTTAAGATGTCCAACTTTCTAAAAAGTTCTTGTTTCACTTCCTCGGGAGGAATCGTATCCCGATCTGGATATTGCTGTTTAAACTGAGCATGTAATTCTTTTAATTCGGCGAGTTTAGCCTCCGCTTGTCCGTACTGTTCTTCGGATAAGTCGGTACGAGTACTGTTCATATCAAGATATGTTTCTATTTGAAAAATTCTACTACCAAAACATTCCAACCAAGTATTTGCCGTTCTTGAAAATTCTGCCTCAACTTCTGTAGGAGCATTGGCGATGTTATTACGAATAAAATCTACGCCTGTTTCCTTATTTGGATTTTCTAAATGATTATCCATAGTTATTGTGGATCGATTGCAGCCTACAAGTATCTAGAATAGACCACCATAGAAGAAACGATTCTTCGATGGAAATACACATTCCAGGCTTTTAATTTCAGTATAGCGGGTCTCTAAAAATAGAAAAGCCCCACACGGATGAAGCATTGTGTGTTGCTTCTCCATGTGGGGTTACACCATCAGCCAGGCAGCCGTTGCGACTACCCAACTTAACTCGTTGACGGTCTCGCTAACTGCAAGCCAGACGCGGTTACGGTCCCAACCAGCCTCTCGAACCATGAAGTAAATCTGACCGAGGCGGATAAGGATGGTAAGGTGTCCAACGACTACCGACAAACCAGGTGTCCCCGAAGCACCCTCGGCTAGGAACTTCCAAGCCAGAAGCACTTGCGGTACAGATTTGTAAGCAATGGCGAAGGACGCCTTCACCATCGGGTCTGACAACTTTCGACGCTGGATAGCAGTTGCCGCCAGCACGATTACTGTCAAAACCGCAGCCGTCAGGAGTTGGGTCGTTTCTCTTTCGTTCCACCGATACGCTGGATTCGTGGCTGCTGCACTGATGATGGCGCTTATCAGCACGAACCAGATAGCGTAAGTAGCGATTGTCTGTCGAGTCACTCGGCTAGGCGAAGCACGATGAGCGCCCACGCCAAGAGCCAGGTGAAACAGCAGATATGTTGCTACCAGACCGAACTGCACGAGACTGGAACCAGTTACATCATGCAAGGAGCGAAGAAAATACGCTCCACAGAACACCAACGCACCGACAATCTGGACCCCGAACAAGAGGTCCGCGATTGCCTTCTTTTTTGCAGACATCGCTCACCTCCTGCCCGTAGGCATGAAATATGTTGTTAAGAACTGTGATTTAATTATACCACGATTACATAGAAATTACAAGAGTTAAATTGTGTAGGTTTTATGGGTTTTTTTGGCAGCCTACAAGTCTCTAGAATAGACCACTATAGAAGAAGCGATTCTTCGATGGAAATACACATTCCAGACTTTTAATTTCAGTATAACAAACTTAACAAATTAAAACTGCCACTCTAGGGTGGCAGTGTCGGAATGCTACTTCTTGGTAGCGATGGAGGCAAAACAGACTCGGAACATTGCAACAAGTTCCTTACGATTGACCTTACGATTGATGGTCATTCCTCGACCAATATACTTATACCAGCGGATATCGATATCCTGATAACGGAAGTTGGGCAACACCGTTGCACAAGTCAGCGTGTGACCTTCGGGGCCAAGCTTATTGGCCTCACACCAGACACTCAGAATGTCATCGTGGCCACAGTCACAGTAAACAGCACAGCCAGCCGTACCATCCAGTTTGCCGTTTTCCCTACAGAATTGCTCGTTGGCTTTTTCACAGGCTTCGCTGGTCTTGCGCCAATGCCTCTTATCTCTCGCGGATGAATGTTGTGCTTTCCATTCTTTATCCCACCTTCTCCACTTATTCTGAAAGCACTCGGGCTTGTGTTCAATGGTTTGGCTGAACTCACCTAGTTTGGTTTCCCAACCACAATCACAATCACCCCAGCAGTAGGGTCGCATTTCAAAAATGCTATTCTTGAAATCTTGACCATAGCCCCATTCCCCACCAAGGCAACCATGGGCTTGATTTTCAGGATCTAGTTTACCCAGTCTTTCAGAAAGTTGGTACAGTTTCTCGGCGATATAGCGTTCGTGTTCACCGAGACCAAATTCACCGTAAGTATTGCCAAGCATTGCTTGGTTGAACGGTGCTTCATATGGCTGTTGTTGCCTTTGAGTCATTCTGAAACCATCCAGCACATTTGGTGGAAGAACTATTACAACTTCGATTTCTGAATTCACAAGACCCTCCTGATTTTCAAAGTAACAACAAAATAACATATTAATATGCTTATGTCAAGTCTCGCAGCCCCGACGGGATTTGAACCCGTGTTACATGGATGAGAACCATGTGTCCTAGACCGGGCTAGACGACAGGGCCATAAAACTACTTATTTAACCACTTCTTACTCTGCCTGACAAGTAATTCATTCTTATGCAGTGGATCGGCCATTATTTCTTCGACTACTTTCTCCATTCTCATGCCCTGCGAACCTTTAACTAAAATTAAGTCGCCATCCCCTACTAATTCCTGGACTTTTAATTTGGCCAGATCGGAATTTACAAAAGAATAAATATTCTTTGCATCCATTTGATTTGCTGCCGCATCAGCAATAAACTTAGCCCGCAATCCAACGGTAACTAATATATCTACACTCCCGCCTGCCAAATTACCTATCTCCTGATGAGCCTGGACTGTGTACTTGCCTAGCTCCAACATATCGCCCAAAACGAC
>JACOZW010000045.1 GCA_016181145.1 Candidatus Yanofskyibacteriota bacterium
GTTAATTCGCTTACCCAACTCATTTACAGATCGCATAAAACTCTGCTGAGTTTTTGCTCTCTCTCAGCCCAGTCGGCTTCCGAAACGTTCTGTAAATGAGTTGGGTAAGCTCATCATTTATTTCTTCTCTAGGATATAGTCTTTGGTTTTAATCAATCACGTTCCACCTAGAAGTCTCAATTGCTTCAGATTGAATTAGGGTTTCGCTCATATTTTACTATATCTCTTTTGGTATTGGTCTCCGATATTGACAAATTTTTATAATTAGTATTAAAATTGTTACGAATTAGTACCTTGAAAGGTGGGGTAACGATGGCTTTTAGCTTGACCCTTGTCGGATTACTATCTACCGCTATTTCCATTCTGCTTGGACTTAACGTATTTATACATGCAGCTAGCGGCGGTGCTCCGCTACCAAATACGGCAATAGTCATATTTTTCATTTCAGGTTTATGCGGAGTGCTTTTTATAAGCGCAGGTTTCAGAATAGACAAACTTGAGGCGGAAGTTAGAAAGCTAAAAGAAGATAAGATCGCAACACTAAAGATCCTAAACCCTGACCAAATCAAATAGACAAACCCGACGGCAGTCCCTTCGGAACCATCCCCGCTCTCAACAAGCGGGGTTTTTGTTTGAAAAAAATAGAAATCAAACTTTGAGATAACAGAAGTGAGGGGACTATACCCTAGGGAGGAAATACGCAGGAAAAATTGGCTTGGTGTCGCTTTAGGCGACCAATTTTTCCGAGTACTTAAGATTCGGTTTCCGCTGGAAGAAACCGAATGTGGTCCGAGTCTGGGTATAGTCCCTGAACGATAGTTTGTGCATCTCGGAGCATTGGTTGAGAAAATGATGAGGAAGCCTGATTCACCAAGAGGCGGGGCGAGAGGGATTTCTATCTAGTAAAAAATGTATACCCTATCCCACCAAGAAATACCGCGCCGATTAAGTACAAAAAACAAATATCAGAATAAAGGCCTCCAGACCAACCGCCACCGCCCCAGCCAAACTTATAACATCGATAAAATTTCTAAGTCCGCCTAAAAATAACACTAGGGGCGGAATTATAACTAAAAGCCACGACCATTTTCTGGAGATTTCGTAATCCAAATGGAAAATTTCAAGCATCGCCGTACCCAGCATCAGATAAGATGTGCTGATAGCCAGAACACCGAACAAAGAACCCAAAAAAATTATTCTACTGCCCATAAAGTCCACCAACCCGCTGATTGCGTCCGAAGAAGTCGTTTCACCGGATATGCCAAGAACAGCGAAAGCAAAAATAAAATATAAAACGCCAACCACCGTAACGGCGGTAAAGATCGAGCGTTTAAATTTATATTCCTCATTAACAAGCAATTGGCGCTGGATGGGAATAGATGATAATCCGCCAAAAGCAAACAAAAGAACCCCATACGGCAGAAACCACAATTCGGGGTTACTGAAAGAATAATTGGCAAGCTCTATCTTGGGAATGCCGAATCCAAAAATCAAGAATATGATGACGATAAACATGCAGGCAAGCACAAGTTCAACCCAAGAGACGGTTCTTATGCCAAATAATATCAGGAACGAGGCGATAACAAAAAACCAAATACTAAAAGTACTCGAGGAACTATAGAATACGGGAGCAAAAATATTATTAAGAAAGTCTCCGGCAATAATGATGTAGGCCAGCAAAGCGGCATAAGTATTCAAAATAATCGAGAAGAAAATAAGTCGTTTCCAAAACGTTCCCAAATAAGCCTCAGTGTAGCCGACTAACTGATGAACCTTGTGTGTTCTTAGGACTACTTCTCCGTACATCAGGTCGAGCAATAAAGTAATCGCTCCGACACCCAACAAAAAAGAAAGACCGATCCAGAAACCAGCTTTAGCGAAAGAAAACGGAATACCAAAAACCCCTACCCCGACCATTGTTCCGATAAGTACAGCGGTAGCACGGAGAAAGGGCTTATCTTTAAGTAAAGAGAGAAACAATTTTTTATAAATTACAATTTTTTTTATAACCTAACTCGCATGCCATAGGCCCAAAGATTCTTATCAGGCCAGACATGCGAATATGTTATAACTACTTCTCAGAATCTGAATCTATATGATGATTGCTATTTTTAAGCTCGCCAAAAATCCCCTCCCCGCGATACCGCAATTCCTTAGTCAGATACTTCTCAATCAGCCAAAGACCAGCCAAAACCACATAGGCAATGAAGGTCGTCATTATTGCTTCCCCATAATAACCCATACCCGAAGTCAGGCCCACTGCCGCAACAACCCAGAGACTTGCAGCTGTGGTTGTACCCTCGATCTTATTCTCTCTTTTTAATATAGTACCGGCACCGATAAAACCAATACCAACTATAACATTGGCGATTAAATGGTAGTCAAAACCCACCGAGCCATTCACGGAAGGAAAATCCTCAAAAAGCCGTATTGATAACAATGACAATAAAGCCGCACCGAGGGCAACCATGGTGTGAGTTCTTAAACCAGCTACCTTGCCGGATCTCTCCCTCTCGAATCCAACTATCCCCCCTAAAAATGCAGCAACAAAAAGCCGGTTAAAACTCGCAAGATCAGCCCTAGACAATAAATCAATTATTAAATCCATCCCGTAAGTCTAGAATATTATCTCCAACAAAACAACAAAGATTATACACAAGCCTGAATCTCTCTTTCCTAAACAAAAAGCCCGCGAAACGCGGGCAAATGTGATTCTGTTTTTTAAACTAAGATGGGCCAGAAATGAGATAGCCGAAGAAACCAAATGCGGCGGTAACTAACTGTCTGTGATCCATATAGTTAACAAAGATACTAAGCAAAAAACCTATAACTGCACCCAGAATGATCAGCATACACTTCCTCCCAACATCAAAAGTACGCTTCACTTTATCGCACTCTCGTTATTTTGTAAAATGACCGGCAGGCAAACAAAAACAGCGGGATCTACCGCTGTAAGGCTAGAGCGTACCTATTAATCCGCTCCTCGCCTAAAATAATAAAAAGAATATTGCTATTCCAGAGCATATGCAAAAAAATAGACGGCCAGATAGATCCTGATATCACAACTATCAATCCGTAAAAGACCCCGCCGATTCCGGTACTATATAGAGCCGACCCTGCGTACCTAATTCTTGTTCCATCCTTGTACTTACCCCTGGGTTCTATCATATGACAGACCATAAAAATGAAGGATAAGATAATACAGGCAGAAAATGCGTAAATATATTGAGACCCGAGAACAAACCAGAGAATCGGCCCCCTAAATGCAATTTCCTCAACTAATGGTGCGACCAAAATTGCCATCGCATAGAATAAGATCTTCGTTAATAGGCTCCACTCTCTTTTCGATCCATGAATTTCTCTTTTAGCTGATTCTTCTGCAACCCACCTGAGGTAGATAAATTTTAAAACAACAATCACTCTCAATCCATAGAAGCATATAGCCAGTAGCAAATAGAATAGTATAGCGGTTTGCGAAGGCAGATAAAGATATTCAAATCCGTTAAGCCATTCCAGATATTCCCACACTGCTCACCCCCAGATTGTTAAGGTTGCCTATATTATAAACTAAACTCAAAAAAAATCAAGCCCCGTGGGCCACTGTGCATTATTCCCTACAAAACAACAAAGATTATGCACAAGCTCAACCCCGAGTAGCCTTTCCACCCAAAGACTATACCCAGACTCGGACCACATTCGGTTTCTTCCAGCGGAAACCGAATCTTAAGTACTCGGAAAAATTGTTACCATAAGAATGGTAAACCAAGCCAATTTTTCCTGCGTATTTCCTCCCTAGGGTATAGTCTTCTCGCTTATCATTATTACTTTGTTTTTGCCGCGTAGCCCTATCACTTTTTTGTCATTTGACGAGATGAGTAAATTTAAGAAGATGGTCCAGATTTTATTCAAAATAATGTCAGGCGAAGGTTTTAGAGATGTGCTTTAGCCGTCCCTGGAATCGCCTCAGGTCGAGCGCCGAACAGCGGAGCCAGAGGAGACTGTGAGGAGGCAAGCGAGGGTTACCTGTTATTTTGATACATAAAATCTGGACTACTCTGAGTAAATTTATGAGACGAGGATCTATGACAAAAAAGTGGTGGGGCGAGAGCGTAGAAAATTATTTTAGGGCAATCTTCAGTACATCCTCCATGGTTTTAGCAAAAGAGAATTTGATGTCTTTTTTGATCTCCTTGGGAATGTCCTCCATGTCTTTTTTGTTTTCCAAAGGAACAACCGCAATCTTAAGACCGGCGCGGTGAGCCGCTAATATTTTTTCCTTTAATCCCCCGATTTCCATTACCTTGCCACGAAGAGTTACCTCGCCGGTCATACAGACTTCTTTCTTAACCGGCTTCTTAAGAAATATTGAAATCAAAGCCGTAGTCATAGCAATACCGGCCGAAGGACCATCTTTCTTTATCGCTCCGGAAGGAACGTGAATATGGATATCGTCTTTATTAAAATCCTCGGTAACGCCGTATTTCTTAACATAAGCGCGGGCAAAACTAAGGGCTATTTGAGCCGACTCTTTCATAACTGTTCCCAGCTGTCCGGTCAAAATCAGCCGTCCCCTGCCCGGTATTTTAGTTACCTCAATAGGAAAAACTTCTCCACCGACAGGAGTCCAGCCAAGGCCGGTAACTACGCCAATTTCATCCTTAGTTTCGGCGATTTGATGAGAATATTTTTCCGGTCCCAAATATTGGTGGATAACATTTTTATTGATCACTACCTGTTTATGCGACGGAGATTCAACTAACTTACGGGTAACTTTACGAATAATGGCGGCTAACTGCCTCTCAAGATCTCTGACTCCAGCCTCCCTGGTATGTTTATGGATAATATCCGAAAGCGCCGAATCATTGAAAGACAAAGCCCTCTTTTTCAGACCGTGATCTCCGAAAAGTTTCGGAATAAGAAAATTTTTGGCAATTTGGAATTTTTCCTGCTCAGTATATCCGGGAAAATGAATAATTTCTAACCTGTCGCGTAAAGCCGGGGGAATAGTCTCGAGTGTATTGGCCGTAGTAATAAACAAAACCTCCGATAGATCAAAAGGCATTTCCAGATAATGATCAGAAAAGGCGTTGTTCTGCTGTGGATCAAGCGCCTCAAGAAGTGCAGCTGAAGGATCACCCCTAAAGTCCATCCCTATCTTGTCTATTTCGTCCAGCATAAAGACAGGATTTTTAACTCCGACCGTATTGATACCCTGGATAATTCGGCCAGGCATGGCGCCAACATAAGTTCGGCGGTGGCCCCTGATTTCAGCCTCATCACGCAAACCGCCCAAAGAAACGCGTATAAATTTACGCCCCAAAGCTCTGGCGATAGACTGGCCGATTGAAGTTTTGCCAGTACCGGGCGGTCCGGCCAAGCATAAGATAGGACCCTTAAGTTTTCCGACCTGTTTTTGAACAGCTAAATACTCGAGAATTCTTTCTTTGACCTTGAACAATCCGTAGTGATCGTGATTCAATATTTTCTCAGCCTCCTTTAAGTCTATCTTCTCTTTGGTTTTCCTGGACCAGGGCAAATCGATAAGCACATCAAGATACGTTCTGAGATAAGAACCTTCGGGATTGAAGGGTGGCATTTTGCTCAGACGATTCAACTCTTTGAGCGCTTTATCTTTTACTTCCTTGGGCATTCCGGCCGATTCTATCTTCGTCCTAATAACATTAAATTCATCCTTTTCATCTTCTACGCCCAGCTCCTTCTCAATACTCTTCAGCTGTTCACGCAGAAAAAGCTCCTTCTGCATCTTGCCGATTTGCTTTTTAGTTTCCTTGGCGACGCTTTTCTCGGCTTCAAGTATCTCAAGTTCTCTGGTCAGGAAAAAATTCAACTTTTTTAAAGCTTCGTAGGAATTTTCGGTTTCTAAAATTAACTGCTGATCCTGTATTTCAAGATTTAAATTGATAGTTATTAAGCTTATAACCTGATTAACGTCTTTTAGCTGAGACATCATATAGGTTATCTCCGGCGAGATATGAGAAAAAGCCTTAAGCTCCGCTATCTGCCTGAATTGGTCAATAACCAAACGGCTAAGTGCTTTTTCTGCAAGATTATCACCCGAAAACTCTTCAGTAGGAGCCGGCTCGCATTTGACCCTGAAAAACGGCTCCTCGGCGACAATCTGGTTTAATTTGGCCCTGGTTAAACCTTCCACATCAATCTTTGAAGAACCATCGGGTAATTTGAACACGGCTACTATCCGGCCGATCGTCCCGACCCTGAAGAGATCATTAGAATGAACATTATCTTCTATGTTTTTTTGTGTAACAAAGAAAACAAGCTTTTCTTGAGCCATAGCCGCATCAAGAGCCCCCACTGATTTGGGGCGCTGGACGATAAGAGGAATAACTACCTTAGGAAATAGAACGGTGTTTTTGAGAGCAATCAGGGGCAATTCCTCCGGTATAAGAATGTTGTTGAGTTTATACTGTGCCATAGTCGATTAGTTTAACATTTTTTCCATCCTTGTCAATCAATTTTTACAATTCGTAGCTATCTTCCGCTCCGGGCACTACCGCATCAATAGCCATATCGTCTCTGATCTTTTGGCAAAGTATGGAACTGGAATGGTATTCGCCATGGGTGACAAAAACTTTTTTCAGCCTGCCATCCTCTTTAGCTTTCCCGACCCAATCCATTAACATGGCCTGATCGGCGTGAGCGGAATAACCTTCGATAAGACGAACATCGCAATTAACCTGAACATTCTGACCTAATAATTTTATTTCTTTCTTGCCGTCAAGAATCTGCCTGCCCGGAGAATTTTCCACCTGATAACCAATAAAAAGAATTGTTGAATTAGGATCTGGAAGATAACGCATCTCGTGAAATACAATTCTTCCGCCAAGCGACATGCCGGAACCAGCAATGACAATCTTAGAGCCGCGAATATTATCTATAGCCTTTGATTCTTTGCTCGAATAAGCCATTTTCAGGCCAGGAAAATTAAAAATATCATCACCGGACCTTATCTCATGAATAACTTTTTTATTAAAATAACTCTCGTAATTTTTATATACCTTAGTTAATTTAATGGCTAAGGGTGAATCAAGAAAAACAGGCACCCGGGGAAGCTCATTATGCTCTATCAGCTCATTTAACTCGTAGAGCAGGTCCTGTGTTCTTTCTATGGCAAAACTCGGTATAATAACCGTTCCTCCGCGCTTAACAGTTGCATCTATTTCCTGGCGTAAAATCTCCTTTCGATTTTCGGTATTACTATGTAGACGATCGCCGTAAGTCGATTCGACAACAATGTAATCGGCCTCATTAGGCATATCATAATGCCTTAAAAGAGGTACCGGGTAATTGCCTAAATCGCCCGAGAAGTAAATGCTTTGAATTTTTCCTCCATCATCTCGCCAGCTTATCTCTATTATAGCTGAGCCTAAAATATGTCCGGCATCATGAAAAATTGCCGTAACACCGTCTCCAAGGCTTATCTCCTCCTGATACTCAACTCCATGAGCCAGTAGGAATGTCTGATGAAGATCACCTGAATCAAATAAGGGTGCGTGCCCATCTCTCTTGGCCTCGTCCTTAATCAAATCAAGATTATCGTCAAGGGCAATTGCGCTTAAATCAATCGTAGGCTTGGTAGCAAAAATCTTACCCCTAAAACCATCCTTGTATAATTTGGGCAGACGCCCGGAATGATCAGCGTGGCTATGCGTCAAAAGAACAAAATTAATTTCCCTAGGATCATAAGGAAACGGGGAATAATTCAGCGTCTCCGCGAACCTTGAACCCTGGAACAAACCGCAATCAACCAATACTTTAATCTTGCCTATTTCCAGTAAGTAATTAGAGCCGGTTACCTGTTGTACACCGCCATAAAATGAAAGCTTCATTATATAATTACAAAATTACGAATTACGAATTACGAATTTTTTTCTAATTTAATCCGTAATACGTAATTCGTAATTATCAAATAAAACTAATCAAATATCCAATTATCGTCATCGTTGCGATGGGTGGCAACGCTGCCATCGGTTTACGGTTTTCTTGGTTTACAAATATAAGATGGGTGAGAAAGAGGCCGATTAAAGAAAACAGCGAGACTATAATTGCCTGCCATATAGAGATAACTGCAACCGAACTGACCATTATCAACGGCAAGCCTATATCGCCCGATCCTAATACCATAAATTTCTCTCCTATTCTCCCACGCGCCTCATCTTTATGGTAAAAAACGTCTTTTATATCGAACGGAATAATAAAACCGAAAACCGCCCCGCTCTCTATCATGCCCCTAGCTAAATAAACCATATGCTTGGTCCAATAGACCGCTAAAATATCATAAAAGGACAACACTATCAGAAAAAGAATTCCAACTTCAGGGGATATGGTAACCCCGAGCAAACTGGATACCCCTGCAATCCCCATTAGAACTGCGATATTATGGGTGAGGACATTATGTATCAGAATAAAAAATGCCGTAATTCCAAGCGCCCAGGCCAAATCCCAGGGAGAAGAAACTAAAGAGCTAAAAACTATTTGCGAACCTGAAAAAATAACTAAGACCAAAAATATCTTTAGTAAAAGCCCGCTGAGCCTTTTAAATTTCAAGAGGACGAGCGATAGAACCGCAAACAGCGCTAAAAAAATAATAATATCGCTCCAGGAAAGAACCTGAAGTTCAGGAGTGCTTCTCTCGGTTACTAGTGCGAGGTTATAAGCCGAAAAAATGCCGACAAGAAGAGTGAAACCAAACAAAAATATTTCTTTCCAGAGTAAATTAAATCTTAATGTCATATTCTTTTTAACTATCTTACTATTATCGTACCCTGTTCATCAGGCCTGTCATTATTATGGTATCCAAAAATTCCTTTTTCGGCAAAAGTGTAAGAAAAATAACTGCTCTGGGGAATATCTCCCACGCTATCAAAGCCCGGCAGTTGATTATTATCAGTCACAACCCGAACACCAAAAAAACCTTCATTCTTGAAACGCACCGTATCGCCCGCATGTATTCTTAAATTCGTAGGACTAAAAACTCCTCCCCTATATGAAACAGTATAAATGCGTGGCTGCCGGCTTGCCGTCGGAGTAACGGTCGGTATATGAGATGCAAGGTTCCCGGGATCACTCAGTACTGTAACTGCTCCGGCGAGCATTATGAGCATAATAATAATTAGAAGCCAAAAGACCGCCGGATTATGTCGTTGGTCAGTATCTCTATTTTTCAGTTTGTGCCAAAAATTCATATATAACTGATATTTTAGCATAAAGAGCTGCAACTAAAAAGACCCGATTGCAGGGTCTTGACCGCTCAAGCTATAAAATCACATCAGAATAATAATCAAATCTGTCCACGACAGATACGATCCTTGCCTTTAATGAGTGTACTGTTCCGGCCCGTCCAAAACATTTTTCAAATGCCCAGAGGCGCATATTAGTGCATGGGGTTATCTCAATAAAATCAGAGAGGTTGCCATTATCAAATAGGGTTTCTTTATCCAACAGCCTTGTACCGAATATCATAAAGAGCATCATCAGCCTAAGAAATTCCCTTGAGGCCTTTCTATCTTCGCTCCCAAACGCCTTAAACCACTTATTCTGTAGCCAGTCGGCAGAAACAGCTTTACTTAGTCTACCCTCCTTATTTCTATTAAATTTTACGATCTGATCAGTAGTTCCAACCTCTCTTTCACATTTATCGATCCACCACGGAATTATATTATTGTCTCCAGATTCAAAGACAGAATAATGTATCCGGTTAAGCCCATTCCAAACCTCATCTATGCGTAAATTAAAAAAAATATCATGATACGCGCTATGTCTCTTTATTTCATATGGGAAAAGATTATACTCTGTCCCGCGACCGCTTCTTGTCTTGGGAACGAGATGATGAAGATTAGAGCCATGAAACACGGGACTGTAAATTCTTTGTAGACCCGTCTTGTTCAGATGACCAAACTCGATCGGACTGTCAGGCAAGCAGGTCCTTTATAAATGAGCTGAATAATAGGTAACATGCTACGCTAACAGAGAGTATTCGTCAAACTGCTAGCCGAATATAATCTCTTCTACAATTTTCTTATCTGACCAGGGAATCTTTTTATTCCCCGAAATAGCCATTGATGTTTCCGATCCCTTGCCGGTAATAATTACCGTATCGCCTGCCTGAGCTATTGATATAGCCTTTTTAATTGCCTCTTTTCTATCTAAAACTTTATAAACTTTTAAACTTTTAAACTTTAAACTCGATGAAATTCCTGAAAAAATTTCATCAATAATTTCTTCAGGAATTTCGTCATATGGATCTTCATCGGTTAAGATTATTTCATCGCAATATTTGGCCGCTATTTTACCGAATTCAGGCCTCTTCCATTTATCCCTTCCGCCTCCGGCAGCACCTAGAACACAAATTAATTTATTGCTGATTGCGGATTGCGGATTGTTTTCTTCTTTTTTAATTAGGAATCTGAGAGTTTGATAAACTTTCTCCAAACTCTCAGGCGTATGGGCATAGTCAATCACAACATTGAACGGCTCTCTTTGCAAAAACTCCATTCTGCCGGGAATTGATTTTATGGATTCCAGAATCGGCTTCATGCCCGGAAGATCAAATCCATACATAACACCCACTGCAAGCGCTGCAAGAAAATTCATAACATTAAACTCTCCCGCCAGATGGGTACTAAAAAATGTTCCATACAATTCAAATGATACGCCCTCGCTGCTCAAATTTATTTTATCGGCCACCAGGTCGCCTTTTTTGAGCCCATAGAATATTTTCTGCCTGGAAGGAAAATCGCCAAACAACTTTACATGCTCATCATCTGCATTTATCACATGGATATTCTTTGTTCGCAGAAACAACTCCTGTTTAGCCCCATAGTAATTTTCGAATGAACCATGGCTCTCAATATGCTCGCGATGAAGATTTATAAATACCGCGCAATCAAAATTTATACCGACATGGCGCTTCTGCTTGATACCTTCGGACGTAACCTCAAGAACAACATACTTACAGCCGGCCCTCTTGGCCTCATATAAAAATTTCTGCATCCTGAAACGACCAGGCATAGTCATCTTGAGAGTATTGGGCCATTCTTTTTCGCCAATTTTAAAGCCGAGGGAGCCGATAGCCGCAACCTTGCTCCCATCGCTGGCTAAAATCCTAGAAACCATAAAAACAACCGTTGATTTTCCCTTGGTTCCGGTAACTCCAATCACCTTCATACTGCGCGAAGGAAAACCATAATAAACCGCTCCGATATAGGCAAGCAGAAAGTGATAGTACGGCTGAAAAAAATTAAAAACTGATTTCGGTATCAGCTTCTTGACACTAAAAAGCATTTTGTCTAATATGGTCTCTTTGAACATATTTAAATTTATATCATATTTAGTTCATTTTCTGAATCCTTGACTTTATAATCTAACTGTGATATAATTAAGGAACATTGGTTCTTTATATATCTAAGCCCTTCGGGGTTCAGAAAAGATCTCACGAAAACTGCTATTTATAGCAGCAGAGGTCTTTTCCGAGCCCCGAGACAGGGTTCAACATCGTCAGGGTCGGAGAGCGCCACAGAGTGTCTCCACCGGGGCTTATGGAAGCCCTGCATGCGAGGTGCCGAGAGCGACGCCTCCCAACCCTGACCGCACAAAAGACTAATCATTCAACCAAATTTCCCCGCAACTCATATGTAGTATGCGGGACACGAGAGAAAGGTGGTGATTGAAGTGCGCTAACACAAATCCCCGCCGACTCCGGTCGGCATACGGGGTAGCTGGGACCTCAACACCCCAGCAGGAGGAGAGCTTCGGCTCTCCCCTTCATCAATGACTTTAATCCCGTTAGAGGTCCGATGCGCCTCTGGCGCATCGGCAGACGCCGCCAAAGGTGGTGTCTTACCTCTAACGGGATGAAATTATTGATGAGGGGCTCGATGCAGGCCACTAGATGGCGGAAGGGCGATGAGAATATCTCGCCCGACCTAACTGCGCCCCTCGCCAACTCCCGTCCTTGAAAGCAAGCTGGACGGGGTAGACCAATAACCATTAGACTAATAGAGTAAGTGGTGGGAGGCCTATGATTCTGATTCACACCTGAGCGGGAGAACCCCGCTAACAGCTCGAAAGAGATGTTTAAGACTCCGCACTTAACCAGAGCGGAATGGTGGTAACCCACCCGGAGTCTTCAGGAAAACAAAATTCCTCATGGAGCTGATACCATGTAAAAAACAAGCTGCGGAAAGCATCCGAGGTCGCCTCCAAAGCCTCGGTCCGAATTCTACTAAGTCGCCGTGCACGGCAACCCAAGGGAACCGGACAACCTCGGATGCAATCCGTACCACAGCCCCGCACCTACCAAGGTCGGGGCTTTTTAGTTTAAACCAACGAAAAGTCTCATAACCACCCAAATTATTATGATATATCATAATAATTTTATCTATTGAGTTCTTCTAGAAGATCGGCTAACCAGTAATGACTCCTATAGCGCTTTCTCAGTTCTGCAAATGGACCCGATACATAGTAATCCCTGAACCCAGAATTTATTTTCTTTCTTAATCTTCTCGTATTTTTCAATTTGGGAATAATGTCTTTGTGTCCTCCTGGCCCAGAATTTAACCAATTCCTGATTTTATATATTGTATCCAAGCCCACGCCCATCTCCCTAACAATCTGATCGTAGGGTTGTCTATACAAAAGTCTTTGAGCTATCAACATTCTTCTGCCAATCATTATTTTCTCGCTTTCGGTTAAAAAATCTCTGAGAAAATGCTTAATGTCTTTTTGAGACTTCAGCTTGCCAACACCAACATAAAGCATATCTATAAATTTGTCCTTTTCCTTATCGTTGAGTACCCCTGATTTTATTTTCATAAATTAATTTATACCACTAATTAAAATTTATTATGATATATCATAATTTAATAATAACTGGCAAGAGTCTCTAATAAATCCTGCTATTATTTTTTTATCTTTCTAATAAGAGAGTAGGCCAGATACCAAAATTTAGAAACTGGCAGATCGAATGAACCGTGATATTCAACCAAACCACCGCCGCCTTCGTCTGACTTCGGCGAGCCAAGCCAACCAAGTTTAAAGCGAGTTACCCCTGGCCATTTCCTAGCATCTACCCCCCAGAAATCATAATATTTAAGCCCCGAAGATTTTAAAATTTTAATAACTTCCCAATGCATAAAATATGGTGCCATCAGCGATTTATATTCCCTGTCCATCGCCCCGTGAAGATAATAAGCATTATTATGATATATCATAATAATTGCCGCTCCAATGGGTTTGCCTTCGAATTTCACAAAAAATAATTTAGTCTGTAGGTCCTTGCCGTCTTTTCCGCCTGAGACAGATCCGCCTTTGGCGGAAAAAAATCCCAGCAGTTTTTCATAGTATTCCCTGGAATGGGTAGAAAATTGGTCTTCCTTGGCAGTTTTTTTTAATAATTTCCAAAACATCTCAAGGTCGCCGCCTTCTTCCAATATTAATCCCTTCCTTTCGGATAAATTGATATTATATCGGGTTTTCGGATGCATTTTGCCTAATAAATGTTCTTCGGGTAAATTCAGATCAAGAACTACGGTCTTATATGGCTGAATTTGTTTTGATGACCTCTGAAATCCCCTTCTGTACATCAGTTCAATAACAATATCCGACAACGGCTCTATCTTTATAAAAATTGCCCTTTCTTCTTTGGCTAAATCTTTTAGATATTTAATAAAATTAGACAGCTCATTTTTTAATCCTCCCCCTATGTCATCAAATTGTATTTCTGGTCCATGGGGCACATACAGCATACTTTTCCCCATCGGCAGACCCAATTTAATTATATTGGCCGTTATTTTCTCGTCCGAAAATCTCCAAGACTTATTGCCTGCGAATTCTTGGAATTTTAGCCACTCTTCGGTTTGTAGAAATGATCTTGACATTCTATACGCTAATTGTTAATATATAACTCAGATTAATTGAAAAAGAGGTTCTCATGAACCCATTAGTAAATCTACTGTACTCGCTACCGCCAGAATTAATGATTCCGGCAAGCATCATATTACTTTTATTTAGCTGCTTGGTGCTCATATACATATCTTATGATTCCCCGCCGATCGTTAAAATATTTCTTCTAGGTATAGCCTATTGTTGGCATACCGGACTCATCTCTAGTTCAAATATCGAGCCCTTGTTATTCTCCTCAGCAATTGCTGCGATCGCAATATTATGGCGTCTAGTAGATGTGTACCTTGATCGTCCCAGCCCCTTTAATTCCTAAGTCCTGTCACCCTCGACAGGCTTTTTTATTTTCTTAATTTTATCTACTACAATAATATTGAGACTTAGCGTGTCTTTCTGT
>JACOZW010000022.1 GCA_016181145.1 Candidatus Yanofskyibacteriota bacterium
CTTACCACTAGTCCGACATGGCGAAAATTCTTTATTACATTTTGATTTTCCAATTGCTATCTCCAAGCTGGAAAAGAACTTCGCCATATACTACAACTTAAAACATTTTCTGTCAAAGCTATGGTGATTTTCTTATCTTTGTATTTTTTCTGATATATATAAGAGCCCCCTTGCGATATAAATCAGGATTCAGCGGATAAAAATTTTCTCCCTTTACGGTTTTTTGCAATTTGAAATTCTTCGATAAATAGTTTTCGGTTATTTTATAAATTTCATTATTAAGATTACCGCCAGCCCAGTCTGTATTAGGATAATCCGGCAAGATAACGGCCGTATCAACTTTTTCGAGATTTTGTTTAAATGAATTTATGAAGTTATCTCCATATAACCTGGGCATTATAATATAGTTGAAAACGTCACTATTCAGACCCATAAAAGGTTTATAATCTACCAGGCGGGCTACAGTAGAATATCCGCCCAAAATTAAGACCTCATTGCTTCTTTCTTTTAATGTTTCGGATAGTGCGTCAGCAAGTTCGTAAGTAAATAGTTTCGTCCCTTCTTGTTTTCTCGAGGCGGCGTAGCTTTGCTTTTCGCCGTAACGATAAAAATTATAAGTTTGAGGGAAGATAAATATAATAATTATTAAAATAAAAATCGGATTTTTCACTGTATCCTTATTAAATTTGAGCTTACCCAGGGTATAAGACAGTAAAATTGCATGAAGAGAGATGATAGGGGCCAAGTGTCTCGGACTGCCATAGGCCGTACCAATAAGCGAGGTGACAACAATTATTGTGCTGAAAAGTATTAATAAAATTTGTGGGAAGTCTTTTCGAAAAAAATCAACCAGATCAGCTGCTGAATATCTATTTTTTAAGAATAATAATTTACCTAAATAGGTTAGGGCTGCTATGAAATTTATCCAAAAAATCGGATAAATATGATTTTCGAATTGAGGCAGGCCCAAAAGTATAATTTGCTTCACCCTCCTTAGCAACACATCATAAAGAGGATCAGTCCCATTAACATATCCTATGCGGGGGACATCAATTAGCCATTTTTTAAGATCAATAAAGAAGTTGGGTGAGCCATTATAAGAAATACTGATTATAGAGGCTGACCCCAGTATAAAAGCAGAAATAAAAGAAAAGGAAAAAATAAGATTGTGTTTTATCGGTAAGCGGAATTGTTTCGGCAATAAATTAGTAGCCAGAAAAAGGCCCATCATAAAAAAAGGAAAGATATGAACTTGGCGTCCCCAAAAAGCCAAGCTAAAAATAAATCCGGATAAAGCCGAAAGATATATTTTTTTCTTGACTGAATAGACGGTATCAATTTTATTTGCCTGTCTATACCGCTCTTGTGCATGAAGGAGGCAGGCGAATACGGGAATAAATAAGAACACGCTTAGCAATTCCAGGCTATGGTAAAAAAGAGGCACGGCGATATTTCTACCGGCATCGAATTGACGGGCAGTAATAGTAACAAGCGTAATTAACGAGGTTAGTAGGGATATTTTCTTGGATTTAGTTAGGAAAATAGAGATAGCATAGATTAAAATAGCGTAGAAAGAGTAAATAAAAAAATGCATTATGAAGCGATTGGTAAAATCGGAAAAACTCAGACCATAAACAAACGAGAAAATATAAGGGAATACGGGCAGGCGATAATCATAATAATCTATAAATAAGAGACCGCCCCTGTGGATAATATACGACAGATCCATATAGGTCGTGGTATCAGATCCGATTATCATCCCCTTGTCCAAATAAAAAATCAGAGCAACAATGCTTATAATTATAATAATATAGATTATCTTTTTTATAGTATTTAGCATTTAGCGATATTTTGAATTGATTATTTACGAGCCGATATGAAGATTGATTGAGAGACCATTCTCAGGAGCGGAACCTTCTCCAATAGTTGACCTAGTACGATGGAGGGACGGATTAGAAAGGCGGGTATATTAGGAAGTAAAAAATCTTTGTATTCTACCTCTGGATCTATAAATCCAGACGAGATAAGTTTCGCCGTTATAAATTTTTTACTAAAAGCCATTTCTCCTGGTTCTAGCCTGGCAATTTTTCTAAGGTAGGCCAGCTTGAATATAGAGAAGCAATAGGGATTGAATATATTGGGTTCTAAAAAAATTATTTTGCCGTCCTCATTTAGCAGTGTGTGGATTTTTTTCAACACATCATCAAGATTATAAAAAAAATGATGTAAAACTCCATTTCCGACTATATAATCAAATTTTTTATCTTGGAAAAACTGACCGAATGATTTATCGTCATTAAAATCTAAAACATCATAAGATAGATTTGGTCTGCGGTAATCTTCTTTAGCTTGATCTATGAATGTTCGACATATATCAATTCCAAGAACTTGTTGTTCTGTTTTCTGGGCAAGCAGGTTTGCTAATTCTCCGGTACCACAGCCTATCTCCATGATTTTGATTTTCTGATCTAATCTCATTTTGCCGATCATATAGGCGCACCGCCTTTCGGTTCTGATTGTAAGGGCTTTTGATGGCCTAAATCCTTGATTATATCCTTTGTCGTCCCTAATGCTGGTCATGGTCGGTTATTTTTTATTTTTCGGTGATCATTTAAAATTTCCTGGGTAATATATTGCGGTCTTTGTTTTGACTCTTCAAATATGCGAGCCAGATATTCTCCAATTATGGCGAGCGAAAGCAGCTGGATTGAGCCTAGGAACAATACTACGATAATAAGGGTGGCGAATCCCTGGGGCGCTCCCTTTATAAAATAAAAGATCAAATAATAAAATATTGCTATCATCGCCGTAGTCATCGTGAAAAAAGCGATTCGAGAGACCAATTCCATAGGAGCATAAGAGAAAGAGAAGATTGCCTTTCGTGCCCATTTTGTGTTTGCGACTATGCTGTTAGTCGACTTTCCCGAAAAACGTTCCGGTCTGGTGTAGGGAACGCCTATCTGCTTGAATCCTGCCCAAGCGCGGAGTCCTCTGATAAATCTGTCCCGCTCTGGCATGGCGGTAATGATATCGACTATTTTTCGATCCATAATCGAAAAATCACCTACATCACGAGGTATACGCACATAAGATAGTCGGTCGAATATAACGTAAAAAAGATGATAGATCTGCTCCTTAATTTTACCCATGCTTAGTTCTCGTTTCCTGCGTATACCATAGACGACATCATATCCAAGCCTCCATTTAGCTATAAATTCAGGGATTAACTCCGGTGGATCCTGAAGATCTCCATCCATTATGACTACGGCTTGGCCGATTGCCTGTTTCATGCCGGCGGTAAAAGCATTCTGAGCGCCGAAGTTACGTGATTGCGTCATAACAGTTACGCTTTTGTCTTTGGATGCTATGTCTTTTAAGATATCGCCCGCTTTATCGGGGCTCGCATCATTCACAAAAATAATCTCATATTCAATATCAATCTTAGACAGAACAGAGGTCAGGCGCCTATGCATTTCCGTAATATTTCCTTCATCGCGATAGCATGTCACTACAACTGAAATAAGTGGCTTTGTTTCCATTTTGGTTATGTTAATCTTTTTTCAATAAATGTGCCAGCAGGCTAAAAAATGAATCTGGTAGAATTAGGGATAATCGCATAAACATAGTGGTTGGAGCGGGAAAGAAATAAGAGCCCGATTTTTTCTTAAAAACAGACTCGATAAATATTGCAGCTTTCTCCGCCGATGGCGTAAGAAAATTTTCTTTGCCTTCCCACATCTCCGTAGCCACCGGCCCAAAATGAATAGTTGAGAAACGGACACCGGAGGAGGGGTAATTTAGTCGTAGACCCCTAAAGGCCATTGAAAGAGCGGCTTTGGTTGCGCCGTATGTCACATGATTTTTAGATGGGCGATAGGCAGCCGTCGAAGATATACCGATAAAAATTCCGGAATGGCGCCGCATAAAATCAGGCATAAATTCGGCCACCCAGAAAAGTCCGCCCTCAATATTAACCCTGCTCATTAATTGAACTTTCTCAAATGACAATCCGGATAATGGATGAGCATCTTCAGACCTGACTCCCGCACATAATACAACTATATCCGGTATAAATTCGTTTGCTCTCATATCTTGGATAATTTTTTTGGAGGTGTCTATATCCTGGACGTCGCAAACAGAAATATGCAGGTTATCGCTCCCGATTTTTTCTTTGAGGCTATGGAGTAATTCTTTACGGCGGGCTAATCCCCATACTTCATGCCCCCTTTTTATGAGTCGTATGGCTAAAGCCTTTCCTATGCCCGATGATATCCCGCTGATAAAAATTTTCATTTCATTAATTTTGTAATTTCTTTAGCTATGGAATTTGGATCCAGGCCACTGATTTTTTGATGATATGCCTGGCTCCCATAGAGTCCATTAGGATAACCTTTGGCGCAAAGGCTAGTTAATTTGCAGAGAACATTATTTTTCAATAGAAGTAAAGACAGGTTTTCAGCAAGCCCCCCGCGGCTTACATGCTCTTCTAGTACGATAACTTTTCGCGTTCGTCGAATACTCTTTATCAATTCTAGCGGCAATTTATCCAAAGGCATCTCTGAGATAGCAAATATATCGACTGGGTTAGAAATTTTTATCAGTTCTAGCGATTTTAATGCATTTAGGATTATTGGTCCCATAGCAATGATCGTGGCATATTTACCGCCAACTAGTTTCTGCGCGGGGAAGTATCTTTTTAGCTTTAACCAATGAGGGGCAGCTCCTGCACCAAGCCTCAAATAAGAAGGTCCCTTTTGCCTAACCATTGTTTTAACTATATCGCTAACACTTTCGTTGCAAAAAGGAATGTAGCATTTCATGTTCTGTATTGAGGACATTAGCGCTATATCTTCAATTGCGTGATGAGTTGCTCCCATAATGCCATATCCGTATCCGCCGCCGTTGCCCACTATCTTTACATTCATATTATGGAGACCAACATCGATTTTAATCTGCTCAGCTGGTCTAAAGACTGCGAATGGAGCAATACTGTAACATATTGGCGTGAAACCCTGTGAGGCCAGGCCAGCGGCCATAGATATCATGTTTTGTTCGGAAACCCCGGCATTAATAAATCTGTTCCCGATAGCCTTCTTTATGTTTTCAAGTGCCAAAAAACCGAGATCGCCAGTTAAAAAAATTATTTTTTTATCTATTATCGCAAGATCCTCAATAGTTTTTGAAAATTCCTTACGCATTTTTAGTGAAATTTTCTTTTTTCGATTTCTCGTACTGCTCATCATTCATAGACAGGTAGTGCCACTCCATGCGGTCCTGCATAAAAGAAACACCGTTTCCCTTGATAGTTTTTGCAATAATGCACTTAGGTTTTTTAGAATTTATCTGATCTAAAACGGAGAAGGCGCTTTTCAGGTTATTAAAATCATTTCCGTTTTTTGCCACAACTACATCGAAGTTGAAAGATTTCCACTTATTTTCCAAAGATTCCATATTTAATACCTCGCTTGTTTTTCCAAATCCCTGGATTCCATTGTTATCTATTATGACCAATAAGTTATTCAAATTATGGTGGGCAGCAAACATTGCCGCTTCCCAGGTCGAGCCCTCATTGCAGTCTCCGTCAGACAATATGCAATAAATATTCATTTTTCTTTCAGTAAACTTTGTTGATAGTGCAAGTCCGGCGGACAGGGACAGGCCATGACCAAGACTGCCTGTGCCGAATATTATACCGCCTATTTTATTTAATCCACAGGGCGGGTGGGCGGCTAGATAAGTGCCGTCCTTATAGTGGGTGCTCATTATCTTCGGAGATATTTTACCCATTTCAGCCAGTACTGAATAAAGAGCGGAGGAACCATGTCCTTTTGAAAGAATAAATTTATCCTCAGGATTCATTCTGAAGAAATGTAGGTATATCAATAATTCTGCGCACGACAAAGACGAACCGATATGACCGGCATTTGCCGCTTTATGCAAATCTAGAATTCTATTCACGCAGCTAAACCTAAGTCTATTGAATTCTAGCTGATCCTTGTATGTTTTTGCTCGCATCACTTTTTAACCCGTTTATTTATCTTTAACGTGATAGCTCTTATATAGATACGAGTCAGCATTCTTTATTAATTCATCGGGAGTACCCGTCTCAATAAGTTTTCCGCCGTCAAGAACAATAAGTCTGTCAGAGTTCATTACGGTAGATAGGCGGTGGGCGATTGCCAAAACAGTGATCTTCCCTTTAAGGCCATTTATTGCTTCTTGGATTAGTGACTCTGACTCATTATCTAAAGAACTGGTTGCCTCGTCGAGAATTAAGAGTGATGGCTTCTTAGCTAAAACTCTGGCTAAAGAAATACGCTGTCTTTGGCCCCCAGATAGCTTAACTCCGCGTTCACCGACCTGCGTCTCAAATTTATTTGGCAGATCTTGTATAAAGTCATAGATATTAGCCATTTTAGCGGCAGTTATAATGTCTTCGTGGCGTATAGAATCATCATAAAAACGTATATTAGTTTCGACTGTGTCATTAAGCAGAAAGATATCTTGGGATACGTAACCGATATTCTTCCTCCAGCCTTTTAAATCTATTGAATCAATATCAATATTATCAACGGCGATAGCCCCTTCCTGGGGCTTTAAGAGGCGCAAGAAGAGATCAACGAGGGTTGTCTTGCCAGATCCGGATGGTCCGATTAAGCCGATCATCTCACCTTTTTTGATTGAGAAATCTATATTCGAGAGCGTATTTATATCTGTACCCGGATAGGCAAAGGTAATTTCTTTAACACTCATGACCTCCTCGAATTTAAATGATTTATTGCCAGATGATTTTTCTTGGTTTTTATCTACGCTATTTTGATATTCGAGCATCGTATTCAGATAAGTGAATGAAGAGTTAATGGTATTGAGTTTTGTTTGGATAGCTTGTATGAATGAATACATCTTCTGGATTAGGTAAACAATTACCGCAAAAGAAGCTATGTTAAAATCAGGAGATTTATAATGATAAATAAATAACCCCGAAACGAATAGAAGAGAAACCGGTTCGAACATTGCGTTTTGGATATTACCTATCAGTGAAATTTTAAGCTGGGTTTTTCTTAAGTTCTCCAGGTACTGAGAACTTTTTTTAACTACAGCTGATTCAACGGCAAAGGCTTTTAGGGTTTTGGCTCCAATTAAACTCTCATTGAAAATATGGCTTAGCTCCTTATTGCCCACATTCAAATATCTGGAAAGTTTGCGCGCTTTATATAGGAGAGGCTTTAAGGATATAAAAATAAGCGCCCCTCCTATCATAGATATGGCAGTAACCGTCGAGGATATTCTAAAAGCAATAAATGCGTAAGCTATTAAACTTGCAATACGGACCAGGACATCGCTTATAGCCATGATAATGGCTCCGCTCGAGGAGACGTCACCGGTAATAATTCGATCAAGATACCCGACTTTTTGATTCATTAGGAATGACCAATCTGATCCCAGGGTTTTTTTAAAAAGCATGGAACTATTGTCGCGCACATAATTTCCGTCAATTGATTCATTAATATAATTAGCCAAGATAATAATTCCGGCCTTAGCGACGAAAAGCGAAACCATCAATCCCAAAATAAGCGGCAGATTGTAACCTAAGTGGAAGAAGGCTAAAGTTTTACTTACGAAGTGATGAAAAGTGCTGCCGGCACCTCCATCTTGCTGTGTTACAAAAGCGAAAAGAGGAATGAGCATGCCGATACCTAGGCCGCCTAACATACCACCAAGGAATCCTAATCCTGTCATAACCAAAAACTGGAGCCTGTATTTCCAGAAGGCATATTTTAAAACCTTTAGTGCCCTGTAGACTTTAACTGTACCAGAGAAAAATGTTGCTATCTTCTCCATACTGATTTTTTATTATTATTCAATCCTCCGCAAGATATAAGAAATCTATCAGTTTTTGAAAGAAAACTCAAGGAAATATGGGCTAAAAACTTAGCCGATTGGAGGGGGATAATAATCGATTATTCTATGAATAGGCCTATGGGCGGCTTGAGATTAGTAATCTAGCGAGTTGGGGGCTATATAGGTTTGGCGGTTTTCAGGATATCAAATGTGTTTCTGAGTATAAAATCAAGATTGTTTGAAGATGCGTTCTATCTATAGTTTTTGAAGGCATCATCGATTAGTGAGCATAGCTCATGAATAATCATGATATGGGCTTCTTGAATATGCTGAGTGCTTTGAGAAGGTACGATTAGTTTATAGTCGCACATGCTTTTCATGTTTCCTCCATCTTTGCCCAGTAACCCTATCGTTATCAGGCCGTTTTTATTTGCGATATCAAGTGCCTGAATCAAATTAACTGAATTACCGCTGGTCGATATTCCTACGAAGATATCGCCTTGGTTGCCTAAGCCCTCTACCTGTCTCGAAAATACATAGTCATAACCGAAATCATTTCCTATAGCTGTAATGATTGAAGAATTGGTTGTGAGGGCGATTACGGGGAGGCCTTTTCTCTTATGAATGAATTGTCCGGCAAGTTCTGCAGCAAAATGCTGGGCATCAGCAGCAGAACCGCCGTTTCCGGCAATAAGTATTTTTTTCCCATTTTTTAATGCGGTTATCATTCTAATTCCGATCTGTTCGAGCTCATCTAAAAATCTCGTATTTGATATGAGTTTAATTTTCGTCTCTATGGATTCTAAGATAGATTTTTTTATGCTCATGAAAGATACCAGTCAATTGTTTTTTTGAGGCCTTTCTCGAATCCCGTTTTTGCTTTGAAGCCAAACTCTTTTTGAGCGAGGCGAGTGTCAAGCATCCTTCGTGGCTGGCCGTCGGGTTTTGAGGAATCCCATCGTATCTCGCCATTGAATTTCATTAATTTACAAATAGTCTCGACTAAGTCTTTAATCTTTATTTCTCTGCCGGCACCTAAATTGATCGGGTCTGGTTTATTATATTTTTCTGTTGCTAAAACAATGCCTTCAGCGCAATCATCGACATATAGGAATTCGCGCGAGGCATTGCCTGTTCCCCAAACCTCTATATATTTTTGCTTGCTCTTTTTTGCATCAGCAACTTTTTTTATTAAAGCTGGAATTACATGTGAGCTATCGGGATTAAAATTATCGCCTGGACCGTAGAGATTTACTGGTAACAAATATATCGAGTTGAAATCATACTGCTGGCGATAGGCCTGAGATTGAACGAGTAACATTTTTTTGGCTAGTCCATATGGCGCATTTGTCTCTTCGGGGTAGCCACTCCACAAATTTGCCTCGGCGAAGGGGATCGGCGTGTGTTTAGGATAGGCGCAGATAGTTCCGGTAGCGACGAATTTTTCTACTTTGGCGAGCCGGGCTGCTTCTATTAGCTGAACCCCCATCATTAAGTTATCGTAAAACATTTGTCCGGGGATTTTTTGATTGTAGCCTATTCCGCCGACGACAGCAGCGAGATGTATGATTATATCTTGTCCTCTTACGGCTTTTTGGCAATTTTCCCATTTACGCAGATCTATGTCTTTGGAGCGGGGGATAAAAATATTTTTCCTGGGCACTCCGCGATCAAGTAGTTTTTTCACAACAAAATTGCCGAGAAACCCGGCTCCGCCAGTAACGAGAATTTTTTTTGTACCAAGTTTCATCGAAGGATTATTTTTTGAGTCCAGCTATATCCTCCCATACCATGATTTTTACTAAATTTCCGAATTTCGTCTTCGGACGGAAACCAAGATTTTTTCTTGCCTTAGAGGCATCTGCTACGAGATCATGAACTTCGGCCGGGCGATAGTAGCGTTTATCTATTTTCACATATTTTTTCCAGTCGCCCAGACCTGCTTCTTTAAAAGCCAGTTCAACAAATTCCTTAACCGAGTGGGTTTCTCCTGTGCCGATAACATAATTATCCGGTTTCGCCTGCTGCATCATTAGGTGAGCAGCTTCCATATATTCCGGAGCATAACCCCAGTCGCGCCTGGCATCAAGGTTGCCCAAATATAATCTTTTGTCTAAACCGGCCTTAATGCGGGCGATACCGCGGGTAATTTTGCGGGTAACAAAAGTTTCGCCTCGGCGAGGAGATTCATGGTTGAATAAAATTCCATTTACGGCAAAAATACCGTAAGCGTCGCGGTAGAGATTTACCATGTTGTATGCAAAAAGCTTAGCCGCTCCATAGGGGCTCTGCGGCGCAAAGGGAGTTTGCTCGTTCTGGGGTGCAGGCGAGGAACCGAACATCTCGCTCGAGCTTGCCTGATAAAATTTAACTTTTTTACCGGTATCGTTCTGAAAATCTCGTATTGCTTCAAGTATTCTTAAGGCTCCGTTGCCGGTAATATCCATAGTGTATTCCGGAATCTCGAAAGAAACCTTAACATGGGATTGTGCGCCTAAATTATATATTTCATCGGGCCTGGTCCGGTAAATAATTTTTCTAATTGTGCCGGCATCGGCTAAGTCGCCATGATGCAGGAACAGCCTCTTGTTTTTATCGTGAGGATCCTGGTACAGGTGATTAACTCTCGAGGTGTTAAAGGTTGAAGCTCGACGGACTATTCCGTGGACCTTATAGCCCTTCCTTAGGAGAAGTTCCGCCAAATATGATCCGTCTTGTCCCGTTATTCCGGTTACAAGAGCAACCTTAGTTTTGGTATTTTTGCTCATAATTAGGATATAATAGTTGATTATTTTAATTTTTACAACCCCTAGTTTTTGTTGTATGATTTTTATTGTCAATGCATAAGCTAAAAGAAAAAATAGATTATTATCGCCAGCACTGGTTTGTTAGGAGCGTGGCTACTCTTCAGGCCGGAAGTTTTGCCGGGACCTTGGTTCAGGCTCTTGCCGGCGTGTTTTTAGCACGATTGCTCCAGCCGGAGCTGTTTGGTGTTTATTCGCTCGCTTTTGGTTTGGCTAGTCTTGGTGGTTTGCTTTTAGGAGCAGGAACGCAGGAAGCTGTCTCGACTCTTTTAGGATCGGCCTATGCAAAACAAAACAGCGAAGAAGTGAAAGAGGCACTGGCATTTTTAATAAAGCTCACTCTTTACGCCGGATTGATAACGATATTTCTTCTTTTATTTTTTCCGATGGTATCAAATTACTTCTATGGCGATCCGGCGATCGGGTGGTATGCTGGCATAGTTGTTCTGGCGGTATTTTTGTCTAGCTCTTTCAGTGCAGTTGTCCAACTGGCCCTTCAGGTTTCCGGCCGGATAAAAATATTGACCTTAATTATTTTTGGTGACCAATTTTTACGTTTTAGCATCTCACTACTGTTTGTCTTTTTAGGCCTGGGAGTTCTGGGTGCTGTAGCAGGTCAGTTTGTGGGGGCGGCAGTTATATTCGTTATATCGCTTTTTATCTGGGAGCGTTTACGGAGACAACATCCGATATTTCCATCGCTAAGAGGCCTAATAAGCGACATTAGGGAGGTCTCGGTACAAAAATATTTTGGTTTCAGTTTTTGGGTGGCTGTGGATAGAAATATAGGCAATCTATACATGGCTTTGCCTGTGGTTCTAACCGGTATTTATGTTTCTACCGGCGAGGTGTCTTTTTTTAAACTGGCCTTTGGCTTTGTTAACTTAGCATTAAGTCTTCTTGGTCCGATTTCAATGTTGCTTAATATTGAATTTCCGAAAATGCAGATTGAAGATTCGGCAAAGTTTGCCAGGAATTTTGTTAGAGTTTCGGTTTACGGAGTTTTTCTTTCTTTGGGATTGACTTTGGCTGCTGTTATTGCCGCTCCTTTTGTTTTCAGGATTTTATATGGTGATAGTTTCTTGCCCAGCATAAAGTATATATTCGGACTATTTATTTACGGGGCTTTGTACGGGATAGGGGTCGGATTAGGACCGATGTGGCGGGCCATTAATAAAGTTAAAGTTTCCATAGCCATCAATCTGATTATTTTGGGAGTAGGTATCCCGCTAGGCCTTTTGTTGATAAAGGGCTTTGGTTCGTGGGGCTCGGTAATAATGGTGACCTTATTGTTTACCGTGTCTCATTTTATATCGTTCATTTATCTGATGAGAGATTTAAAATTGAAATATCAAAATGGAAAATGACACTGTAAAATTATAAAATTTTAGGATTTTAGATTGTAATTTTAAACTTTGATTTTTGCATTTTAAACTAAATCCCTGTAATATAGATAATTGCCATGAGTATAAATAAAGACCCCATATTAGCAGTGATATTACGATACTTCATCTATGCGGCTGCTTTTGTGCCGCTTATTATATTTAATGATTACGTCTCGCCGTTTCATTTCGGCAAGGTCATTATTCTCCGTAGTTTGGTTGAGGTTATGCTCGTGCTATTTATTCTGCTTATCTGGAAAGACAGGTCCTACATGCCCAAAATGAATAGTGTTGGTTGGTCATTTTTGCTCTTTGCAGCTGTTTTTTCCATCACCACAATAACTAGCGTAATTCCATATTCAAGCTTTTGGGGTTCGCTTGAGAGAATGGGAGGGGTTTTTACTTTTTGGCATTACTTTATCTACTTTATTATTTTAACCGCCGTCTTTCGAAAGGAATCAGACTGGATTAATCTTTTCAGGTTAGTGATGGTTGTCGGTGTCATGTCAGCATTTTACGGCTTTGGCCAGAGAACCAACATTGCATGGATAGTCGGTTCGGGAGGGCGCGAAAGAATTTTTGGAACTATTGGAAACCCCGCCTTATTTGCAGGCTATCAAATCCTTTGTGCCTTTCTGGGCCTAACCCTCTTTTTCCGTAAGGGTAATTCCATGAATTGGAAATTATTTTATGGAATTTTTTCGTTAATAACGGTTATTGCCGTTTTAATGACGGCTGTTCGAGGTTCTTTAGTCGGCGTAGGAGTTGGTTTTCTTTCTTTTGCTCTTTTATATACGGCGGCCTATAAATCAAAAAAGGCGAAAAAAATATTGCTCGGATTAATAACTCTTGCATTCCTATTCATTATCTCGGCTCTGCTTTTAAAAAATTCATCTTTAGTTCAGGGCTCTGGCTATCTGAAGCGCGTTACTGATTTTTCCCTAACAAGCTATACCGTTCAAACTCGATTCTGGGCTTGGGAGTCGGGCATAAAAGGCTGGAAAGAAACCCCAAAAACTATTATTTTCGGCTGGGGTCCTGAGAATTTTAATATTCCTTTCTCAAAATACTTTAATCCAAAGTTTTTTGGCGGTCCTGGCTCTGAAACGCTTTTTGACAGGGCCCACAATATGTTTGTTGAGGTTTTAGTTACTATGGGCCTTCTGGGTCTTGCGTCATATCTATATATATTTGCTTCAAGCCTCAGGGTTTTATGGAAAAAGATTCATGATGAGAATATGATTTTGTATGGTGTTGGCCTTATCCCTCTTCTGATAGCTTATGCCATCCATAATTCTTTTATTTTTGATACTTCGGCTAATTTCCTGGTTTTCTTCACTATTCTAGGATTTGTATCGCGTCTTGCGCAAGCTAAACCATTCGAAGTCAAGGCAGCTGAGACAAGGCCACGCAAAATTAATGAAGTCGCATGGTCTTTTTCGGCCATTATTTTGTTCATTTTTACTGGCGTGATGATTTATCAGGTAAATATTCTTCCGGCAATAGCCAACTATGCCACCACTAGGGCGATTGTTGCTGGGTGGAATAAAGATTTTCCGGGTGCAATTGCAAAATATAAAGAGGTTATTGAGTATGATGTTCCCGGAAAATACGAGTACAGGCACAGGTTTGCACAGTATGTTCTCGAGCAGGCTCAGTCTAAAAAATTAACCCCTGAATTAACAGATATAATATGGCTGGCGATTGGGGAGACGAAAAAGAATATTCAAGAAAACCCAGTTGATTATCTGCCGTATCTTTATACTGCCCGGCTCTATATAAATCTAGGCAAGGAAGATCCAAAATCTGAATATAATGATATTTCTTTAGAATTCTCACTTAAGGCGCTTGACCTGGCTCCTACTTTTATCAGGACTTATTACGAAGTTGCCCAGGCGTACCTAAATAAAAAGGATTATGAAAAAGCGATCGAATATTTTAAGGCAGCGGCCGAGCTTAACCCGGAAGCCGAAGTATCGTACTGGTATTGGGGTATTACGGAGATAGAGCGTGGTAATACAAACGAGGGTCTGGCTATAGTCGAGAGTATAGTTAGGACGGGCAAGTACATGGCATCAGAAAATGATCTTCGTCGGTTAGTCAACATTTATGTCAAGCAAAATAATTTACCGGGTGTAGTGTGGGTTTTCGAGCTTTTAGTACAGATTAGTCCTAGTGATCCTCAGTATCATGCGTCTTTGGCCTCTGCATACTCGCAAGTAGGTAAGATAGAGGAAGCCGTTGCTGAAGCTAAAACGGCTGCGAAGCTCGATATAAAATTTGAAGCTGAGGCTAGGATGTTTGTTAACAATATTGGTGGACAGTGGTAAATGTCTTAGATTCAAAAACCCCGCCGAATAAGCGGGGTTTTTATTTATCTTCCTCCCTGTCTTAGCGCTATATTTATTGTCTTGAGGATTACTCCCAGGTCCAGTATTAACGACCGATTTTTGATATAATAGAGATCGTACTGAAGTTTTTCTGCGGCATCGGCGACGGAAGAACCATAGCGGTAATTTATTTGGGCCCAGCCGGTTAATCCCGGTTTAATGATATATCTTTCTTCATAGAATGGAACGCCGACCCTTAATTCATCATGAAATTCGGGTCGTTCGGCTCTGGGTCCGACAAAAGACATTTCTCCCCGCAAGATATTTGAAAGCTGAGGCAGTTCATCTATTCTTGTTTTACGCATTATTTTACCAATCCAAGTTGTGCGCGGATCATTTTCTTGAGCCCAGATGGCGCCAGTTTCTTTCTCGGCATCATTTCTCATTGTTCTGAATTTGATTATCTCAAAATTTTTTCCGTTTTGCCCTACCCTTTTCTGGCGATAAAACACCGGTCCCGGCGAGCTTATTTTTATTGCCAGGGCAATAAATGGTACGAAGGGCATAATGAGCACTTCCAAAATAATTGCAAAGACTACATCTAGAAATCTTTTTACTTCCTCATATGTTTTTTTGCTGCCCTCGCTCAAATTTTCTAAAAACCAGACTTGATTTATGGCTCCGAGAGGAACTTTGTTTGTGATCTGCTCGTAAAATGACGAGAGGTTTCTGAAGGTAACATGATTCTCCAGGGAACGATAAAAAGTATCAATTATCTGCGGAACCTGATATGTCTCCGGAGATATGACAACAGTATTTATTCTGTCGTTTTTTATTACTTCATCTATATTTTTCACTCCTTCTTTAGCCAGATCCATTATGTACTTTAGTTCATATCCAAGCTGGGGGTTTTCTTCAATATATTTGGCTAACTCAAGAGATTGGGTGTTGACCCCGACTATAAGAAGGGGTTTCTTGAATCCGCTGGCATTGGCTTTGTTGAAAAGCGTTCGATCAATAGTAATAATTCCCGAGAAGACCAATATAAAAATCATTAAATTCGTCTTTGGGGTGATATCGAATATAGGTATCAGATAGAAGAAGGCGATCGATATTGCCGAGGCAAAGACGATGGCCTTAAATAGGCTGGAGTAAAAATCCAGGTTATTCCTCAAGAATCCTAAATCATACAGGTTCGAGATATAAAGAATCAGAAGCCAGAGACTGAAAATAAATAAAAAGGGAAGCAGGTGGATTGCATGTTGTTCGCTAAAGTTCTCCCTGTATCGGATTAAAAGAGTAATAGCCAAAGCACTATATAGTGAGGCGATATCTAAGATAAATAACCCAGTCTTTTTCATATAATCTATCTATAATACATCATTTTTCTCTTTATGTCCACATTGAAAGGTTATTGCCGGGTGGTATGTTTATAATGCTATGGCCACTAAAAATGCAAGACTAAAAATAGGAATTGTTGGGTTGGGAATGGTGGGAGACCCAGTCAGGAGATGGTTTGAAGAGATTAACGGGTATAAGCGCGGTAAGGATCTGTTTTGCTATGATGCTGATCCCAAAAAAGGGTATACCGATGATGTTAATCGGGCAGATATTATTTTTGTTTCTGTGCCAACTCCTTCAAATCCCGACGGAAGCTGCAACGCATCTATAGTTGAGTTGGCGGTGTCCAAGATTAAGGATGGTAAGATTGTGGTTGTTAAATCCACCGTTTCTCCCGGAACGGTAGAGGCGCTGCAAAAAAAATATCCCAGAAAAAGGATGATTTTTAATCCTGAATTTTTGACCGAGACTCAGGCGTGGGAAGATTTTCTTTCTCCTGACAGGCAGATTATCGGAACCACCACTAAAAGCATTACTGATTCAGTTGAGGTGTTGAATCTTTTACCTAAGAAAAATTTTATCCGACCATGGACATCAGATTATTCCAGAAAATCAGTCAATGTAACTGAGGCAGAGCTTGGCAAGTATGCTTCCAATGTTTTTGGCTATATTAAAGTTATATATGGTAATATTTTGGCTGATCTTTGTTACGCCATGAATAAGAAATACAAGCATGACAAAGTACGGTCTGAAGTTAACTACGATAATTTAAAAGAAATTATCGGGGCGGATCTTAGAATAGGTCCGGCTTGGCTGAATGTTGAGCATGGTAATTATTGCGGGGCAGGGGGTTATTGTTTTCCTAAAGACATGAATGCATTTATAGCTTTTGCGGAAGCTCTTGAGAAGAATGCCTCGAAAAATAATTTAATCGACAGGCAGCACCTAAAAGTTTTAGAGGCAGGGGTTGCCGTACTCAAATCAGTTAAGAATTATAATGAGACTCTCATTGTTTCTCAGGGACTTACTATGGAAGATATATCGAGGCATAACAAAGAGATAATTACCCAGAAAAGAAAGAAAATCCGGCAGTAGGTGGTATAATAGATAGTATGAATAAGAAATATCCGTCTTTTCTGATAGCCATAGTTACTGTTTCGTTTTTTCTCATCCCTAATCCTGGTAGGGCCGATGTACTCGGACAAAAGGAATCATTTTTTGTTGATCCTGATTTTGATAAGTATAACCGGAGTCAGTTATCGGCTACTCTTCACCATGTCAGCGATAAGCTTTATTTTTATGTCGAGGACAGTTATTGGAACGGCCTCGATACGTTTCATCAGAACTCGCTAGTCGCCAATATAACCGTCCTCGCCGAAGAGTTTGATGAGCGCATCTATCTTAAAGAGGTTCAGTTTTGGGGTTCAGAGGCCAATCCCGGAGTAGATAGTGACCCCAGAATTACGATTTTAGTGGAGCAGCTGGCCTCAAGTAATGGCGGTTATTTCAATACGGCCAACGGATATACTAAGAGTCAAATTCCAGATTCGAATAGCCGTGAGATGATATTTTTAAGTGCTGAGTCGGTAAATTCCGGATCCGAACTCACCAAAGTATTTTTGGCTCATGAGTTTCAGCATCTCATTTCGTTTAATCAGAAAGATTTAATCAATAGAATTAACGAGGATGTCTGGTTGAATGAGCTGCGTTCAGAATATTCAACATCACTCGTAGGTTATAATGATATTTATCGCAGTTCGAACTTAAACCGCCGAGTTATTTCTTTTTTAGAAAATTCATCAGATAGTCTTACTGAATGGCCGAACAAAAGCTCTGATTATGGTATTGTTTCGGTTTTTGCTGAATATCTGGCCGAACAATACGGCAAAAATATTCTGAGCGAAACTCTCCGGCTGCCCTTAAGCGGTATTGATTCTTTTAATAATTTTTTACAGGCTGGCGGTTATTATGAAAGATTCAGCGACATCTTTCTTGAATGGATGGCCGCAGTTTATCTTAATAATATAAATTTAGGCAGTAGCTATGGTTATATCCGCCCTGAGCTTCGAGATATAAAAGTCAGGCCTCAGTCTTCGGCTTATATGTCCGGTAGCCTGAACGAGCTCACCTCCTCCTATTCGATAAAGAACTGGCAGCCTCTCTGGCTGGAATATAATTTTGACACAGCGCTCAATAAAAGTCCGAAGATTGAAGTAGGCGGACAATCGGATCAGAATTTTATCGTCTCGTATATAACATTTTTTAACGATGGACGTGTTCGGCTGGATCGTTTGCCCATGACTTCAGGAAAGGGCGTGGGATACGCTTCGAACCTTAACTCGGGAGTGAAGAAGATAGCGCTTTTAGCAACTAACGGAACCAAGCTATCTAAATTTTATACCGAAGAAACTCCCTATAATTTATCGCTTAAAGTTTCGTTGGTTGATCCGTCGCTTGTTGAGAAGGCGTTATTAAAAGACGGAGCTTTGGTCAGAAAAAATAATGAGAAGGAAATCTATGTAATCTGGGGGAAATATAAAAGATATCTAGCTCCGGGAGTTATGAATCTTTATGGTCACTTAGATCCAGCCAGTGCCATCGAGGTTTCTCCGGAGGTTTTCGATTTTTATACAACATCCAACTATGTTAAATATGCGGGTGATGAAAAAGTATATGCGGTCTGGTCCGATATCACAAAGCATTGGCTGAATATTACGCCTCAACAATGGGATGCTTCCGGCCGTGACTGGGGAGCGATATTTACGATAAATGATTTGGAGTTGAATTATTATAAGACTGAGGCGGATATAACCAGATAAATTTAAAGTTAAAAAATCAAAAATCAAAATTACAATGTAAAATTTAAAATTTTAAGATTTTGAATTGTCATTTTCCATTTTGATATTTACATTTTTCATTTGTTTAGGTTTTACGAAAATATAGAAGCTGAACGCGATAGAATACAAAAATGTATTCAAAAATTCGGGTGGACATCGGATCATAATCTGGATTGGTTTTGCGACAGTGTTATTAATGAGGACGGCAAGCCTGTCTTTGTTGAATTCTCGGATGGAACCGGTTTGCTGACCCACAAATATCCGGACAAATGGCGTATTTGGTCTGACCCTCTGTGCGACAGGGCTTCGGCGCCCTACAAAATCTCAGAATTTTGCGATCAGGTGCTTGCCGATAGAATAAAAGAAGTCTGGTGCGATGATATATCAGATGGCATATACCCCGAGCTTCAAAAAAATAAAAGTTTAAAATTAGATGATATTTATTACTCACTCTATTGGCCTGTTTTGGAAATGGAAGAATATAACCCCGCTCTGCCCGGAGGACACTTTAAAGATATAAGAACTGCCAAGAGTAAGTTCTATCGGGAACATAAAGTAGAAGTTATTAAAACCTCTGATTTAGATCAAGACAAACTATTGAAAGTAGTTGATAGTTGGCTGGAAGTTATGATCAAAAAAGAGAAAGAGGATGTTTATGGTTTAAAATATCGTATGGGCATTAAGAATAATTTTAGGGGATTTACTACCGCCAGAGCTATGGTTGTTGACGGCCGGCCGGTCGGTTTTAATGCCGGTTATGAAGTTCCAAATCATTCCGGAAGATTTACTAGCGTGATCGGTCTGCACGACTATTCAGTAAAGGATTTAGGCGTTGCTTTATATCTTGAAGATTTGGACTGGGTTAAGAATGCCGGCTATAAAGAATTTGATCTGCAGGGATCGGAGTATGGGAAAGAGCTGAGAGTCAAGGAACAGTATGGAGCTAAAATTGAGAGAAAAACTGACACTTTCTCTATTGTGAAAAAATAAGAAGCGCCCCCGAAAGGGCGCCTCACAGTCTGACGGAGCTGAAGAACGAGAGGATCTTATCCTGACTCGCTCCCCGGAGAGAGAATCCGAAGTGGATTCGGAAGATCTGCTGGAGATCTTTCTGTAGATTCTTAAGTTCATCACTCCAGCGGAAACCATCCTCGAATAGATCCTCTATGCCCATCATCAGGTAGGCGTTGGCTTCATCCAGCCAAACGGAAGGATGATAACCGGCCTTTTTCAGTGCCTGGGCGATTGATTCTGTTTGATTTTTCTCTAATTTCCGTAAAACCTCTTCTCTGTAATCGGGGACCGTGTAGTAGAGCCCGTGAACGAGCTCGTGTTTCACGGTGGGCAGGTCGATCCTGCTCCCGTATGTACCGATTAAGTAAAACGGTTCGGGCATGTCGGCGAGCAGCTCGAGCAGGCGTCGCTCTTTGATAGAAAGGGGATCAAACTTGCCTTCACGGAAAGGCTGAAGAATGGAAGATGGAATGTTGAATCCAGCCCAGTCTTCGTAGTAGGTGAACTCCCCTTCGTTTTCAGCAGTATACCAATCCATAAATTCCTCAAGTGAGAAGATCTCACCGCGGAATTTCGGACTTTCATAATGCTCTTGAAAACGCAGGAAAGTGGAGGTCAGCTGATACTGACTCTCCGTTCTGACGAGAACGAGATTGCCAGACATCGAACACCTCCAAGATATCCGAGATATTGTTTACGTGCCGTCTTTAATTATACCATATATTGACAAAATAATCAAGTAAACACTTGTTTTTGTCAAGACTTGCAATCCTATTCGGGTCTGCCAAGATGGGTCATGCAGAACTCCAAAGCCAATATTTATCTAATAGAATCTAAGAGTCGTCAAGATTTGGCCGGGATGTTTATGCGCTTCCAGGAGCATTATGAGTCGCCCCAGTTCAAGGGCAAGGCTTTTACCATTGAGGAATTTGCTCACTGGTATGCTTCTAAATACGGGTCCTTTAGCTATGCTAAGGATTGGTATGGTTTTAATATACCCGGCACCGTCTTAGCTCCTTTTCGTTCCGGTAATTTTAATCCCTTAACTGATAAAGAAAAAAAGCTGATGGAGCTATGTAAAAATGCCGGTGAGAATTCATATATAATCGGCGTGACTCCGTCCGCCGAATATTTTAAAGAGACGGTTCGGCATGAATTTGTCCACGGTGCTTTCTATATAAATTCAGATTATCGTAAAGAAGTTGAAGCTTGTGTTAAAAGCCAAAGAATCAGACCGATTGATACCGGATTGAAGAAGATGGGTTATTGCGACGAAGTGGCGATCGATGAGACTAATGCTTACGTTCTGGTTGAGCCGGACACTGTGCAGGAATACGTATCCATCCGAAACACCCAGAAACTTAGAGAGAGTTTGGATATGATTTTTCAAAAACATTTCGGATTCTCTCTTCTAGGAGTCGAGATTCCGGCATTGATGGCTAAGACTGAGCACGTATTAATATAGGTATCCCCATGTTTGGAGCTTGTCGCTGTCATCTCCCCAGGTAGCGCCAATATCGGTGCGATAGAACATATTAATAAGTATGACATTATCTATTCTGGAGTAAGCCTGTTTTCGCGCTTCTTCCATGGTTACTCCGGAGCCGGTGATTATAAGATGATAACTGCAATTACCGGCTGTCCGCCAAATGCCATCGATTATCTTTACATCACCAAGGTGGATACCTTCAAGATTCGGTTTTTTAAATAAAATTGATAAGTCCCGGTAAATTTCGACTTCTTCTTTATCTTCATAGGGAAATGGCGGAACTACGCACACCACTCCAACCTGAAATCCTCTCTTGGTTCTCAGGTCGTAGTGCTGGCCGTTAGCGATGGCGTGTAAAAATTCTCCCCACTCGCTCATCACGCCTTCCTGCTGAATGTTGATGGTCGGATAGCCGAATCTGCAGGTAAATTCGAGTGGATAGATTCCACGTCCGTTAACTATGCAGTTTATATCAATATATCCAACATATTTTGCTTTGCGGAGATCTTCCTCCATTTTGCCGGTTGTTTCTCTGAATAGTTTGTTTGGTTCGCACCAAAACATTGATGTCCCCATTTCTCCGGTCATCAATCCAAGCTCTCCCGGGAAAAGTCTTTTGTGTTCAAAGGCGACGAGTATGGGAGTAATAAATTTATCTCCGTTAAAAAAGGCGGACGCCCCCACCTCGACACCGTTAACGAATTTTTGCAGCTGGAAATGTTTTATTTTTTTACTGAAAACTTTTTTATTCTGTTCGAGTATCTCGTATAGATCTTTCCCATCCTCTTCTTTGCCGGCAAACAGCAAGCTTTTGAGGTCGCTTGGAATAAATCCTGACGGTTTATAAACGTAGCGTCCCGGATTTTCTTTTATGAACTGAAGGGCTTTATCGTAATCATCAAAGTCCCAAGAGGGGAGAGTTAACATTCCAAGGCGTTTCATTTCTGCCTGTCCGAATTCTCGGTTATCCTCCAGCGAGTCCGTATATTCACTACCGCCTATAACCGGCTTGCCTGCTTTGCGCAGTTTATCAGCTTCTTTACCAAAACCGATATCGTCAAAGACAACAACATCGGCCCAATCTACCAGAGATTTCCAGTCGGTAACTTTTTCCAGCATGCCGTCATATTCATCGGTTACATTTTTTATATAGCACTTAACTTCATGTCCCTCGTTTTTTATCTTCCAAGCTAAATCTCCCGAGAGCGCCTCCCAGGATACAAATAAAAATTTATATTTATTTTTTTCTGGATGGCTTCCATTCCCATCCCCATTTTTATTTTGATCGTTCATATTTTTTTATTTCTAATTTAAATTTACGCTTATTCAGGATTCTCTACAAGAAATTCTGTGCATAACCTTGAAAAATCTATTTATTTTTTATAGAATTAACTTATGAAAATAATATTATCTGGAAAAAATATGCAGCTCGACGAGCCATTAAAAGTTTTTGTCGAGGATAGAATCGGTAGCTTAGAAAAATTTTTGGGTGATGGACCGGTTGAGGCGAGAGTTGAGATCGGCTTGCCCTCAAAACATCACCGTTCGGGCAGAATATATTATGCCGAGGTTAATTTAAAAATGGGAAGTAAATTACTGCGCGCGACTTGCCAGCACGAGGACATGCGTAATGCGATAGTTGATGCCAAGAATGAACTTCAAAGACAGATAAAGAAGTTTAAGGGAAAGATTAGTGATTCTCGAAGATTAAGTTAATAAATAAAACCACTAGCGCTTCATAGTCACCATACCCTATAGATTATTGACAAATTGCCAGTATATTATATACTCCCGGAGATGTTTCTTGACAAAACAAGGAGTCAGCTGTGGGTACGGCGTTTACAATCCGGCAATTAAGCAGTGAAAAATCTGTCAGTTCAGCAGATGACCAATCGCTTATTCTGCCAACCAGACGCGATGCCGTGTTGGTAAAAATTAATAAATTTAGGACAGAAAATCTAAAAGTTCGGCAATCAGATGAGAGTCAATACTTGGCTAAAAAAGTAGACTCACTATTTTTAAAGCTTTGCTTATCTAAGTTAGGCCTTTCGAGAGGACAATTAGCTCAACTGGAACCGCAGGAACTTGAGGAGGTGGCCGCGGTCGTGTATCAGCAGTCTAGGCCGGTAGCCATTTCTCATGCATGTATTTTAGCATGCATTCCCATAGCCGGTTGGATCATCTTGACAGCATCATTGTTGAATAGCAGACAGCCGGACTTAGATTTTTGGGTTAATATGCGGTACTACTTTTGGTATAGAAGAATGAAAAATAAATATGGTCAAGATTTTAAGCCTCAACCGGTCAACCAATATTACTAAGATGATATCTAGGCTTGCATCTAGCCCTCCAAGTTCGTTTTATTTCGGATGTTTTTCTTAGTCTTCCCGGCACTTAAATTTTCTCTTAATTTTTTTTTAGCCACTACCGCCGAGTCAATCTCGGCTTTTTTATTACAAATAAAAACCAGAAAGTTCGGGTAGTGCTTCTTTTGATTATTGAAGTTATGCAATGCCATGGAGTTGGGCTTGATTTTTGTAAAAAGCCTTGTTTCTGCTATACTAATGTAGCTTTATGTCTATATTGGGTAAAATCTTCGGCGATGCTAATGAGCGGTATATCAAGTCGCTTGAGCCTTTGGTTGCCCAGATCGACGAACTCGAACAAGAATATGGGAAGCTTTCGGATGGGCAGTTAAAATCTAAAACAGTTGAATTTAAAAAACTATTGGCTAGTGGCTATTCGCTAGACGCTATCTTACCCGAAGCTTTTGCTGCGGTCCGCGAAGCTTCCAAAAGAACGCTTGGCCAGCGGCATTTTGATGTCCAGCTGATGGGAGGAATTGTTCTGCATCAGGGCAAGATCGCGGAAATGAGAACCGGAGAAGGCAAGACCCTTGTTGCCACATTGCCGGCATACTTAAATGCTTTAACCGGCGAAGGTGTACATATAGTTTCAGTTAACGATTATTTGGTTAGGCGCGATACTGCTTGGATGGGCCAGATTTACAACGCTCTTGGATTAAGCGTCGGATGTATCAACCATGACGGCAGTTATCTTTATGATGCCGCTCATTCCTCCTCCGCTAAAGCTTCGGAGGACAAGCAGAAAAATGATGATGAGCTTGATAAAACAAGAGATTCTACCGGAGCGTTCCATGTTGTTTATGAATTTTTGCGTCCTGTAGATAAAAAAGAAGCCTACTCTGCCGACATTACCTACGGTACTAATAATGAGTATGGTTTTGATTATTTGCGTGACAATATGGCCTATCAGGCTGAGAGTATGTCCCAAAGACCTAACCACGCATACGCCATAGTAGACGAAGTCGACTCTATTTTAATAGATGAAGCCCGTACTCCGCTTATTATTTCCGCTCCCGATACTGATTCCGGTAAGCTCTATGATACTTTTTCTAAACTGGTGCCGCGACTTAGTGAAAATGAAGACTACAATGTTGATGAAAAATTGAAGGCCGTCAGTATCACCGAGGCCGGCATTGAGAAAGTAGAAAAAATGCTCGGCCTCTCTAATATATATGATGAGGGAGGGGTAAGGCATGTTCATCATCTGGAGCAGGCGCTTAAGGCCAATATCTTATTCAAGCGTGACCGTGATTATGTTGTTAAGGACGGTGAAGTTATTATCGTCGATGAATTTACGGGACGCTTAATGCCCGGCCGGCGCTGGTCGGAGGGTCTCCATCAGGCCGTTGAGGCAAAAGAAGGCGTCAGTATCCAGAAAGAATCACGCACTCTTGCCACGATTACCTTTCAGAATTATTTCCGTTTATACAAAAAAATCTCAGGTATGACCGGAACCGCCAGAACATCAGCCGAGGAGCTTCACAAGGTTTATAATGTTGATGTAATTTCTGTTCCCACCAATAAGCCCGCTATCCGCCAAGACATAGCTGACAGAATATACAAAAACGAGGTAGGGAAGCTGAGGGCGGTTGCGAGGGAAGTTAAGGAGCGGAATGAAAAAGGTCAGCCGGTACTGGTCGGTACCGTATCTATAGAAAAGAACGAACTTTTATCAAAACTTTTAGAAAGAGAGGGGGTCAGGCATAATATTTTAAATGCCAAGAACCACGAGAAAGAAGCAGAGATAATCTCACAGGCGGGGCGTCTTGGCGCAGTAACAATAGCGACCAATATGGCCGGACGAGGCGTTGATATTCTGCTTGGCGGTAACCCGCCTGATTCAGATGAGGCTGAAAAGGTTCGCGGGCTGGGCGGTTTGCATGTAATCGGCACTGAACGTCACGAAGCCAGGAGAATAGATGACCAGCTTCGTGGACGAGCCGGAAGGCAGGGTGATCCTGGATCCTCTCAGTTTTTTGTTTCGACTGAGGATGATGTTATTAGGGTTTTTGGTGGTGATCGCCTCAAGAATTTAATGGAACGGCTCGGAATAGGTGAAGATGATATGATAGAAAACCGCTTTGTTTCAAATGCTATTGAGCAAGCCCAGTCTAGAATTGAAGGCCATAATTTCGATATTCGCAAATATGTTCTTGAATATGACGATGTAATGAATAAACATCGCGACGGGATATATCGTCTGCGAAAAGAAACTTTATTTTCAGAGAGTATCAAGGAGACGGTCTTGGGATATGTTATGGATGTTGTTAAGCAGATAGTTAATCTTCATGCTCCGGAAGATGAAATGATTGAATGGAATACCGAAGAAATAGCTGAATCAATCAAGGCACTTATTGGCAAAGATAATAACTTACATACCGAACTTATAGAAATGGCTGGTAACCGTGACCACCATAAAGTATTAGAATTTGTTTTTGATTATATCGTTAAAGCTTACGAAGCTAAGGAGGGGGAAGTGGGTCCGTCTCCAATGCGTCCCGTTAGAAGTCTCGCTCGCACCGAAGGCGCGAGTCCGGAGGACCTCGGCGAGGCTACTTCTAACGGGATGCGGCAATTAGAAAAGTATGTTTTATTGAGAACGATAGATGAGCTATGGATGGATCACATCGAATCAATGGAACAGCTTCGCGACTCGGTTCGGCTTCGTGCCTACGGCCAGAGGGACCCGTTGGTTGAGTATAAAATAGAGGGACAGAAAATGTTTGAGCAGTTACAAAATTCGGTTAAGGGCCAAGTGGCAAGCACGATATTCAAGGTCTCATTTATGCAACAGCCAAAGGAAGTTAAGATGGAGGAACGCCGGCCCGATATTATTCAGGATGAACATAGTCACCAAGCCCAGATAAGCGAACCCCTTCATCGCCAAGGCTATGAAGGGCAGGCGGCTCATCGGCCTCCAGCTCAAAATGAGCATCCTGATGTCGGAAGAAATGACCCCTGCTGGTGCGGAAGCGGTAAGAAGTATAAAAAGTGTCATGGTGCCTAGTTTTTCCAGATAAGCTCGAAAATAGACTTGGCCATTTTTGAGAAAGATTGATTTTCAATAACAAAACCAAGGCCATTTTTTTCGAATAATATTATGCAAACTTTTTTGTCATAAATTAAAATATATCCGGGGAAATCCATACTCTTAACAAACTTTGCTTGATTTAAGCGGGGATTGCTTACGGATTCATCGCCTTCAAAACGAATTGAGCGGGCAAGTATATTTTTCATTCTTCTCCGATGGCCGTAACCAAACTTTCCTCCGATAAATTGCAGTAGTTCCCTGGAGGATCCTATAGATAAAATTATCCTTTCTTTCGTATCCAGTGCGTCTTCAATTAAACTCTTGATGGCTTCTTCGCCGTAATATGTTTTAATCTCTGAATTTGAAGATGTTTTACGCATCTCCTTTTGCAGTTCGGGAATAATCCTCTCGGTTAGTATCAATCTCTGCTCAAAGTGGGATTTAATCTTATTTGGATTTTCAGCTACGAATCTTTTAGTGCCTCGAGAAGTATAAGTACTAACAAGGCCCAAGCTTATTAAATGCTCTAACATATGGTAGACGCTGGTTCTGATAATTCCTGTTTCCTCGGCTATTCGGCTTACCGGGGCATCAGCTAAATAGAGGAGTGCTCGATATACTCTCTCAGTTTTCTCGTCTAATCCCAAAAAGCTCAGAATATTGTTTTTTGACATAATTTGGATTTTATTGATTTTTGACGATAATTTTCGTCAACATTTTAAGTATAGCAAAAAGCCAGTAAAAATCAAGGTTTTAATTGACTACTAAATCCATAATTAAAATTTTTCAGCAAAGATTCTTGTTTAGCATTATGCTTAGGTTGTTCTTTAAAAAGGAGGAACCAAGTGAAAAGACTAATGGATTATTGGACTATGAAAGAATTATCTAAGTTGGAAATTGGTTCAGAGGTGGGCTATGGAGAACTATTAAGACATTTAGGCGAGTGGGGTGATGTTGAAGACATTCTATGCACACTAAATCTATTAGTAGAAGAAGATTATATATCTATAACTAATCTGCGTTATAGAAGTCATGGTTTTTTACATTTCTACATAAAGAAGATTAAGAATATTCCAACAGATGATTTTAGATCCCTAAATAAAACCTAAAAGGAGGAATGAAATGGCAACGACACAAGCTGATATTCGCGGATGGCTTAACGAAGCTAAGAAGATGAAGGCAACTCATGTTATTGTGGTATGTGATACTTTTGACTGGGAAGACTATCCGGTCTATGTGGCTTCGAATGAAGATGTTAGAAAAAAGTACTCAGAATACAATGGCCCCAATATGCAGAAGGTCATGGAAGTTTATTCTTTGAAAATTGATATCGAGAGCCAGCTTAATGAACGCCGGGCTTTCCATTTTGACTAGTTTTATAAGCCGCTCTATGCGGCTTTATTTTATATCGGAATACTGTTATTTTGTAATTATGAAGATAGTTTCCTAATAATATAAAAATTCAAAAAATGTCATGGGAAATAAAGAGGCCTGGCATCGAAAGATGTCAGGCCGATGAGAGGTTTTCCCGCTGACTACGACCGCTTTGGCTGGGCCCACACCCCGCTCGCCTTATGGGAATCGCATCCCATCCACGGTACTACCTCTCGTGGGAGTTGAACCCACCACCTACTTGATCTCAATGAATAAAAGCAAATAGGTGATGAGTTCGAACTGTTTTCCACTGTAGTATAGCAAATCCACATAGTTTGTCAATAGCTGGAAAAAGGTCTTAGAATGAGGACAAATTAACCCCATAGGTTAGCATCTAGTAAATCTCAAGAAGTAACGTGGGTGTCATAAGTAATAAAAATATGGACAATAATTTTATGGAAAATATTCAGAGAAGGGTCATGGGTTTATTGCTGACACGATCCGGTAATCTGCAAGTCGCGGCCAGAGATCAATGTAGCGAAGTGGCAAGAATAGTCGGTTGTTGGATACTGGATGAATATCCTGAGCATGGAGTGCAAATTTGTAAGGGAACGTTTTCCGATGAATCGTCTCATGATATTTTGATCATTGATGACGGAAAATTATTATTTCTGGTAGATCCGACAATATGGCAAAAGTTTCCAGAAAGTGAAAACATTTTTGTCGGGTCAGTTAATGATATGCCAGGGGCAGTCAGTTTTCTTGAAGAGAAATACGGCGGGACGTGGAAATTATCAGAAATTATGCAGAAATGTGATGAAAACTATCAGCAAGAACTTCTAGATATTATCAAGAAAAATTAGCAATAATTATAAGGAATTTCATGGGAAATAGGCCAATAATTTGGGGGTTGATATTTTTCGGGATCGGGACGGTTGGCTGGGTTGTTTCTGTTGTTTTTAATGTTGTTACGCTTGGTGCTTTTGCCTGGATCAGTAATGTGCTGGGGATTATAGCTTTACTAAGTTTACCGATAGCGTTAATCTGTGAGTTGATAAGAAGAAAAAAGAAATGAATATTCTTTTCAAAAAATATGTTTATCAGTTGGGTATTATAATTATCCTTCTTTCTGGTGGTGTTGGTTTTTTGTTGGGTTTTCAGATTGAGTCCGATAAATCTTCCGGAGAATTAAATCCTGTCAGGGAGAAACAGGAGCACTATACTTTTATAAATCCACTTCTTTTTTATAATAACCCCAGTGACGCCGAAGAATACAGCAGGCTTATTCGAGAAATAAATAGAATTATAAGCGACTCTGAATCTGAAAAAATCTCTGTCTATTATCGTGACCTAAATAAAGGAAAATGGTTTGGTGTTAATGAAGATGAAGAATATAATCCTGCAAGTATGCTTAAGGTAGTTGTCATGATCGGGTACCTAAAAGAAGCAGAAAATAATCCAGCTATTCTAGCCAAGAGAATAAAATATTCTGTGGAGGCCGACAGTCTTATAGGTACCATCCCTTATGATCGGGGGACTAGTCTCGTCCTTAATAAAAGCTATGTCGCTCAGGATTTAATTGAAAAAATGATTATAGAATCGGATAATGGTGCAACTTATGCTCTTCTTGCAAATATGAATACAGATTTGCTTAATAATATATATATCGATCTCGGCTTAGGTAATCCGGCAGAGAAGGGTCGTGATTACGCTATATCGTCTAAAAATTACATTTCTTTCTTTAGGTTACTTTATAATGCTACTTATATAAACAGAACAATGTCTGAAAAAGCACTGTCGATTTTGGCCAGGTCTGACTTTGCGGGTGGTTTAGTTGCGGGTGTTCCAGATTCTATTACAGTTGCCCATAAGTTTGGAGAGAGTGTTCTTACTGATCAGGGCAATAATATAAATGCCATAGAGCTTCATGATTGTGGAATTATTTATGCCCCTCAAAAACCGTACATGCTGTGTATTATGACAAGAGGAAGAGATCTCGATGATTTGAGCCAAATTATTAAAAGCATATCCAAGGTTGTTTATGATAGTGATGTTCGCTAGCGCATAATTTATTTATTAAAAGATGAAAATAATATTAGGTTCAGAATCAAGCGGACGAAAGAGAGTCTTGAAAAAGATGGGCTATGAATTTGAAGTTATGCCAGCCCGCATTAATGAGAAGTTAATCCGTTTTGATGACCCGACAGAGCTTACCCTTGCTCTGGCAAATGCTAAGGCCGATGCTTTATTGCCTAAAATAAAAGAACCGGCTATTCTAATTACTGCTGATCAGGTTGTTGTCTGTAACGGCAAAATATTGGAAAAACCTTTGAAGGCAAATGAAGCCGAAGAATATCTAAAAATGTATGCGAAATATCCGGCCGAGACAGTTACCTCGGTGGTTGTAATAAATACTGCAACTGGCAGGCGGGCTGAGGGGACCGATAAGGCCGAAATTTGGTTTAATTCCATTCCGCCCCATATTATTAAACACTACATAGAGGGTAAAGATCCTTTTTACCATGCCGGCGGTTTTGACCATGAACACCCCTTGCTCGTGGAATATGTAAAAGAAATAAAAGGCGAACCGGAAAGTATCTCGGGTTTGCCGTGGACTTTGACTGAAAATTTAATTAAAGAAGTTTCACTATAGGATGAGAATTAATGTAAAGGCAAAACCTAATGCGAGAGAAGAAATGGTCGAAGAAATTCAACCGGGTGAGTTTGTTGTCTCAGTTAAAGAACCGCCTATTCAGGGAAGGGCCAATACGGCTATTGTCAAGGCTCTTCAGGAATATTTTCATACTCCGAATATCAGGATAGTATCTGGTTATACATCAAGAAATAAGATCATCGAGGTGGGACAATAAAATTTGTGGATGATTGCTTAGTATGGTATAATTAAGGCAATGAGGCAGATATGGACAATTGTAGTTATAGTAAGTTTTATCTCGGTGTTATCCGGTAGTTTTATCTCTATGGCCTATAGCGGTACTTATCGGGTTATCTGCTTAGCTACTCAGCTGAATGGTTCGGAAGCTCCTTGCCCCGAGGCAGACCCAATAGGATTTGCTAATTTTCACGGCGAAGCTCTTAGAAAGTTTTCCAATGTGCTTATAGTTGACGGCCCTGTTTTATTATATGCCATAGTCCTTTTAGCAATTTTAATGCTGGGAACTACTTTAATTGATTGGTCCGGCAATAGATCAGCTAAATCGGTCGCAGTTTTATTTTCCAATCTAAGATCTAAAAACCAGCCTCTTTTTGCTGATAATTTAAACTGGTTTTCGCTTCACGAGAATAGCCCATCTTTGATATAGGGCAGTCAGGGAGGATCGTGTGCTATCTGGCGGAAGTCGACGATAATTCCTTGTCTTGCCCAATCAGATCCCGTAAAAAGGGATTTTTTATTGTGAAGGTTAAACTTTAGTAGGACTTACACATTTGGCCAAGTTCGAGGCAAAATCGAGCATTAATCCTCATCATACTAGGGTATGATGAGGATTAAGCGGAGGCGATTCCAAGAGGCGGCTAAAGCACGCCTCCTAAAACCTTCGCCTGGAAAGATTTTAACGAAGAAATTGGCCAAACCCTTGTGGCTTGAGCCACGGTAAGCCTATGGATCCCGGGCTTCGTGGCTCAAGCGCGTAAGTTCTATTTAAATTATGAATTATAAAAATAAACAATTATTATCACGAATATTATTTCTGGGGCTTTTTGCACTGATTATTGTCGGTATCTTTTGGATGGGGCGCAGTTTGCCCACAGCGCAGGATGGGGTATCGGTGGAGGCGACTGCTGCCGATTTTCTTCCGACAGGCAATGGCAAAGCTGTTTTAGTTGAGTTTTCTGATTTTCAGTGTCCGGCTTGCAGGGCATACTATCCGCTTGTTGCGGAGCTTAGAAAAGAATTTTCCGCTAATCTTACCGTTGTATATAAAAATTTTCCTCTGAAGAATATTCACAAGAATGCCGAATTGGCATCTAGGGCCGGAGAAGCAGCAAAATTACAGGGTAAATTCAATGAAATTGAGGAGATTTTGTTTGCAAAGCAGGATGAATGGGCAAATTCAGGCCAGGCCCTGTCGCTTTTTCGTAGTTATGCCGAGGATTTGGGACTGGATATGGAAAGATTTGCCCTAGATATCGATTCGAGCTCAGTTAAAGACAAGGTCAACGCAGATTATCAAGAAGGTATTAGTCTTGGTGTGAGCGGAACGCCGACGTTTTTCTTGAACGGTAAAAAAATAACTAACCCGCGAAGTTATGATGAATTCAAATCTATTATCGAGCAATCGATTAAGTAACTCGGTTCTGTTAAGAGTAATGGTTGTCGCCGCTTTGATAGGTTTTGCTGATACGGCTTACCTGACATGGAATCATTATTTTGGTTCTGGTATCCAGTGTATTTTACTTGAGGGGTGCGAGGTGGTTCTGGCGAGCCCATATTCTGAGATATTCTCGATTCCTCTATCGGCGATGGGCCTGGCTTTTTACGTCGGAATATTTGTTCTGATAAATATTGTCGATATATACCAGGACCATCTTTCGCTGAAACTGCTGTTGTTGGGCAGTACTCTGGGTTTTATTTCCTCTCTTATATTATTGTATCTTCAACTATTCGTTATCGAGGCACTATGCTTTTATTGTTTGACATCGCTCGGAACGTCAACAGCAGTTTTTATCTTAAGCGTGGTATTATATAAGAGAAGGTCTAATCAGCCGTTAACTCAATAGATTGGTACTTGGGTAGCCGCATTAAGCGTCTGCTTGTGTGCTGACTGTTGTTGTAAAAATGAATAGTAAATTTTTCGAGTGGGTCTTGAGGATCGGTATTGCCGGCGAATTTATCGGCCATGGGGTTTTTGCCCTGCAGGGCAAAAAGGATTGGATAGGGTGGTTTGCTAATTTTGGCGTCAGTGATCCGGAAGTGGCTAAGACATTATTGCTTCTCGTGGGATTGATGGATCTGGCTGTAGCATTGATTGTTTTATTCAAGCCGATCAGGATTGCACTCCTTTGGGCGGTTGTCTGGGGATTTTGGACAGCATTATTAAGACCTCTTGTCGGGATGCCGATTTGGGATTTTATCGAGAGGTGGGCTAACTGGAGTGCACCTTTGGCACTACTGGCTTTTTATGGCTGGCCTAAGAGTTTGGGCGGTTGGTTCAGGAAAAACAATTAGAAAACAATAATGGGGCTTCATAGATTTTCATCGGTATCGTATTTCAGAAATTTTATCTTCGGGGTCGAAGATAGTTTAGTCTCGACAGTCGGTCTTTTGTCCGGTGTGGCTATAGCTGGTGTGCCGAAGGCTACGATATTTCTTACGGGCATAGTGTTGTTATTAGTCGAGGGGTTAGCTATGGCAGCAGGAAGTTTTCTTACGGAATCATCGGTTGAGGAGTATACCCATAAGGCCAAAGGGTCGATAGGAGGTAACATAATATCAGGCACCATTATGTTCTTTTCCTATTTTCTCTCGGGGTTTATCCCGCTTTCACCATACATATTCTGGCCAGTTGATGTGGCTTTAAAATTATCAGTTTGTTTTTCAGTGATAGCCTTATTTTTTCTTGGTGTGGTCGGAGCTAAGATGTCAGATACTCGCATTTTAAAGGACGGATTAAGAATGGTATTTGTCGGCGGAATAGCAATTGCTGTGGGAATGTTCGCAGGCAGTATCCTATCCAATCCTATAATCAAAAACAATATGAATGGATATGTAATAAATATAGAGAAAGCTTCGATAGAAAATGAAAACTTTCGGAAGGTTTTATATACGACCCAGAATAGCCAACTAGTTGTTATGAGTCTGAAGCCGGGTGAAGAGATAGGTTCCGAAGTTCATCAGCTAGACCAATTTATAAGGGTTGAGACTGGAAGCGGAAAGACAATATTAAATGGTTTTGAACATGAGTTAAAAGACGGTTCTGCCATAGTTGTACCGGCCGGAGTCGAACACAATATTATCAATACCTCCGATGTAGAGATGAAGCTTTATACGGTTTATTCTCCTCCTAATCATCGTGATCAAATAATACATAAAACGAAAGCGGATGCTTCTGCTGATGAAGAAGAACACTTCGACGGCAAGACAACCGAGTCGCCATAAAATAATATGTTTGAACTAAAAGATAAGATAGCAATTGTCACCGGAGCCAGAAGGGGAATGGGACGGACTCATGCTTTGGCTCTAGCTACTCAAGGGGCTAAGTTGGTTGTAACTGACATTGATACAAATGAGTGTATGTCAGTCGTCGAAGAAATAAAGACAAGTGGAGGTGAGGCAATATGTTTTAAAATGGATGTTTCCAATCAGGCAGAGGTTAATCAGGTTTTTGATGAGGTGATTAAGCATTATGGCCGTCTGGATATATTAGTTAATAATGCTGGCATCTATTCTCCTAAGCCGGCACTTGAGATAACTGAAGAAGAATGGGAGAGGACGATTCATATTAACTTGAAAGGACAATTTTTGTGCGCCCAAAGAGCAGCTAGGGAAATGGCTAAGAATAAATGGGGGAGGATTATCAATATTTCTTCTGTTGCTTCTGGCCAAGTCGGTGTTGGCATAGCCGGCGGAGCTCACTATACGGCATCAAAGGGCGGAATTATTGGTATGACTGAGACATTAGCAATTGAATGGGCCCCGTTGGGTATAAATGTGAATGCTATAGGTCCTGGTGCAATTGATACACCTATGGTCTCGGCTTCTCAAATACCCAAAGATGCGATGGATGCTATGCTTGCGGCTGTGCCATTGAAACGCATCGGGCGTCCTGAAGAAGTTTCGGCTGCGGTTGTGTTTCTGGCGTCAGAAGAAGCAAGTTATATTACCGGAGCGACATTATATGTTGATGGCGGCTGGCTTGCCGCGTAGTGAAAGTTCGAGATATAATTTTTGTTTAACAAAAATTATCAGCTGAAAGCAGCTCGAACTTCTACTACCTGGTTGGCTTCTTAATCCCGTTAGAGATACCCTGACGGGTTTATACGAAAAGTCATAAGTTTAGGTAACGCAGTAATTTCTATCACCGCATGGTGGTAGCAAGCGCTTGCGCTATCTCTAACGGGATGGATAAACAAAAACTCACAAAATTTTCCTTGGATTTTTTGAGAAAGCAGAAGATAGCTTTTGTATCCACTGTCTCCGCGCAGGGCGATCCGCAGGTAGCCATGATCTATTGTGCTGTTGATGATGATTTTACATTTAACTTTATCACTACTTCCGGGAGTAGAAAATTCCAGAACATAAAAAATAATCCCCATGTTGCTATTGCCGTAGGTTCTCCCGAGGATCTTATTACCATTCAGTGCGGAGGCCATGCCGTGTTAGTAGATTATGGCAATACAGATGTCAGGCGGGGCGGAGAGATAATACATAAAGTCATGTCTCAGGCTGGTTTAACGAACTCACCTGAATGGCCGGTTCTTCTGAGCTTTCCCAAAACCGAACTGGGACTTTTCACGGTAAAGCCCGATTGGATGGTTTTGTTGGACCTTAATTACAAAAAAGATCCGGATAACTATGCGCATGAATATCAGGTCGTACTACCTTAGTTTCCCGGTGTTGGTAAATAAGCACTATTTCGAATGTTTTCTGGTCGCATTAAAAACCGTCCGGAACGACATCTCGAAGTAATTATATCAGGCATGAAAAAAATTCTTATGGTTACGTCGATACTGGCAATTGTTGCCGGAATCGTTATGGTCGGGGGAGGAGTATGGGGAATTATATTTACATATAAAAATGTAGCTCAGGAGAAAATTACAACGCCGGCAGATGCTTCAATACCGAAAGCTCCGGTACTAGGTCCGCTTACGCTCAAGGCTCAGGCGGATATTATCAGGAAGCATACGCTCGAGACCACTGATGGTAAGGTTTTTGCTGAAATGCCGCGCCAGATTCAGAAGTTGGATGTTGACGGAAAGCCCGTTTTAGATGCTGACGGCAAACCGGTGATGACAGCAAATACCGCTCGTGATATGTGGATAACAGCTACAACTCTAAATAACGCACTTAATTTAGGAATTATGGCGTATGCATTATCTAGTTTCATATTATTCTTAGGATTGGTGTTTGTCTGGATCGGAGCAGTTTTTTGCGTTCTAGGTAAACAAAAACCCGCTCTTTAATGAGCGGGTGATGGGCTATATTCTCTCTTGTCCTGGTAGATAGGAATCCTCGTCACTGAATGTCGGGCCTCGCCAGGCGTCGATGATGGAGCCAAATTCGGACCATGCACCGCCCTTTATTATATCAACAGTAAGAAAACATATTACGCCATCGTTGCCTAACTGGTAATTACCCGCATCATCAATTGTTTGGCTGGCATTTAAAAGAAGCCTCTCTTTTTTATCGGCACCGGCTGCTTCTAGTATATTGACTATTTTTCTGAGGACTCTTGGGGGAATGGGCCCGCATTCTTTTAGGTTTCTCCATCTCCATGAAATATGGCCATATTTTCTAGATAGGTTTTCTGCCTGTTTGTTCAAAATAGTGTTGGTTGCTGTATGGTTATAACGACGACAACCTGTCCGTTTTAGGATTTGTAACATCCATAGCCCCGATAAAGATTTATTGCTGTGCCCTGATTGCTCGGCAAGTTTTATGTATTCATCAAGCTCCTGATCCGTTATTTTTAAGACTATGTCTTCTGGTTCTGGCACTACAAGCTCACCATCATCCCTGATCAAATCCGCCGAGGGCGCCTGAACTGTTGCCAGGGCAGTTGTTTGCTTGCCCCGTAGTTTTGAAAGAACTCCCATCTTGGTTCCTCTCTTAAGCATTCAATCTGGCCAGATTCTATAGTATAAATGCTGAATTGTCAAGGTAGATATGACACACCCCGATTTCGCAGGAGGATAGCTATTAAACAGAGTTCAAAAAACCCGCTCTTTAATAGGCGGGTGATGGACTATATTCTCTCTTGTCCTGGTAGATAGGACTCCTCGTCACTGAAGGTCGGACCACGCCAGGCGTCGATGATGAATCCATCTCGATCACTTCTGCTATCCTGTGTAAGTCCTAATCCAAGAAGAAATGTTAATGTCTTATGGGCCGTATAGGCGCCGACTGATTTATCATATTCCCTCTCCAATATCCCTGATATAGTAAATTGGAGATCATCTGGGTGGGTAAAGTTGCTTCTAATCTCGTTTATTTTGTTGACAATCCTTGGCGGGATAGGAGGACCGTAAGATGTATAATCGCACGTATCAGTTCTGCATATATAAATAGATCTATTACGATTTTTTTTACGAAGGTATTTTTGGGTTTTATGTTCAAAATCTGAAAGTTTCTCTTTGCCATACTGCTTACAGCCCAGCTTTATTAAGAGGTGACGAAGCCTTTCTTTTTTTAGTCCAAAGCTTTGGTAGTCCGCATTATTTATAAGCTCCATATATCTTGCCAGTTCTTCGGGACTATGTTGGCATTCTATTTCTACCATTTTTGGTAATTCTGGTTCTGTATCATCCCTGATCAAATCCGCCGACGGCGCTTTAACCAATGCCGAATCCTGTGTTTGCGACTGGCTTTTTCTTCGAAACAATGTCATTACACTCATATCTTCGCCTCCTCATCGCTGAAGGTCGGACCACGCCAGGCGTCGATGATGACCCTCCATGGCTTTGGAGGATAGCCACTATTCCCATCTAATTTCAGAAAGCAAATTTCTTGTCTTTCTTTCTTTTCTTTCTGCGGAACTTCTTGAATGTCGGTTATCCAGAAAAAGACTGTTTTTTCTTGGATGCCTTCAATATTGTCTTTTATTTTGTTTAGCTTTTTCAGCACACCGAGCGGAAGTGGCTTTTTATATTCATCGAGACGCCTCCAATCCCATATCAGATCTCTCCTGGTTGTTTTTCCTAAGCACATTGCCTGTCTATCCATAAAGGACCTAACCTCTTCTGGGTCATAATAACAAAAATTGCCCAGTTTTAACTTCCATAGCATTTCTTCTCTAAAGATTATGGGGGGAAAATATTCTAAATATTTTGCAAGGATAGTATATTCACTAAATTTATCCATCGGAATTTCACATTGTATTTCTCTTGGTTCGGGTATGACCAACTCATTATCTCCCCTTATCAAATCCGCCGAGGGCGCTTTAACCAATGCCGAATCCTGCGTTTGCAACCTGCTCTTTCTTCGAAACAATGTCATTACACTCATATCTTCGCCTCCTCATCACTGAAGGTCGGACCACGCCAGGCGTCGATGATGAGAGATTCTTCTTCGGGTGCGTCACTGCTTACGGCGACTTTCAGGAAACATATTTCGGTTCCGCGTTTCATGGGGATAACTCTTAATTTATTATTTCTATTTTCAGTATTTACTTTTCCATCATAGCGGTAAGTTACCCATACGATGTCTGAAACAAAAAATAGTAAATTTCTATCCATGGTAGCTACAGTCTTTACTACTCTATATGGCAGGGGATGTCGGTATTCTTTAATATCGACCCATTGCCACCAAAGATCATCTCCGAGATGAAGGGTGCGGTGTGCGTACTCTATGTATCGCTTCATGAAACTGTCTACTTCTGATTTAGTATAAACCCTAAAATTCTCATATTTTAAGCGGTGTAGTAACTTTTCTCTACTGACAGCTACTTCGGGTAATCTATAACAGAAATTGGTTGTCTGGGTATAAGTGGTTAATTTTTTTGAATCCATCTCGGGTTCTATCTCTCTTGGTTCTGGGCACCATAACTCATTATCATCCCTGATCAAATCCGCCGAGGGTGCTTGAACTGTTGCCAGGGCAGTTGTTTGCTTGCCCCGTAGTTTTGAAAGAACTCCCATCTCAGTTCCTCTCTAGAGTATTCAATCTGGCCAGATTTTATAGTATAAATGCTGAATTGTCAAGGTAAGCGAACTGGTAGATATTGACACACCCCAATTCCGTTAAGCAGAGTTCAAAAAACCCGCTCTTTAATGAGCGGGTGATGGACTATACTCTCTCTTGTCCTGGTAGATAGGACTCCTCATCACTGAATGTCGGGCCTCGCCAGGCGTCGATGATGAGCGTCCAGCGCTTTTCATAACCAGCACAGCTACCATAAGTTGCAAATAACTCTATCCCCAAAAAGCAAATCAATGATTTATCATCAACGATTACACGATATACGCCTGGGTGGGATATATCTGAGATTGTAAATCTTCCATAAGGATCGCAGTTCCCCCCAAAGTAACAATAGTCAGATTCTCTTTGCAATTGTTTTACCAATTTCATAATTCGGGCCGGGATTGGCTCTTCGTATTTAGATATGCCGGTTATTGGCCGCCATAGCACTTGGAGATTGCCCCGTTGAGCGGTCTTTTCATAGTAACTCGTCTGTTTTTCGAGCAGGGTGTTAACTTTAGCACCTGGGTATAGACGAATATTGTTATTCACTAGAATCCGAATAACGTCTTGATGTATAAAGCTGACGTTATCGAATTTTCCGCGGCCACCAATCAAGTCTTGATATGCATTAAATTCTTCCGTATCCATGTGTTTTGGAACATAGGTTTCGGGAAGGACCAACTCATTATCTCCCCTAATCAAATCCGCTGATGGCGCTTGAATCAAGGCTAAACTCTGTGATTGCGGCTGGCTCTTTCTTCGAAACAATGTCATCGCGCTCATATCTTCGCCTCCTCATCACTGAATGTCGGGCCTCGCCAGGCGTCGATGATGAGAGATTCTGCAATAGGTGTACTTTCATTTGCAGTAACCCTAAGAAAACATATTTCCGTTTTTCGTTTCATGGGAATAATTTGCCATTGCTGAATGCGCTGACCCGTATTTTCACAGTTATAGTGTGTGCGGGAAGTTACCCAAACAATATCTGAAATAAAAAATCTAAAATAGTTTCGCGAATACCCTTCTGCATTAGCGTGGGATATTTTTTTTACATAGTCGATTACTCTGGGAGGAAGGGGATGGCTGTATTCTCGGAGATTGATCCATTCCCACCAAAGATCGTCACCCAGCTTAAGGGTTCTAGATGCATATTTTATACATTGTCGCATGCAATTAGCCACCCCTGAGTGATTATAAGTTCTTAGATTCAGGGTCTTTAGGAGATGCAATAATTTTTCTCTGGCTATGACTGAGGTTTGGGCGTCAAGTGCTAAGTCATCGATCGCTCGGACATATTCGGCTAACTTCTCCGGTGCAATCTCTAGCTCTATCTCTTTCGGTTCTGGGCACCATAACTCATTATCATCTCTGATCAAATCTGCTGACGGCGCCTGAACTGTTGCCAGGGCAGTTGTTTGCTTGCCCCGTAGTTTTGAAAGAACTCCCATCTCAGCTCCTCTCCAGAGTATTCAATCTGGCCAGATTTTATAGTATAAATGCTGAATTGTCAAGGTGGGTATTGACAAAATAAATTAAATATACTATTATCTTGTCGCGTGACCGAACATGTAGTTTCGAGGAGGAACAGATGGCGGACAGAACTTTGACAAAAAAAGACGTACTTACCTTCCTGAATCTGGGGAGGAAAATTGCTGTTTCTGGTGCCGGAGCAGTATTGGATACGGCAAAGTCAAAAATTGCCGATTTGATCGACTCGGACGAGGCTTTGCAGAGGCGGGTTGAAGCTCAGGTCCAAGCTCTACTTAGAGCCGGTTTTACTGAACTAGAAGCCCGCAAAGCTGTTTTTGACCGTATGAGGACTCGTATAGATAATGCCTTTCAAAAAAGCGCCAATCCTATCGGCGATAATATCGTAAAGAAGTAAGGAAAAAAGGAGAAACCATGGCCACTCAGAGTCTCACTCGTCGTGCGGGAGCAGGCAGTTCTATGTCGCGCCGCTCAGATATGAAGTTGTTTATCGATCGGGCGGTCCAGGATGGTGTCAGAGACATCAAGGAAAGTGCTGAAGCGCTGAAGAGCTTAGATGGCGACTTGCGTCGGGAGCTGGATGTCCCATTAGATAGAACTAAGAGCATGATGGCCAAGGTATTAAATATGGTTATTCCCAAGCGTTTTTATTCGGATTTGCCGAACAGCCTTGTTAGATACATGGGTGAAGCACAGGATGTTATTATTCAGATAGGCTCAGATAAGAGGCATCACTGTAATAATATACAAATAGGCCTCCGAAATTTGTACGATGCCGCGAATGCCAAAAAGGAGCAATTGGCAGAATTAAGAGCTACAATAGAAACGGCTCAAAGAGAAAATTGGAATGCGAGACAGCTTCAGGAATACATGACTAAAAGTGTCGGGATAGAGGTCTTTAGGGAGATAAGTGATCTTCTCGACGAAGAGTTTGGTATTCTTGGAGAAGAAGAGCAGGAGGCCAGAAAGCAGCAGCTTCTTGATCAGCTACATAATGCTACTGTTGGCGGCGAAAGATTTATGAAGTTGATGGCCGGTGTTGTATCAGCGGGCTTATCGGTTTTCTCAGCAGGGGTTGCAAGCTATTTCGAATACGAGCTATTTGAGCACGATACCATTCAATTGAGGGAAGCGGCCAAGGCATTTGTCGACGTTAATAAGGGGATATATGCCGGCCGGGCGGCTATTACTGGTACGATAACAACTTCTATTGATGGTATTCGCAAGGCTGTCAAAATGGCCGAATTGTACAATAAGTGCTCTCTTTTTTCAGATGATTTCTTGGAAGTTTTGGATGAGGCGGAAGAGCTGGTTAGCAAGGATATCAAGTCTCTTGACAACCCCTCGAGCAAACGGAAAGAATTACCCGTTATCGATGTTGTCCCTGTAAGTTAGTTTTCTAACCCCGCCATCGGCGGGGCTTTAATTTGACATAATTATATAAATTATATATAATATTAACCAGTTTTATTCACAATCAGGGAGATTGAGGCATGGGGATTATCGGTCGGATCTTGAGGCAGACTAGGGTTAGTTACAATGCGCCGGTGATACTAACTTTTACGGTTATGGCATCAGCTGTTTTTGCTCTGTTTAGCATTACGGGAACTTCGTTTTATCATTTGTTTTCTGCTCCTACGGAGTTTAGGCTTTTTTCTCCGATCACATATTTCCGTTTTGTATCTCATATCTTGGGGCATCAAAGCATGCAGCATTTATCGGGGAATTTTATGATCATATTGTTGATCGGACCGTTGGTAGAGGAAAAATACTCATCATTTTCACTGTTGTTGATGATAGTAATTACCGCTTTAGCGACAGGAATTCTTAATATAATACTATTTTCTACCAGCTTAATGGGTGCAAGTGGTATCGTCTTTATGCTTATCATTTTGAGCTCACTAACTAATTTTAGAAGGAGAGAGATTCCATTGACATTTTTGCTGGTCATAACTATTTTCTTGGGTAATGAGGTGATAAGCAGTTTTAACAGCGACAATATATCGCAGTTTGCCCATATCTTGGGCGGTATATGCGGTGCTGGATTCGGATTATTTTTCGTGAATAAAAGATAAAATGAACAGGCTCTTTCAAGTTCCTCAACGGAGGAACTTTTTGTTTGGGATTGACTTTAGTGGTAAATTATAGTATGATATTATCGGACTAGAAAGGAGACGCAATGATGACCAGAACAGTTGCTAGAACTTCTTGGCAGTATGGTCTTTACAAATTTGCATACCCTGAGCTCAAAAGACTTGAGCGGGGGGTTACTGGAGAAAAAACCGTGACAGAATTACCCGATCGGTTACTTGCTTGCCATTATCGAGGAACGATTATTTTCGGCTTTTTTCTAAAGATGGTTACTGTATGGGATGACCTTAGGATAAGGTCTGAATCATTCTTGACAAGATACTTGTCAAGAAAACTCGCCAGGATATTGTCTATGCTACCTATCGCGGCGCTTTATGTTCTGGTGCTCTCTTTGATGATGGTAGCTGATAAAAATCCCTATTTAAATGAGCATCCCGTCACAGATCCAAGCTTGATACCAGTAATCTTTGCCATGCAGTCGTTGTTTGTCTTTATGATAATTGGCATACCTATTTTTGCAATCATAGCAATTAAGTGCAAATGGCCGCTAAAGCATTGGATTGCCACTTTGGAAAAAAAGATTTGTGGCACAGAGATAGAATTTGTTGATTAATCTGGGTCTCAGGCTCCGCCATCGCGGAGCTTTTTGTTTGGGGTTGACCCTGTAGTGAATTTTCCAATTGCCTTCGGCTTCTACCTGCCAAAAGGCAGGTATTTGAAAAATCTACTACGGGGTTGACGCCCCCTGATTTTTATGTATAATACTAGCAATTGAGCGGGTCTTTGAAAAAAGAGGAGAGAGTGTGTCTAGCAGAACTTTGACGAAAGAAAGAGTAAAAACCTCGGTATCGCTCGGAGATCTGGATATCAATTCAGGTACATCGAGTCTGGAGCTGATTGATGATGGGCCGAATGAGGCAGTTTGCCGGCTTGTCAGCAAATTTCAGCAAGCGAATCAGCAAGCTAATCATAGGGAAGCATTAGAACGGCAAGCAAGGGGTCTAGCGATTAACGAGATGGCTTCCAAACAAAATCTTGCCAGCATGTTTATCGATGCATACACCTACGCATTCAATATTACAATAAATCAAATGGGAGTATTGGTGCAGGAGATTGGAGAGAATAATCTGCCATTTCTAGAGAATAAACTATTTGAAAGACTCAGGAAGAGAGCGGGGGTAATAGTTAGTGCGAGCATTATTTCTGGAGGAGCTTTTACGGTTGATCTAATAGACATCTTTTCGTCTGGGAGTCTTGTTTTGCTACCACTTCCGTTATTCATGGTATGTTTTTTGGGCTGGATACTACCATTTTTGGTTCTTGTTTCTTCGGGTACGGCGCGGTCAGAACCTTTCAGATCGGTTTCATACATAAGGGCTAGAAAGCGCCTCAAGAAAAAGTACGGCCCAGATTACTTTCCGTATCAGGAATTGAGGAAAGAATTGAGATTGGCAGAAAGTGTAAGCGGGGAGTAGGCATGCCTGGAAGCGTGGAAACTGTGGAAATTATTGATTATAAAGAAGCCCTGAAGAGAATAAGAATTCTAAAAACTGAATTATTAAATAAACTAGCTGTTCTCGATAAGTCAAAGGGCGAGTCTTTCTGGCTCAGCCTCTATGTTCTGGCCATTTGTGCTCAGGAACGGCTGATTTCTTCGTTAAATGACGAGCTGATATCTTCCAGTATTCCTTGGGACATGGAATCTAACCTCCCATTAATTTCTGCTACGATTGGTGATGCTGTAAGCTATGCTGAAAGACTGAGAGATCCGAAAGATTATCTCCTTAAAGCACTGCTTTTGTCTCTCTCGGGATGGACATTATTGAGTACGGAGAAAAGAGAATGTGCCTGTAATAAAAATAAACTTCAGGAAATATCGGTTGATGTCTTGGCCCAGACTAATGTTCAGATAATGAAAATTTCCAAAGAGCAGCCGTTGGGTTGGCCATATATTGATGTTAATTTTCTTATCGGTGTTCAGTCTGATAACCAAGATCATTTAGGACATCATTATAGTTTCAAGGAGCAAAGCATAAGGCATCAGGATCTGATTATTATTTTTAGCTCTAAGGGGGCAATGTTCAGAGGTGCAAGCAGTAGGGAGATTATCCGGTATCAGAAAGGGGTTCGTCAGGCTGAGCAGTTTAGGACCGATAAAATGGCGGGAATCCTAAGCGGGCTAGTTAATTCTTTCAACAAAGCGGCATGAGATGCCGCTTTTAAATTTGGAATAAATAGACTATCCTTATTGCATATGCCTGATAAAAAGTCTACCTATGATGGAAAAAAAATAGTCGTTGTCTCTGGCGGGTTTGATCCGATCCACGTCGGCCATATTAAGATGCTTAGAGAGGCCAAAAAACTCGGCGATAAGTTAGTGGTTGTTCTTAATAACGACAATTGGCTCAAAAAAAAGAAGACTCACGTTTTTATGAATCAGAGAGAAAGAGAAGATATTCTGAGATCTATAAAATGGGTTGACGATGTTGTCGTTACTAGCCACCCCAGAAATCCAAAAGATATCAGTATCAGTAAAGAGATTTTAAGGATTAAGCCGGATATATTTGCCAAAGGTGGCCGAAGAAATAAAGATGTTCCTGAGGCTGAGGCGTGCAAAAAGGTAGGCTGTAAAATTATTTTTAATGTCGGGCCTGGGGGCAACTTCAAATATAGCTCGAAGCTCTTGGACAAGTATGTTAATAAGGTCAAACCGGTCAGAAAGATCAACGTACCGAAAGTTCTGGGCGAGCTAAAGATAGTCTTCGGTGAATCGAAAATAAAGTTCCCTGAAAAGCTAAGAATCAGAACTTCGGAGATCATTCTTAATCTGATGAATCGCAAGAAGGGTTTCGGTCTTTTTGTTGTTCTCGGCTGGAGGGGTAAATGGAATAAATATACCGACATGCCCGATATGAAGCAGGATATCTATAAAAAACATCACCAGAATTTACTAACACATTACCACGGACACAAGCATGATATCGAGACTACTATTAATTTTGACGGCGCTATTTTAGTTGATCAGCATGGAGTTATTGTTCACTCCGGCATAATGATAGAGGGATTGAGGCCGAAAGAAATTGCCCATAAAGTTAATCCCGGAAAATTTAATGACCTCTCTGAGCAGTTTGGCTTTAAGACAAAAGTCCATTTACGGCATCTGTCAGCTATTTCAGCCTCCTATGTTTTCAAAGGTACTACTGTTTTTACGGTTTCCGAGGAGAATAATATTTTCCATGTTTTCGAGAATGGAAAAATAATCTATTCGCTGTAGGATTAGTCGGAAGTAATTTTGGATAGCATAGCTCTTGTTGGGGTTCTTGATTGTTTGATTTTTTTATTGTATATTTTGGACAAGAATTTTAACAATAAGGAGTCCAATTATGGCTCAGAGCGGCATAGAGTTGTTTTTTGCCTCTTTCGGATCGGTTAAGTTAAGCAGAGATGCTCCGGTTCTTGTTTTTGGTTTTGAGTGTCAGGATGATCCTAGTGTTGCCAAGTACTTTCCGGAGATGGAAGCCAGGCGGAAATCCATCGATAAGATTGCTTTCAAGGGCGATGAGATGGTTACGCTCCAGTCGATATTGCGAGATGGCAAGACTTATCATGCCGGACTCGTCTATATCCCATATCCATGGAGGCGAAAGAAAGAAATAAGGACTGCAAGCCTTAATTTTTTGAGAGAAGTCTTTTGTGGCGTCAATCTTGCAGTTCGAAGGCTGAAAGACGAGAAGTTTGAAAAGTTTTTTCTTGTTTTGCCGGATAGGTTTTCTCCACAAAATGTAAAAGACAAGGAACATCGCGAGTATTTGTATTATTTTGTCAGGATGGTGGTGGAGGCTATTATTTATAGTGATAGTTCCTGCGATGATTATAAAAATAAAAATGACAAAGCGAGCAAGTTGAAGGAGGTAACTTTTCTTTTTTTCGGCAAGGAAGACAAGGCCGTTGACGGTTTCTTTAAGAAGGCAATTAATGACGGTGAGATTGCCGGTTCTTATCTGGCTAAGACCAGGCGACTGATTGAGGCTCCGCCCAATATACAAACACCGTTAAATTTTGTCTTGTCTGTCTTGGGCGACGGAGTAAATATAAGGTCTTCTGATGAGTGGCAGGAAATAACTATGTCGCCAAACTTGACGGCGCATCTTCTTCTTGGAAAGAGTGCCCTGAAAAGCCATGGTTTTGAATTGATTAATGCCGTCAACCAGGGCAGTAGATCTGAACCGTGCCTATTAAGGATTCATTATAAGCCAAATACGGGCAGGCAGAAGAGAATAAGAAAAATTGTGTTGGTTGGTAAGGGCGTTGTTTTTGATACTGGCGGACATGATATTAAGGGTACCGGTTATTATGATAATATGCATTTCGATATGGCCGGTGCTGCTACATCTATGGCTATTCCTTTTATGGCAGAAGAGTTCAATTTGCCCGTCGAAGTTATAACCATTACTCCAATAGTTCAAAATATGATTGGCTCGAATTCCATTCTGCCGGGGTCAATTCTAAGGGCCTATGGAGGCAAAACAGTTAAGATCGTTAATACTGATTGCGAGGGCAGGTTGATTCTGGCGGAGGCCATTGCTTTTGGAGAGCGGAAATTCAAGCCGGATGCCATAATTTCTGTTGGCACACTGAGCGATCTAAAAGATCTCGGGCCCGATTTCCTTAAGGTAGGTTATGTTGGTAGGGGAAATCGAAGAAAGATTGAGATATCCGAGAAAATGTCGTCTGAAAAAGTTTTTCTTATGCCGGAAATAGAGAATTTTAACCGGGTGGATATGATGCATATAAGTTCCGATTCCGATCTTCTCAATGATATTCCCAGCGCTTACCATACATCGCCCTTCGTCTTTTTGCATAATTTTTTTGAAAGGGAGACCAGTTGGTTCTTTGTCGATATTAGTGCGATATTCGAAGCTGATGCCAAAGAATATGGAGCCGGGCCGGGATTTGGCCAAAGATTTATTTGGCATTTAGTTCAGCAATATGTTTAACTCTGCTTCTCAGAAGCGGAGTTTTTATATACAATTATGTTATGTCTAAATTCCCTAATACTCTCAAAATCTCCCGCAGCGGTTTAAAACTGTTTCTTGAGTGTCCGAGATGTTTCTGGCTGGATGTGCATCACAGGGTTAAGCGTCCTCCGGGCTATCCGTTTACTCTTTCCATCGCCGTCGATTACTTAGTTAAAAAAGAATTTGATACCTATCGCGAAAAAGGTACGTTACCGCCCGTTCTTAAAAAATACGGGATTAAAAATGCAAAACTTTATAACGGCGAGGAGCTTTCTGAATGGAGAAATAATTTCAAGGGAATTGCCTATTTCGACGAGGATTTAAATGCGATTTTGTACGGAGCGGTTGATGATGTTTTACAATTCGATGACGGCTCGTTGGGTGTTATTGACTACAAATCTTCCGGCGCTAAAGAAATAACTATATATGATGATTATCAAAAACAGATGGATGTCTATAATTATATATTGAGGCAGAAGGGCTTCGAAACCTATCCTGAGGCATTTTTTGTTTTTTATAAAGTAATGAAAGAAGGGGAGACCGGTTTTGCCAACGCCTTAAAATTTACCGAAGAAGTCAGGCCGGTTAAGGTCAACATGGATTGGGTCGGCCCGACATTTGAAAAAGCTGTTGAGCTTGCCCGTTCGGAAAATTCTCCCGCTTCTGGTATGACTGGTAAAAACGGTCATTGTGATCATTGTCATTATGTAAGCATGGTTAACCAGCATCCGTTCGGAGAAGATTTAAATATATAGTTGTAGGGCGAAACCATTTATCACCATTTTCTCAGCCTGTGCTCCGGGATAGACAAACAATGATTGAAAACCTCCGGAAGCCTTCGTGAATTCCCTTCGGTCAGTTCCCGCTTTCCTGTCGGTTTATCAATCATTGTTTATACCTATCCCTCCCGCAAC